>NZ_DAOTWH010000154.1:0-8701 GCF_034435895.1 Chloroflexus sp.
CCCGGCCCTGAAGGGCCGGGCTAGGGGTACGAAGCCCGCTGCGCGGGCTGCTGGCCCTCACCCCCAGCCCCTCTCCCGCTGACGCGGGAGAGGGGAGCGTAGAACTGCGTGTTGAGGCATCACACAGCGATCAACGGTTGGACGCGACCAGTATAACTACCAAAAACCATAACATTTGTGAGTTTTGCGTCTTTTTGTGGCTATTCCGGAACCTCAGAGAGGCGATTTGAGACATCACTATGGGCATTATCTACGGCTTAATCGCTGCGTTAGGGTGGGGAACCGGTGATTTCCTGATCACTCGCGCCACCCGCCAGCTCGGCTGGCAATGGACACTCTTGTTCGCCCAGATGGCCGGTATCGTGGCCATCGGTCTGGTGCTGCTTGGTCGCAGCGATCCGCTGCCGCCATGGGGGCCGGACTGGTTGGTCGCGGTGGCGGTCAACCTGCTCAATGTCACTGGCACACTGTTGCTCTACCGCGCGTTCACGATCGGCACGCTGGCAATCGTCTCACCGATCTCGGCCAGTTTTGCGGCAGTGACAGCAACGTTGGCGCTCCTCGATGGCGAAGCGTTGGGAATGATCACGCTGGCCGGCACCGGCCTAGTAATCGGCGGGGTGGCGGTGGTGTCACGCGGGCCGGGGACAGCGCATACCAATCTGCGCGGCGTACCGGAAGCGATTGGGGTAGCGATCAGTTTTGGTCTTTTCTTTTGGTTGATCGGCGATGTCACGGCGGTCTTCGGCATCGCATGGCCGGTCTTGATCGGGCGGGTCGTGACGGTATTGGCGGCAGCGATGGTCCTCGCCATCAGCCGCCCGGCGCTGCCGCGATTGACAGCGGCGCACGGCGGTCTGATCATTGCGGCCAGTGCGCTCGACACCATCGCCTTTCTCAGCTTCAATACCGGCATCGCGACGGCCTACGTCAGCGTCGTCACGGCGCTAGCCTCGATCTTCAGCGCCGTGACGGTCGTGCTGGCTTGGCTAGTGCTGCGCGAGCGATTAGCGCGCAGCCAATGGCTCGGCGTGGCGGGGATTTTAGTGAGGGTCTTGTTGGTGAGTTTGCCGTGAGATATAGGTGCGGTAGTCAAACTGCCGAACTCCATAATCAGGTCGTTGTGCTACCGATCAACCGTCACCGGCTGGCCTGCCGGCTGCCGGCTTGTGGCCGGCCACCACCAGATGATCGCCATGCTTATTACCAGCACCAGCGTGGTGGCAAAGCCGCCTTCGGGGCCAAACGCGCCGCCGGTCAGCCAATCAGGGCCGGTCTCCATCAAATTGAACAGCATGCCGCCGCTAACCGTTTGCCCGCTCACTTGGAACCCGAAGAAATTACCTTGTACCCAGTTCCAGATTGAATGGAACGCGCAAATCCCCCACAACGACTCCTCGCGCAAGGCGTAGAGGGCGGCGAAGAGGCCGTAGAGAAAGAGATTCAAGAGAGCAAGCGCGCTGAGATTGGGATTAAGGCCGTGCATCGCGGCAAAGAAGAGCGATGAAATTACCACGCCAACCCAAGGCCGGTAGCGCGCCGCTAGGGTAGGCAACATCCAACCGCGGGTGAGCACCTCTTCGGCAGCGCCTTGGATCAGCCAGCCGGGGATGAGCACCAGCAACACCCCGCCGAGCGCTGTCCAACCCACCAGCGCCGGATCGCTAGGCTCGACCGCAACCAAACCAAACGGCGCTAATAAGCCGATGACGGCACAAAACGCAGCAAAACCCAAGAGCAGCCCGCGCCCATACAAGAACCATGCCCGCTGCGGCTCAAACCCAATGGTAACGATCCCGCGCTGCTCGTAGAACCGGATCCACAACCACACGAGCAGAATCATTGCGCCAAACAAAGCAGTGAGGTTAAGTGACCACCAAAAGCCAGAAACCAATGGGGAAACTTTCGTAACCCATGTATCAAAGTAAAGGCTCTCACTGTGCAACATTATTTGCACCAACATCACCGGCAACGCTAGTACTATCGAGAGGATGCCTATGAGGATGCCTATGAGGATGCCGACCACGATCACGCCCCACCACGGCGGCAGACGGCGACCGCTGCGGGCGAGATCGTAGAGACGGTTGTGCGTGAACCATGCCGGAACCATACGCCATTCCTTTCCAAAGGATTGTTGAATAAGCATTGTTATCAATGTTGTAAAAATGAAGATCGCTTCCTGTCAAGGTGTCAATTGGTAACGTCTCGTGCTATGATCCCGCTATAATCGTGCAACAATAGCGCCCATTGGCTCGTTGTAATCTTGTGATGAGGTACTACAAAGAGGGAAGGGAGGCATCCCGTGAGCGATCCACAACGCCCAAACGAGTATGGCCGTTATCAACCTGACCAACAGCCGTATCAACAGCCGTATCAACAGCCGTATCAACAGCCGTATCAACAGCCGTACCAACAGCCGTACCAACAGCCGTACCAACAGCCATACCAACAGCCGTACCAACAGCCGTACCAACCATACCAAATTCAATACCAAGCCACGTCGGGCTACCCCGCGTATGGCGCAACGAAGCCTAATGCGGTATTCGCGATCGGGATTATGGCGATTGTCGATGCCGTGCTCAGCGGCCTCAGCGGGATCGTCTGGTTGTTCACCATTTGCGGTATTCCATTGGGCATCTATTCAATCGCGGTGGCAATCTTGGCCGGGATGTACGCTTACAAACTGATGAGCAACCCGCCGCAGCCGGTGCAACCGAACAAGACGCTGGCGATTATGCAGATCGTCAATATCATCACCGGCAATATCTTTTCGATGGTGTTCGGAATTATCAGTTTGGTGTTTTACAACCAGCTCGACGTGCAGGCCTATTTTGCCTATCGCAACGGCCAACCGTTGCCGCCCCCGTCTCCTCCGCCGCCGTACCAGCCGCCGCAGTTCTGAGCCGAGGGATGGGTCTGAAATCCGACCTGTACGATACCGATCACTGTAAGGGCGGGTTTGCAACCCGCCCTTACAATGCCTGCCACACCTGCGCGCCGGTCGCCGGTAGACTGCTGATGTCCACCATCCCGCTACGCACAAACGTCTCGGCGCCGGTGAAGAGTTCGCGCAAGGCAACACCATCAGCGAGACCGGCGTGGCGCACCGGCAATGCCCGCAAGCCATCGTCGCTGCGGCGCGCGACTACAATCAGTCGCTCTTCCGGCGCTTCGCGCTGAAAGGCAATCGTCGCGCCTTGGGCGTAGAGTTGTTGGAAACCGCCCCAACGCAACGCCGGCGCGCTGCGCCGCAGATGCGCCAGCCGTCGCACAAACGCGCGCAGGTCGTGATCCCACTCCGCTTCATCCCACGGCATCGTCCGCCGGCAATCGGGATCGCCGCCGCCGGCCAGCCCAATCTCGTCGCCGTAGTAGATGCACGGCACGCCGGGGTAACAGAAGAGCAGCGTCATTGCGACCCGCACCCGCGCCAGATCGTCACCAACAATCGTGCGTAGCCGCGGGGTGTCGTGGCTGCCAAGCAGGTTGAACTGCTGCGTCGCCACTTGCCACGGAATCGCCGCCCGGAAGGCTGTCCACTGGGCGGCGACCGTCTCGGTAGCGATCGGGCGCGGATCGGCTTCGGGCCGATTCGGGTTGAATTCAAACCCGCCCAGCCAGCGCCAGATCGGGAAGGTGAAGCCTTGATAATTCATCGTGGCGTCCAGCTCTTCCCCTTGCAAGTGAGGGGTACCATCGAAGAAATGCTCGCCGAGCAGGTAAGCGTTAGGCTGTTCGGCCTTGACCGCCCGCCGGATGCCGCGCCCGATCTTGTGGCCGAGGTTGTCGGGGCCGAGCCGGCCCAGCATATTAGCGACATC
Organism: Chloroflexus sp.; assembly: GCF_034435895.1. Classification (GTDB taxonomy): domain Bacteria; phylum Chloroflexota; class Chloroflexia; order Chloroflexales; family Chloroflexaceae; genus Chloroflexus. Next base: position 3,822 of record NZ_DAOTWH010000154.1, read on the forward strand.
GATCCGCCAGCCATCAATGCGATAGGGCGGGCGCAACCAGCGCCGCATGATCGCGTCGGGGCCGGCGTACATCACTTCGCGCAGGCGCACGCTGCGGTAATTGAGCTTGGGCAGCGTCTTGACCCCTAACCAGCTTTCGTAGTCGTCAGGATGGCGGCGGAAGGTGAAGAATTCGGCGGTTGGCGAGCGCGGATCGGCTTGCGCGGCGACAAACCACGGATGGGTGACGCCACAGTGATTGGGCACGATGTCGAGCACTACCCGCATTGCGCGCTCGTCGAGCGACTGCCTCAGCAGCAACAAGCCTGCTTCGCCGCCGAGGTGCGGGTCGATGGTTGTGTAGTCTTCAACATCGTATTTGTGGTTCGAGGGTGCGCGGAAAATGGGGTTGAGATAGAGGGCCGAAACACCTAGGTCGGTCAGATAGTCGAGACGCTGGGCAATACCTTGCAAATCACCGCCAAAAAACTCAATCTGCCCCGTCTGCCGGTTGGGCAATTCGCCCCAACGCCGTGCCAGTACCGGCTTCCCCCGATAGAGATACTCGCCATCGCGCACGTTATTGGCCGGATCGCCGTCGGCGAAGCGGTCGGGAAAGATTTGGTAGAACACCGCATCGCGCACCCAATCCGGCGCGTGGTAGTTCGCCAACACCACGAAGTCGTTGGCGTCGGTCGGGTAGTGGCGGGTGACGCCACCGGCGCTGTACCAGCGCGTACCATCTTCAGCTCGCAGGAGGAAGCGGTAATTGGTGCGCAGCATGCGGATCGGCAGCTCGCCTTCCCACCAGCGGCAGACACCCTGTATACCAATCTCGCGCATCGGCGTGATCTGCTGCTCACCGTCGGGGCAGGTGCGCAGAAAGACGCCGCTAACCGGCGCCTCAGCGTCAAGGCGGAGCCGGATCACGGCGGTATCGCCCAACCTTCCGCTAAAGCGCAGGTAGGCGGGCGAACCGTCGTGATGAATGCTGGTCTCCCAGTGCAGCTCGCTCATGCCATCTGCTCCAAGGTAGCAATAGCCGCCGCAATCCGCGCCAGCGATCGCTCGCTCCCCACGCCGGCCAGCGTATCGAACAGCGGCGGCGCAACGCTACGCCCAGTGATGGCAATGCGGATCGCGCCAAAGAGCGGCCCCGGTTTCACAGCCAGTTGCTCGCACAACCCACGCAACGTCGTCTCCAACGCCGGCGGCGTCCAGTCTGCTTGCCGGCTCAGCGCCTCGTGCGCCGCGCGCAGCATCGCGATCGTCTGCGCGGCATCGTGCTTCTTGGGAATCAAGTCAGCCGGGTTGTACGTCTCGCCCGGCGTCACGTCGCGGTAAAAGAAGAGGAGCAAGTCCGGCGCTTCCTGCAATTCTTCTAGCCGCTCGTGGATGAGCGGGATCAGCCGCAACAGGTAGTCGCGCTCGGCATCGCTGGCCGGATCGCCAATCAAGCCGGCCTGCTGCATAAACGGCAATACCAGCTCGGCCACTTCCGCCGCCGTTCGTTTGCGAATGTAGATACCGTTCATATCGCGCAGCTTTTCCGGGTTCCAGCGCGCCGGCGAGGGCTGGATGCGGTCGAGCGTAAAGCGCGCAATCAGCTCGTCGCGACTCATGATCTCGGTCACGCCGTCGTAGCTCCACCCTTGCAACGCCAGATAATTGAGCATCGTTTCCGGCAGATAGCCGCGCTCGCGGAAACGTTGCGCGGCCACGTCATCTTTGCGCTTCGACAATTTGCCTTTGCCGTCGTGACGCAAGATAGCCGGCAAATGGGCAAAGATTGGACGTTGCCAGCCAAAATAGTCGTACAGCAAGACGTGATACGGCGTGCTCGGCACCCACTCTTCGCCACGCATCACGTGGGTAATCTTCATCAGATGGTCGTCAACCAGATGGGCAAAGTGATAGACCGGCATCCCGGTCGATTTAATCAACACAATATCTTGCAACTGGTCATTCTGCACGACGATCTCATCGCCGCCGCGGACAAGATCGCGGAAGCGGGTTTCACCTTCTAACGGCGCCTTCAGGCGCACGGTGTACGGCTTGCCGCTGGCCGCCAGCTCACGTTGCCGATCGAGCGGCCAATCGCGTTCGGGGCCGCGGAAGCGAAACGCCTTGATCCCGGCGGCTTCGGCGGCGGCCCGCATCTGCGCCAGCTCCTCTTCGGTCGTAAACGACATATAGGCGAGACCGGCCTCGAGCAACTGGTCAATAAAGGGCCGATAAATACCCAACTCAAACCGTTGCGACTGGACGTAAGGGCCATACGGGCCGCCCACATCGGGGCCTTCATCCCAGTCGATGCCGACCCAGCGCAGCGAAACGCTAATATCGTCGGCAGCGCCGGGCACAAACCGCTTCTCGTCGGTATCTTCGATGCGCAGAATAAACTGGCCGCCGTAGTGCCGGGCGCAGAGCCAGTTAAACAAGGCGGTGCGCACGCCGCCGATGTGCAGGCTGCCGGTTGGGCTAGGCGCGAACCGCACCCGCACCGGCCCGTCGATTGAAGTCATGAGCTACTCCTTGTCAAACCTCTGGTGGGACGTTGCTATGGAACGTCTGGATCCGCTCCTCACCCAGCAGAAGGTATCAGGGTGAGGTCAATGACGGCGAGAGGCGTATCTCCGCTGCTCGTCTGTGCGCTATGATCCGGCCAACACCACCATGTCGTCGCGATGGACAACTTCCGGCCCATAATCATACCCTAAAACCGAGCCGATCTGGTGCGAGCGCAGACCGGCGATCATGCGCACATCGTTCGAGCGATACTGGGTGAGACCGCGCGCGATTTCGCGGCCAGCAGGGTCAAAAATCCGCACCGTCTGACCACGATCAAACTCGCCGCTCACCTCGCGGATGCCGGCGGCGAGCAAGCTCTTGCCTTGGCGGGTAAGCGCCGTAGCCGCGCCTTCATCCACCACAATCCGCGAATGGCGCACCGTTTCGGCCAAGATCCAGCGTTGGCGCGCATCGGGATGGGTCGTTGCCGCCGGAAAGAAGGTGCCGATCCGCTCGCCGTTGGCCACACGCGCGATCACATCCGGTTCGTGGCCGGCGGCGATGACCACTGCCACACCGGAACGAGTGGCGAGATCGGCGGCCTGTATCTTGGTCTGCATCCCGCCGGTACCACGATGCGTCCCGCTCCCACCGGCCATCGCCCAAATCCGCTCATCGATCACCGGCACCTCGCGCAACAGCGCAGCAGTGGGATCGCTGCGCGGATCGGCACTGTAAAGACCAGCAATATCGGTCAGGATCAAGAGCAGGTCAGCGTCGATCAAGCCGGCCACCAGCGCCGAGAGATTATCGTTATCGCCAACCCGAATCTCGGCGGTCGCCACCGCGTCATTCTCATTGATAATCGGCACAATTCCCTGCGCAAGGCAGAGGGTGAGGGTATTGCGGGCATTGAGATACCGGCGACGGTCACGCAAGTCGTCGCGGGTGAGCAGCGCCTGCGCCACCTGCAACCCGTACAGCTCGAAAATCTGCTCGTAGAGGTGCATCAACCGGCTCTGGCCAACCGCGGCGAACACCTGTTTGAGCGGGATGTTACTGCGCTGCCGGGGCGCAACGCCGAGCCGCTCCTTACCGGCAGCAACTGCGCCCGACGAGACCAGCACCACTTCGTGGCCATCTGCTTTGAGACGGGCAATCTGGCGGGCCAACTCGACGAAATAGGGCCGGTGGAGGCGGTCGGTGCCAGCGGTCAGCACGCTGGTGCCCAATTTGACAACAAATCTGGTCATATCAGTATGCAATGATATGGATGAATTGATTTCGATCGTGGTATTTGGTAGAGGCCGCACAGCCGTGCGGCCTCCAGTTGCCGCGCCCCCTGAGTAGATGGTGCTAAAGGGTTATCCCCAATTCGGCCAAGCGGGCCGGCGTTGGATCGCCACGCGCATCCCACCCGTGCCGGGCATAATACTCGGCCAACAACGCCTCGAGCGGCGGAGTATGGCCGGCGGTCGGCCCGCTGCTCAGCGGTTCGCGCAGATACCGGTCAGGCAAGGTGTCTTGGCTATTGCTAGCGTAGCGGCGGGTAAAGAGCCGGTCAAGGGTGACAATCCGCTCGCCGATCCGCACCAGATCAGCGCCGGTGATGGCGCGCCCGGTCACCGCGCCGATCAGCGCGATCAACTCGCCGGGAGTGATCTGATAGGCCATCAGGCCAAGCCGGCGGCAGAAGCCGCTGGCATCGAGCGCAGCAGCAAAGCGTTCGTGCCAAATCAAGCGCAACGCTTTCCCCTCGCTCTCACGCGGCCCGCTGGCCGGCGGCGGCAACCATGCCGGCGGTTCGGCCACCAATTCTTCAAAGGCCATCGCATAGCGATAATCGCCGCCGATCGGACTCGTCGCCATCGCCAAGCCAATCTCGGTGAGCGCGCGCGGATCGAGCGCCGGCATCGCCAAACCTTTCACCTGCGGGGCAAATGCCGCCGATCCCCATACCGCCTCGTACATCTCTCCCACACCGAGCGAGAGAATATCGCGCTTCTCTTGGCGCTGGCTGATGCGGTCGAGGGCCGCAATCACCGCCGCGCCGTCACCCCAATGCAGTGTGCGCTGGCGAACCAAACCCTCGTCTTGGGCTTCGGTCATAAAGACAATAGCTGCCGCTGCTGCCGCCGGATCAATCCCCAATCGCAAACAGCGATCGGCAATCGCCAGCATTGCATCGGGGTCGGTAATGCCCACCCGGGCGGCAAAGCCGGCGATCAGTTCGAGGCTAGGCAACGGATGAGTCGCGCCGCTCTTGGTGCGCAGATCGATATAGCACGGCAACGGGCACTCGGCGCAACCCCGTTCGAGCCGCCCGCCGCGCCGCGCAATCTCGCTGAAGGTACGGGCAATCGCCACGCCATCAGCCGGCGCGCGCGCAT
>NZ_DAOTWH010000155.1:0-6692 GCF_034435895.1 Chloroflexus sp.
CCCTGAAGGGCCGGGCTAGGGGTACGAAGCCCGCTGCGCGGGCTGCTGGCCCTCACCCCCAGCCCCTCTCCCACCTGACGGCGGGAGAGGGGAGTGTCGTACCGAGCGTTGAAGCATTGTACAGCAATTAACGGTTGCGATCGATTACACATTCTGTCCGCCCCTCAATCCCTCCGGGGGAGGGAGCAAGTCCTTCCCCCTCCCCCAGCGGGGGAGGGGCGAGGGGTGGGGGCTGATCCCCCAGCGGGGGAGAGCGAGGGGTGAGGGCAACTTCCCCCAACCATTCACAACACTGCCCGCAACCCCGCCACCAGCCGCTCAATATCTGCCGGGGCATTATACGCCTGCACCGAGACCCGGATCAACGGGCGGCCTTCCCAGTTGAAACATGGCACTTCGACCCGCCACTCGCGCCACAGGCAGGCCTGCACCTGCGCCGGATCGCACGGCGGCAAGGGCAGGGCGCGCATCTGCACCCACCAACTTTGGTCGTCGGGAGTCAGCGGCGGCAAGCCGCTCAGCGCCAATATCTGCTGGGAAGCGGATTGCAATAGCTTGTGGCATGCCTGCCGCACCGCCGGCCAGTGATGCTGGCGCTGGAACTCGATCGCTGCCGGCACGGCGAGAAACGCCGACGGATCATCGGTGCCCATCCACTCGTAGTAGGCTTGCAGCGGGCGTCCTTCCGGGTAGGCGAGAAAACTACCTTGGAGCGGATCGGGCGGTTGCCAGCCCCAACTCACCACCAGCGGCTCAAGGCGGGCTTGGTGTTCGGGACGCACATAGAGAAAGCCGGCCCCCTTCGGCGCGCACAGCCATTTGTGGCAATTGCCGCCGTAAAAATCGGCCCCTAGCTCAGCGAGATTGAGATCGATCTGGCCGGGAGCGTGCGCGCCATCGATCACACTGAGGATCTCGGCAGCACGTGCCCGCCGGCAGATTTCAGCCACCGGCATGATGATAGCGGTCGGCGACGTGATATGGCTGAGCAAGATTACACGGGTGCGCGGGGTCACGCCGCGCCAAATCTGTTCGACAATCTCATCATGCGTCGCTACCGGCAGCTCAACCGGCTGGTTGATGTAGGTCGCGCCGCGTTGCAGACACACATAGCGCCATGTGCGTTCGATCGCGCCGTATTCGTGAGTGATGCCCAACACCTCATCACCCGGTTGCAACGCGATCGAGCGGGCCACGATATTGAGCGCGTAGGTCACATTCGGCACAAAGACCAGATCATCTGCCGGTGCGCCGACGAATGCCGCTAACTGGGCACGCGCTTGGCGCAGCAGATCGGGCAACCGGCGACCAAGAAACTCAACCGGCTGGGATTCGAGGGTGCGTTGCCATTGTTGGAAGGTGTCGAACACCGGACGCGGGCAAGCTCCAAAACTGCCGTGGTTGAGAAAGGTCATATCGCGCCGGAGCAGAAACTGTTCGGCGAGAGAGGGCAACGGCAGCGAGAGAGTCGGAACGGCCATAACACATCCTTATCGACTCAAAGCAATTGCAGCCATGTTCGCCGGAAACGGCATTTCGTCAAGCGGGTTGACGGGCAGCGCAACCGCTTCTACCATGGCGCGACGGCGGGAACCTGTAGCGGCACAGCGTGCTGTGCCCCATCCAACCGGGCACAGCACGCTGTGCCCGTACAAGAGGGATAGGTTATGTGGTTGATTGTTGGGTTGGGTAATCCGGGTGAGCGGTATGCACGCACCCGGCATAATATTGGCTTTCGCAGCGTCGAAACGCTGGCCGAACGCTATGGGCTGGCATTTCGCAACCAGCGCGCCAACAGCGAGATTGCCGAAGGCAATATTCGCGGGCAGCGGGTGGCGCTGGTCAAACCGCAGACCTACATGAACCTGAGCGGGCAAGCGGTGTCGGCGTTGCGCAACTGGTACAAGATCGATCCGGCGCGCGAATTGCTGGTGATCTACGACGATCTCGATCTGCCCTTCGCCAAACTGCGGCTGCGTGAGCGGGGCAGCGCCGGCACCCATAACGGTATGCGCTCGATCGTCGGCCAACTGGGTACGACCGAATTCCCCCGGTTGCGGGTGGGTATTGGCCAGCCGCCGGGCAAGATGGACGCCGCCGATTATGTGTTGAGCCGGTTTACGCTGGAAGAAGAGGCGGCGCTGCCTGATCTACTGGCGCGCATCGCTGATGCGGTCGAAGTGGTGTTGGGTGAGGGCTTGATCGCGGCGATGAACCGGTACAATCCGTTGTAATCCTCCCATCAACCGCCAACCTGCGGTAGACTACAGAGAGAGCAGCTCATTTCACGAGAAGGAGACTGGTATGACTCTCGAAACGGCCACGCTGGCCGGCGGTTGCTTCTGGTGCCTCGAAGCGGTCTACGATCAGGTGATCGGTGTGCAAGATGTGGTCTCAGGCTACACCGGCGGCCACGTCCCCAACCCGACCTACCGGCAGGTGTGCGATGGCGATACCGGCCACGCCGAAGCGGTACAAATTCGCTTTGACCCAAGCCAAATCAGCTATCGCGAACTGCTCGAAATCTTCTTCAGCATTCACGATCCGACCACGCTCAACCGGCAAGGGGCTGATGTCGGCACGCAGTACCGTTCAGCGATCTTCTACCATTCGGACGAGCAGCGGCAGATTGCCGAGCAGTTGGTGCGTGAATTGAGTGAGCAGCAGGTGTTTCGCGCCCCGATCGTGACCGAGATCGTGCCAGCGACCACCTTCTACCCTGCCGAGGATTATCACCAAGAGTACTTTGCGCGCAACCCCTACCAGCCCTACTGCCAATTTGTGGTTGCGCCCAAAGTGGCCAAGTTCCACAAGCTATTCGCCACGAAGGTGGCGCGCTAATGATAAACGCAAAGGCGCACTGAGTTACATTGCGTCTTTGCGTTCAGAATCGCCCTGCTCGTCGCGCATAATTTGGATAAAGCGCCAGCCATACTGCACAAACGATAAGCAAAACGGCACCAACGCCGCATAGAGCGCTGGTTTGCCCCAGCGCGGGCCGCCCGCTAGATAGAGCAAGGCGACAATCGTCATCGCCAGTGTCGTGAGCTTACCGCTGCTCTCGGCGGTGGTAATCTGCGCCTTCCGGCGCAGCACAATCAAGCCCGCCAGCAGAATCCCGACATCGCGAAAGATCAGCAACCCAGTCGCCCACCACGGAAACCCACGGGTGCGCGAGAGCATCACCGCCGCTGAGTCGATCAGCGCCTTATCCGCAATTGGATCGAGGATCTGGCCTAGCTTCGAGACCTCGCCGCGGCGGCGGGCAATCGGGCCATCGAGCGCATCGGTAATCATCGTAATCGCGAGCAATAGCAATGCCCGTTCGCGCCGATCGGTGCGCTGCATGTAGTAGATTGTCGCCGGCAAGAGCAGCAACCGGCTGATTGTAAGCAGATTCGAGGGGTAGAGGAGTTCTCGCGGTTCGATGAGGTCACGGAGCGTCATAGCGTTCTCCTGCTTACATCAGCGACGGCGGTGATGAAACTTGGCGAACGGTTTGCCCTAGGAGATGGCCGAAGACGAGCGCAGCATAGGCGGTTGTGAATAGTATGCCAAAGAACACAATGATTGCGCCGTGGCCGGCGACGAAATTGCACAAGATCGAGAGCAGCCACAGCACTATCCATTCAGCCGGATTGCGCCGCAGCAACGCAAACACCTCGCTCAATTGTAATGCCGCGCCGGCAGAGCCAGTTTGCACGTAGCGACCGCTGCCCACGATTAGCAACAGTTGGGTAATCAGCGCCAACGGCACCAGCAGGAGATTCAAGCAAAGTGCCAAACCGATCAAAATCTCGATCGTCGGTTTGTTATTGCCGGTTACGACCACTACTGCCACGATCAGGCACATAAAGAGACACATAATCAGAAACACGGGCAGGTAGTAGACGATATAGATGAATGCGCCAATCCCTCGCTGAAAACAGCGCCGAACTGGTTGAGGCGCGGCAGCGGACGATTGCTCCCGCTAGCGACGGCGCGGGCAGTATACAAGATACACCCCAACGCGACAATCTGGCCGATAATTGGCACCAGTTGCAACAAGCTGACCACGACGAACACTTTCCACCAATCAGGGTCATCGAACACAAAGCTAAAGGCGCGAGTCAGATTCATGCAGGCGCTCCGGTGTGGTTATCGCGTAGTGCGCGCAGAGGTATCACCATCAACTGCCGCGGTTTACGTCTTTGTGCTTCACAGGCGGGGAAGCGAATGGTCAGCACAGTGGGCTGCTCGCGTCCCCGCACCAATCTTCCCGCCAACATATAGCAAGCCTGAGCCAATTGCTCCCACGCTCGTGGGGGATTGCTGCGCCGCGCGGAGTGCGGCTCGCAATGACATCGGCGAGCGGCGACGGACAACCCCGTTGTCATTGCGAGGGGCGCAGCCCCCCTTGTCATTGCGAGGAAGCGGCGGCATTCCGCCATGCGGGATGTCGCCCGACCGAAGCAATCTCCCACTTCAGCGAAAGACTAATCAGCGTGTACTTACCGAGTTCGCGCAACAGCCCTACTGTACCATAATCGAGCTAGTTATGTGCGCAGCTCCCGTTGCGCCTGCCGTTCGGCGGCAACGTACAATTGCGCGCCGGCTAGTTGGGCGAAGACGCCAGCACTGCATAACAGCCAGCCGGTAAGGATAATAAGCAGCAGTGGAGCATTGTTCGTGATCAACCAACCAGTCAGGGCTGCAATCACCGCTGCCGGCAGATACGCCGCCAGACTGGCCAAGCGCGCGCGCCAAAAGTGTACCCGGTAAGGCGGTTGTAAGGCGCGCCGCACCGTCTCGATGCTGAGGGCGCGCTCGATCTGGCCCTCTTCGGCGAAGATGAGGCGGCCAACCGGCGCAACGCCGATGAGCAAAAAGCACAGCCAGACCAATCCTATCAGCGTCACAATACTGAAGATGATCGGCTCAAGCAGTGCGGTCTGAGCCGCCAACACGAGCGCCAAGCCGCTGCAACCCAGCGCCAAGCCGCCGACCATGAGCGGCAACCCAAAGAAGGTGAGATCGATCAACAAGGCGAAAATCCCGGTCAGGGCGCGCAGCGTCCAATCGCGCCATGGTGGCAGCGGAATGGGGAACCCGCGCCGGGTATTGTCGTAGCTCTCCATGATAAAGCCGGCGGCCAACGGCAAGCCGATGATCGTCATCGCTAGCGCACCGTGGAGCAAGCATTTGCGCCACCACGCCGGATCGCGCCAGATCAGCGCAACGGCAGCCGGCAAGGTAGTTGGTGAAGGCAACGGCGCGTACACTACTCCGGCTCCCCGGCCAGATAGCGGCGCAACAGATCGAGCGCCGCCGTGCCGATAAACTCACGGCCCTCGGCTGAGCGCAGGTCGAAGGGGCGGGTCAAGCGCCGTTCACCGTTTGGCGTCACCAGCGCAAAGGCTACGGCGGTAAACCCTTGGTCGTTGGGCACGCTGGCCGGTTGCACACCCAACGCCAGATCGCTCTGCCAGTGGTCGGCTACAGTAGACGCCCCAGCGGCAGCCAAATCTGACGCCGCCTGCTCATCGGCGGGCCGGTCAAGCGGGTGGATCTCGACCCCGCGCAGCCGCTGCTCAATATCTGGCGCAGCCAGCAGCGCATGCAACACCGGCGCTTGGATGATCCCTTCGTACAGTGACAGCGTGAGGTTTCGTTCGCGCAACAAGCTGGCCACCACTGCCGGCAACTCTTCATCGCCGAGCAGGTGATGACCAAGGCGTTCACGGATAATTGCCTCAGTTTGGGCAATCATCGCTTCGGCTTCGGCTTGGCTCTCGGCGCGAGCGCCGATGCGCAACTCGTAGCGCGCTCGCTTGGCCGAAATGCCGATGGTCGGATTAGCTTGCTGCATGAGATCGGCGATGCGTTCGCCGATCACACTCTCGCCTAGGCCAACCGCGTGGAGGGTGCGGACAAGGATCACGGTGGTGATGCCTCGTTCCTGCCGCAAATAAGGAATGACCGCCGTCTCGAACAAATAGCGCATTTCGCTCGGCACGCCAGGCAACACGATCACCGTGCCGCGCGCGTCTTCGACCAGAAAGGCTGGAGCGGTGCCGCGCGGGTTAGGGATCACGCGCGCGCCTGCCGGCACATAAGCTTGCCGGCGGTTGCTCTCGCTCATCGGGCGGTTCATAGCGGCAAAGCGAGCCGCAATCTGGTCGAGCAATTCGGGGCGGAACTCAAGCGGGCGATCGAACGCCGCCGCCACCGCTTCGCGGGTCACATCATCGAGAGTTGGGCCAAGCCCGCCGGTGCAGATGACCAGATCGGCCCGGTCGATCGCCTCACGCACCGCCTGTTCAATCCGCTTGGCATTATCGCCGACCACCGTCTTGCGGTAGACATTCACGCCGGCAGCGGCCAGTTGGCGGGCGAGGTAGGCGCTGTTGGTGTCGATGGTGACGCCGAGCAGCAGTTCTGAGCCGATCGCGATGATTTCAGCGTCCATAGATCTCCTTATAGGGCGACGCATGCGTTACCCTTACGCATGGGCGCTGGGGGTGACGTATGCGTTGCCCTTACGGCGTCGTCGATGGATCAGACGATGGCGGTTCGTTGATCCGTTTGCGATACTCGCGCCACAGCTCTTGTTCGCGTTCGGCGGCGGCGCGCTGGCCGGCAGCGATCGCGGCGCGCAATCGTTCAGCGAATGACTGGCGGGTGACGCTGGCGCGGGCAGCGAGCGTCTGGCG
>NZ_DAOTWH010000156.1:0-6029 GCF_034435895.1 Chloroflexus sp.
CGGGGCCGGCGGCTGCTCGCGCAAACGCGCGCGGAAGGCAGCCAGCGCCTGCCGCTTACGGGCTAGAAATTCGCGTAAACTCCAGATCGGAGCCATAGCGCCTCCCTTAGATAATGACGTTGCCTTTAGCGGTAGAAGCGGATACGATATGGTGAAGAGTGCAGGAGTGTCATTGCTGCACACAATAGGCGGCGAATCCATATCCGCCAAGGTTCGGAGAGAATGTTTTACACCGGATACAACGGGAATTTCAGCTATTATCCATCGCCTCCATGTTCTTGTCAAGCAGCGATTCCGCGCTAGCTATTTCGGCTACAATATCAACACAAGATGGTGCGTCAGCCTCTCAGTCACAACCAATCCTGACGCACTGGGGGATAACGATGCTGTTCAATGCCGCAATCACAATTGGTCTCCTTTGGCTAGTTTGCCTGATTGCCATCGGCGTCGCGATCTATCTTTGGCCACGTCGCGGCGTCGCCGGAGGGCACGAATTTCTCTTCATGCTCGCCGCCATTGTGGTATGGGCCGGAGCTGATGCGCTGGAATTGAGCTCAACAACGCTGGAGAGCAAGCTGTTCTGGCGGCTCGTCCAACAGGTTGGCATCATTCCATTGCCGCCTAGTTGGCTCCTGTTTACCTTTGCGTATCTCGATTTTCAGCCGTGGAGCCGTTCGCGCGCGCGTTGGCTGCTCTTTGCTTTTCCACTACTTACCTTGCTCATCGCGTTTACCAATCACGAGCATCACCTATTCTTTCACGAAGTCCGCCTTAGCCTGCATGATCCGCCACACCTCGAAATCATTCCCGGACGGTGGTTTTGGGTGCATATTGGCTATTCGTATATCTGTCTCACCACCGGATTAGCGCTCATTACGGGCGCTTTCTGGCAGGCGTCACCGCTCTTCCGGCGACAAGCAATCCTCATTTCGCTTGGGTTCCTCTTCCCTTTCTTGTCTAACTGGTCATATTTAAGCCAAGTTACCCTCTTGGGTGTTGATACCACTCCGATTTCATTTTTACTATCAGCGACGTTTATCATTACCGGGTTATACCGTTATCGATTCCTCCACCTTGTACCGGTTGCCCGCGATCGCTTGATTGAAGCGATGGCCGATGCCATGATTGTGACTGATCAAACCGGTAGGATTATCGACCTCAACCCGGCAGCCCAACGGCTATTCGGTCATCTAGCGCAAGTCAACACCCCGTTGGCCGAAACGCTTGGCTGGCCGGCCTTAACCAGAGCCGCCCAATCACATCATCCGGTGCGAATCGAGCTTAATTGTCCTAAACACCCTGATCGGTTCTTTGATATTACGATCGATCCACTTTATGATCGGAACGGCCAGTTCAGCGGTCGGATCTTTGTATTGCGCGAAATTACCGAGCGGAAGCGCGTTGAACAACGCTTGCACGAAGCGTTGCAGCGCTTCACCGATATGATTGAACGAACGCCGCTGGTCGCCATTCAGCGGTTTGATCGCCGCGGCGTTGTGCTGGAATGGAACCGGGTCTGCGAGCAATTCTACGGCTACACTGCGGCTGAGGCATGCGGACGCCGTTTGCAAGACCTCATTCTCAGCGGGAGTGAGATCGCTGAATTCGAGCACCAAATCGAACAGATCTGGACGAGCGGCCAAGCCCCGCCGCCGCGCACGTGGCAGATTCACACCAAAACCGGCGAGGTACGCTGGCTCTATTCAGCGATGTTTCCCCTCTTTGCCAATGGGCAGGTGAGCGACATTGTCTGTATGGATGTGGATATTACCGATATCCGTCTCGCCAGTGACAATCTGCGTCGCCAGCGCGATCAATTGGCCGCGTTGCACCGATTGACGCTTGATTGGCTCAATCGCCGTGAGATGAACGATCTCTTGCAAGCGATTACCGACAGCGCCTACCGAGTGCTCAATGTGAGCTATACCGAATTGTTGCTGGCTGAAGATGAGAACACATTAAGGGTGCGCGCCTGTACGCCATCGCTGCCAAGCCAACTCATGCGACGTGAAACTCCAACCAGTGCCCCCCTCTCGTGGCGCGCGTTTCGCGATCGCCAGCCCGCGATCGTGCTTAATTACACGGCATGGCCGGAACATACGCCTGATTACGAGCAGTTCAATTTTGGCCCAGCAATGGCCTTGCCGATTATTGTCGGCAACGAATGCCTTGGCGTGATCGGAATGGCCCGCGACCAGCACGGCTCACCGTTCACAACCGACGAGATCCAGCATGCGATGCTGCTCACCCAACTAGCGGCGCTAGTGCTCGACAGCTCAAACCTGTACGCTGCCGCGCAGCGCGAAATTGAGGAACGGAAGCAGGCCGAACAACAGCAAGCGAAATTGCAAGCCCAACTCTTACAAGCCCAAAAGATGGAGGCAATCGGACAACTAGCCGGTGGCATTGCGCATGATTTCAACAACATCTTGACGGTGATCACCGGGAGTATTGAGCTGGCGTTGCTAGAACTAGAAGCCGATCACCCAATCTATCCCGAACTCGAGTCGATTCGCCAGAGCGCGAGCCGCGCCAGCGAACTTGTGCGCCAATTGTTAGCGTTTGCGCGTCGCCAAACCAGCCAGCCACAGTTGATCGATATTAATCACCAGATCAATGATACGATGAACATGATGCGGCGGCTGATCGGTGAGCAAATTCACTTGAAGTTAGAATTGAGCGAACCAATCGAGCAGGTGATGATCGATCCACACCAGTTTAAACAAGTGCTGATTAATCTCGTCGTCAATGCCCGTGACGCAATGCCGCATGGCGGCGAATTGACGATTCGCACGGCAGTGCAATATTTCAGTGCTGGCGAGATCCCCCCCTTTAGCCAAGCGCAGGCCGGCAAGTATGTGTTGCTCGCGGTATCTGATACAGGCATCGGGATTGACGAAGCGATCCGTCCGCATATCTTCGAGCCGTACTTTACCACGAAGCCAATCGGCAAAGGCAGCGGCCTTGGCTTGGCCATCTGTAACGGGATCGTAAGCCAGCATGGCGGTTTTCTGATTGTCGAAAGCCAGCCCGCTGCCGGCAGTTGCTTTACCATCGCCTTGCCGGCAGCGGCGAGCGCGGCAATGACCATGCATGATCAGATAGACACTGCGCCGGAGATCGACTCCAGCGGTCACGAAACGATTTTGCTGGTTGAAGATGACCCGTATGTACGCCAACTCGCGACCCGGTTGCTGCGCGAGCATGGCTACACGGTATTGGAAGCGTCCCAAGCGCGCGAAGCGCTCCAACTAGCCCACCAATACGGTGATGACCTGCAACTGATGCTCACCGATATTGTACTGCCACAGATGGACGGCATTGCCTTAGCGCGTCAGATGCAAGCCTTGCTGCCTCATCTGCGGGTTATTTTGATGTCGGGTTACTTGCAACATCTTCAATCCCGCCACGAGCTGCCGTACCCGGTGTTGAGCAAGCCGTTCAACCGCCAGCAGTTGTTAGCAATTATCCGGCAAACGATCGAACAACCCTCGTGAGAGGTGAGGTATGGAACAAATCGCTGGTTTTCTGATTGCGCTCCTCGTCACGCTCTTGCTCGGCCTGATCGGATTCTTTGCATGGCGTTATTGGCGCGAACAGGTCAACATCTCACCCGAAGACGAAGAACTGCTGCGCGAGATTGCCGAACTGAACAACCGGCAGGCAAACCGGATCAGCGATCAACGTTTGCGTTCCGGCATTGATCCCGATGAGGCGTGGCGGATCATGGTGCAACGCGGCCAACGCAGCCGCCGCCCTACCGGATCATCCCGCCAAAAATGATCATGGTACAGCGGATTTGGATAATCGAAGGACGCACGTGTAGAGCCGCGCGGCCGTGCGGCTCTACACGTGTGCCGGCGCCTGATTGCCCGCCTCTTGCGCTGCCCGCCGCACGTTCACGAACAACAACAAGATAAACCCGCTGACGAAGAAGATAATCAGTGAGACGATCGCGATCCGGTAGCTGCCGGTAATCTGGTAGGCAACGCCAAACAGCAACGGCGCCAACCAGCTCGTGCCGCGCTCGCCGACTTCGTAGAGGCTAAAGTACTCAGCTTCCTGCCCATCAGGGATCATCAACGAGAAGAGCGACCGGCTGATCGCTTGGCTCCCGCCGAGCACTAATGCAATCGCCGCGCCTAGGGCAATAAACTGGATGTCGCTATTCGCTGGCATCACATAAGCATACGCGACCACCACCGTCCAAATCACCAGACTACCCAGCAGCACCCGCTTCGAGCCAAGCCGGGTCGCTAACGCGCCAAACACCAACGCGCCAATAAACGCCACGAACTGCACCATCAAGATGGTAGCAATGCGGGTTGACTCGCCGATTCCCAGCTCTTCGGCGCCAAACTGGGCCGCTAACGCGATCACCGCTTGAATGCCGTCGTTGTAGAGCAGGTACGCCGCCAGAAAGAGCAGCGTCTGCGGATAGTTGCGCATCTGGCGGAAGGTGTGGGCCAGTTGGCGAAACCCTACGGTGAGGTAGCGTTCACCGGGGGGCAAGCGCCGTAGCGCGCCACGGTTGCGTAGCGTGAGCATCGGGATAATCGTAAAGATTGCCCACCACATGCCGGCTGAGACGAGGCTGATCCGCACTGCCATGCTGCTCGCAACCCCCAGCGATTCGGCGTTGAGGAAGAAGACTAGATTGGCGGCGAGCAGTAAGCCGCCGCCGAGGTATCCCAATGCCCACCCCTGCGACGACACTGCATCGCGCCGGTCAGGCGAAGCGATGTCGGGCAAGAAGGCGTTGTAGAAGACAATTGAGGCGCCAAAGGAGAGGTTTGCCAACAGAAACAGGATCCCACCGAGCAGATACCGTTCACCCTCAAGAAAGTACAGCCCCATCGTCGCAAAGGCGCCAATGTAAGCAAAGATCGCCAGCATCTGCTTGCGCGCGTTGGAGTAGTCGGCAATTGCGCCCAAGATGGGGAGGAAGAACACTTGCAAGAGCACTGAGAGCGATACCACGTAGGGGAAGAACGATCCTGCCGCAACCGGAATGCCAAACGGGTAGACGAGACCATTCGCATCCGCCGCATTGCGAGTAATCGAAGTGAGATATGGCCCCAAAAAGACTGTTACAACGGTAGTGGAAAATGCCGAGTTTGCCCAATCGTAGAAGTACCAGCCGATCTGTTCACGCCGGTTATCGGTCGCGGCTGCCACGGTCGCCATGCATACTCCTTTGCATCACCGCTGTGCGCCGCGCGGGCGGCGCACACCAATCCTGCTCGTATGGAAGGGAAGTATGAACATTCCAAGGATCCACAGGACATGATGCATTGTACCATGGGGATTGGTTGATGATGCAACGGCGCTACCCCGCCACTACAAGAGATCGCCGTATGTGAGGGTATACAATACGACTGCCAACATCACAATCACAGTGCGTTCCAATGGATATGCTTGGCTATTCTCTCGTAGGCCAAGCCGGCGATAGAGGTCATTGATATACGTGCGCACCGATTTCTCGCTTAATCGCAACTGTTTGGCTATTGCTTTCGGCACATTCCCCATCGCGCGCACAATCCGGCGCAAACGCGGCGGCACATCGCGGAGACGTTCAGCAGCCTGTTGCACAACCGAACGTAATTCAGCAGGAAGGGCATCTAGGAAACGCTGCGGGGTAAGCATTGATGCCTCCTAGATAGGTACGACGATGAACGAGATACATTTACCCTTCCTTATAGCAATTGAACAGCAGGCTATCAAGGAAATTTATTTTCCTATCGTGGTTAGAGCAGCGTATGGCGGGCAATACTATCGCTTACGTTTTTGCGTCTTTTCGTGGCTATGAACCACCTACCCCGCCGGTAGCTAGAACCAAAATCGCGTTCCCTCTTACTGCGTGATGCCCAGCTCAGCCGCTGCCGCCCCAATCAACGAGTTGTTCGCCATTTGGCCGTCACGACCATTCGCCCGCGCGCCGTTCCTGCGCTGCATCCACCTGCCCCGCGCCCCGCCTTGCTGCATCCACCCGCCGCGGGCCGCCTGCCCGGCGCCATACGCGCCTCCCA
>NZ_DAOTWH010000157.1:0-20999 GCF_034435895.1 Chloroflexus sp.
CCAACGTTTGGTAGCCGGGGCGCAAGGCAGCCGCCAGCACCGCCAGCGCAGGCAGGTCGGCGATTGCCGCACCAAGCGCGCTGACGCTGGTCAGCGGGAGTTGGGCGTAGGTTGTTGGCAATGTGGTCATGCAGTTATACAGCAGTTCTGGCGGTTGACGGTTTACCGCAGAGAGCGCAGAGTTTATACTTATGTATCCTTAGCGACCCTTTGCAACCTTCGCGCCTTAGCGTGTATCATCCTCTGCGACCTTCACGATGCCCCCCTCCCCACCTCCCCCCCCGCCGGGGGGAGGAGTCTGGCTCCCTCCCCCGGAGGGAGAGGGCTGGGGTGGGGGCACATCGATCGCAGCGGTTGATGGTTTTTGATCCTTAGCGTTCCTCTGCGACCTCTGCGCCTTTGCGTGTATCATCCTCTGCGTCTTTGCCCTCTTTGCGCCTGAGACGGATAGCCGTCCGTCTTTACAATCGCTGCGACCCTTTTCGTTCTTAGCGCCTTTGCGTGTTTATCCTTTGCGCCTTTGCCCCCTCTGCGCCATCACCACCCCGATTTGGTCTAGTATAGTACCACGAGCAACAACCGCGATCACGTCCGGCGGGTTAGCAAGACACCAGTCACAATCAGCAAACCACCTACCCCCTGCACCCACGTCGGCTGCTCGCCGAGCAACGGCCACGCGATCAGCGTTGCCACCAGCGGGATGGCGCAGCCGTAGATCGCAGTGCGGGCGCTGCCAGCGACGCGCACACTATTATTCCACAGCACATAGGCCAGCACCAACGCCAGCAACGTCGCGTACAGCAAACCCAGCCACGCATTGGCGCTCACGCTGGCCCACGGGATGCGACCCCAATCAGGAACGCTCACCAGCACCATCCCCGGCACGCCGGTGACCATTGTCCACGCAGTAATGGCCAGCGGCGAGAGACCTTGGCCGAGCGTGCGCACGCCGAGGGTATAGATCATCCAGCACAGCGCCGCGCCGAGCATCAACAGATCGCCCAACAAGCCATTCCCGCCGAGGCTGAGGCCGCGTTCAGCGACCACCAACACCACCCCGCCGATCGCCAACGCAATCCCGGCAGCCATCATACCGCGCACGCGCTCGATACCGAGCATAGCCGCCGCCAGCGCCACCCATGCCGGCGTGGTCGCGATAATCAACGAACCATTCGCCGCCGTGGTCATGGTCAAACTATAGGTAAAAAGGGCCTGATAGACCGTATTGCCAACAAAACCGACCCAAAACAGCTTCCACCACGTTGCCCGGTCAGAAGGCAGCGCGCGCCGCCCTTCGCGCCAGAAGGTAAAAGCCAATAGCAGCACGCTGGCGCTGGCAAAGCGCAGCGTGGCAAAAGCCAGCGGCGGAATCTCGGTTAAGGCAGCTTTGACAATACTAAAATTCGCCCCCCAAATCAACACAACCAGCAGCATTGTCAGGTCGGTGCGGGTCAACCCGGCAAACACGACCGGCTGCTCGACGCCCGTAGTGGTGGTCACAGGTCCCTCGCCATGCACTAGAACCGGCGGATTTCGCCGGCACATGATGTAGGCTACCATGAAGTATTGGTAAAGACCAGCGTCTACAGGCGGATATTTGGCTGATCAGGGAAGTTGGGGGGAGTGATATAAAGGTTCCTTCAGACGAACCTACTCTTCCAGTTTGCGCACGACCTCATCGGCTAATTGAACCGCACGCTGCACGAGCGTATCAAGAGCAGCGACGTGATCATTATAATCACAATCATTACGCCATTTCCGCAACCGATTCAAATGAGAAGCAATAGCAACCCTTCCATGCCTTTGGAAATGTTCGTGTAGACAGCGATGATCATCGGCACTGCCAGCCGGTGCGAAACCTTCCTTTACTTGGGCAACGCACGCGCAAAACCAAACGCTCCATAGTATGCGCGGCTAATCGCTGCGCGCCGGGCAGCCTCGGCTGAATATGATGCGTCGCTATCGCCGGCCAACCCTCGAGCAAGCGCGAGATATTCACGCCAGTCAAACGACATCGGCCAACTCCACAATCTCGGCATTCAATTGCAGCCATCCCTCTTCGTTGGCAAGCAACGGCAGGAACTCGGCCTCTGCTGCGACGAGACCTTGTGCAACCGCCGTCGTGTAGGCAGGTGCCTGTACGCTCAGCAGTAAGTAGCGGTCGTCAATCTCTGGATCGCGGTAGACTGCAAGCGTCATCGGGAGATCAGCAAGGTGCTTACGAACAGCTTGCACCGCCACATGGAGCACATTCACCATGCCGGGAAACTGCAAGAGATAGTTCAAAATCTCATCATACCCCTGTAATTCAACCCCTATCGCTCGCAGCCAAGCGATGTAGCGGCTAGTATCAACCGTCAGCGCGCTCGTTGACCGAAGGGTATGATACGCCAACAAGCTGCTTACAAGCGGTAGTGAAATGATCGCCGTTGAACGGGTTGTAGCGAAAAGCAACGTCATTGCTTATGCTCATCAAACACAGCTCGTAGTTGATCGGTATACACCCTTCAAAAACTATTTCAATTTCGTTATGCGCCGTTTCAACCCAATCGAGCGCTTCCGCTATCGTTCCCCCATTGGGTTGCGCAAGGAAATAGTCGATATCAAGCAAAACCGTTGTAATAACTGGTGAACCCATTTCTGCCGACGTGAGTTGAACACGGCAACGATCACGCATCTCGCGTAGCACAAATTCGCTGACGACAGCAAATGAAGCCATCTTTTGAGGGAGCTGCGGACCTAAAAATGGATAAAACTGAAAAAATTGAGACAATTCAACATCATTCCAAGCAAGGTTAATTTGATTGATATAACGAAGACCAATTCGATCAATCCTCTTCACCGCCACTGTATTGATCAAGCGCTGCCACGTCTGTGCAATGATTGGTTTGAATTGCATCCAAGTCGGGTAAGGTTTCAAGCAATTGACCGCAACGAGACGCGGTCCTACTTGGATAAACATACGCCGGTCTTCAGCAAAGAAGAGAATGCGTTCGCTGGTGCGAATTTCCTGACGGATCCCTGCTTGACTTTGTTCGATGCCCAATTCCGGCAGCAATCGTGATTCACGGTGAGGAAACCGATCACGCAGCGTTTCGTAGAGTAAACCCGGAATAGCTAAATCCCATGGCGTCTCAGGACTCAAACGAAATTCGCAAACCGCCTCTACGATAGGCGGATGAGTGTATGTTCTACCCATTGCATACAATTTCTGTTATAGGGATTACATCTACAGTACCACTCATTTGTATTGTAACACACCCAATCCCATCATTTAAAGGCTATTGCCAGAACAAACCGCAACCGCTATAATATGATCTATTCCGATCTTGCCTTGCAAGAAATGTTATTTTTAACCAACCTATCGCTGAACCAGCGCGGCAGTACTGAGAGCGAAACACCTATGCCTATCCCAGATTTTCAAACGATCATGCTTCCGTTGTTGCAAGCCATTGGTGATGGCAATGAGCATCACATGCCAAGTTTGATCGCCAAACTCGCCGATCAGTTTCAGCTTAGCGCGGAAGAGTTGCAGGCACTGCTGCCGAGCGGACGGCAGACGGTCTTCTACAATCGCGTTGGCTGGGCCAGAACATACCTCGGCAAAGCTGGCTTGCTCGAAATGCCGCGCCGTTCATACTGTCGCATTACCGAGCGCGGAAAGAGCATTCTTAAGCGTAATCCGGCTAAAATTGACATGAAATTTCCTGAGCAATTTCCAGAGTTTGTGGAATTTCGCCAAGGTGAAGGCGGATTGCACAAACAAAAAGATTCCATTAGCGCGATAGAAGATGACAAGACGCCAGAAGAGATCCTCGAAGCAGCCTACCAAGAGATCAAAGACTGCCTTGCGCAAGAGGTGCTCAGTTTGATCAAACAAAATAGCCCGCTATTCTTTGAACGATTAGTGGTTGAGCTCCTAGTAAAAAATGGGTTACGGCGGATCACACCGTGACGCAGCGCGTGCCGTCGGCCAAGCCGGTGATGAGGGAATTGACGGTATCATTGACGAAGATCGGCTTGGTCTTGATACAATTTATATTCAGGCTAAGAAGTGGGAGCACATTGTGGGCCGGCCAGAGATCCAGAAGTTTGCCGGCGCGTTAATGGGCAAGCGGTCGAAGAAAGGCATCTTTATCACCACCTCATCCTTTTCCCAAGAGGCCGTTACCTACGCAGCAAACATTGACGCCAAGATTGTGTTAATTGATGGCAAGCGTCTAGCAGAACTCATGATTGATTACGATGTCGGAGTTACAACAATTTCAACCTATCATATTAAGCGGGTTGACTCGGATTATTTTAGTAATGGATAAGGTGCGGTATTGCTGCCAAAGCGCATTAATCAACTCTACGACAATGTACTACGATCTAGATCGCCGCGATCGCTCGCGAAGGTCAGTTTGCTTTGGTGACACGCAATGATGGTGATTTTCGTCACGCCGGAATAACGGTGATCAATCCGTGGAAGCTGGTGAATGGGGAGGGTAGCTGAACCCGACCCCAGTTTGGCGGCTAGCGACTCTGGCCAGAAGAGCAACCCGAACAGCGGCAGAACGATGATGAGATGCACTGGCAGCCGAAACATAACCCTCCTCTCGTTACAGTAACAACATGCCCGCCTCGCTGACATCTGAAGCGGACATAGCCGCACCGTGCCGGCAAACATCGAATCACGCTGCAGCGCCGTAGCATACAAAGACACCAGTCATCGCACCCAGCAGCGCAATCCTGTCTTGCCGATCCACTCTATTTTATCAGACATTTCGTTCACAAATGTGGATTTTATGAGAGTACAAGAGACATTCTTCTAACATTGCCGACAGATGGTTATTCCGCCCGACACCTCAACAATGAGCGAGCGGGGAGCGGCGCGAGTGTGAGCAGATAGCTGCCGCGCTTGCGCGCAATAGTTTCGGCCGGTCTGGACAACGCAATGTGTGGTCCAGACCGGCCACGGCGATGACTTGCTCGCTGATGTGTACCAAGTGCTATCGACTGCTATGACCAAGCCTTCCGGGTATGCTGGCGTTACCGCCCGACGACGGGAATGAATATCCGATGCTGCGGCGTGGTCGGCGGCTCATCCGGCGGCTCATCCGGCGGCGTGGCCGGCGACATGATCACCGACTGGAGCGGAATATCGCCGCACGCAGTACGTACTGACACCAACGCTTGCACCGGCGACGTCAGCGCGGGGAGGGTCAGCGGGATCGCATCTGGTCGCCCCGCGATCACGCCAATGACTGCCTCATCGTCTGGGCCGTCGCCCCACCGCGCCACCACTTCCCCCTCCAACCCATGGATCAAGGGATCCCATCCCAGCCGCATCATCCCCTGCGGGGCAACCCAGCGCGGCCCTCCCACCATACCGGCGTTCGGGCGACGGCAGGGCGCAGGTGCTCGTCACGCAGACCGATCACGACCTGTCCGTCGGCAGCGACGGCAAGGTCGGCATCCTGCCATGCGCCATCGGTCAGCACCGACTCTGCCGAGGTGCGGATGTTGGGCTGATCCACCAATCCATGCGTGACACGGACGCGTCGCACGTCCTCCGCTGGCGCAGCAATCCACGCCGCGATATAGCGGCCATCGGATGTGAGGACCACCGGCACCGGCCCCAGCGTCGGCGTGTCGTCCAGCGCGCACGCTCCCACGGCATGGCTGAGGCCGTAGATGTCCATGCAATCATCGGAATGCCCTCGCGCGTCCGATAGGTCATGAAGAGCCGTTCATCGGTCAGCGCGATCACCGGATCCGTCGCCCACGCATCGCCCGTCGGCGTCGTCCACGCCTCCCATACCGGTTCAGCCTCCACCAGATCGATATAGGAGCGCACCGTTGAACCCGCTTGGTAGGTTCCGGTCACGATCTGAAGGTGTTCCGGATGGAACCGCCAGACCGTCAGGACGTGTTCGCCGTCCCGATCGGCTACCTATGACGCGAAGATGGTGAAATTGGGAGAACTGCCAGCGGCGGGCGTCACGGAGGGGATCACCCGCAGCCCCTGCTCTGCCCACCGGTCACGGTTCGCTTGCCGTTGCTCCCTCGTCGACCACGGCGGAGGACCCTGCTGCACGCCGCGCTCGCCGGGGATCAAGACTGATGGGCCGATATAGAAGAAGATATGTTGCGCGCCGCTGCCGATGGCATACTCCGCCTTGCGCGGCTCCGTCCACAGCCCAGCGTCTATGTCATTCGGTGCGTGTCCAAGCGAGAGGACGAAATAATGATTTGCCCTTTCGCTGTTCGGATTGGGGGGGATACCCCAGCGCTGCCGCTGCGTCACGGATATGCGCGGGAATGGGGGAGGGGACGAGGGCATAGGGCGACATGTGGATCACGACTGGGTAGTCGTGATCCACCTCATAGAGCGGTGAATAGTATACCCCATCGGGCACGGAAACGGAATCGGTATCGTACCGTGCAAGCCGATCGAACGGCACGTGGGGGCGCAGCACGTCGGCCGTATGCCACTCCGCGACCCAGAGGCCATCGCTCTCTATATCTGGATAGAAATGAAGGTTGGGGCGATGCAGATCCCGAATAGGGATCGGCTGGAACATGAAGGGATAGTCGATGCCTTGGGTATCGGGAGCGCCAAAGCGACTGCGCTCAGCATACGGTTCCGGTCGACCATAATAGAACGACCACCGATCCGGTTGGCGCGCGTCCCAGAACCGGACGACAGCAGGGCTGGGTACCCCAATGGAAACGATGTCGGCATCAAACCCCTCTCCCTCCCCCGCGTTGAGCGCAGCGCCACATAGACCCTGCCATCAACGCGGTGCGTGGCGACTTGGGGCGGTCCCGACCGCCCGTTCCCTACCGGCAGCCACTCCAGCGCGGCGCAGGGAGCGGTAGCGGGCAGCGTCTGTGCGGAAAGGGAGGGGAAGGATCCCAAGACGAGGACTACGAGTACTGACGAAGGGATAACGGCAAGTAGCGCACGATCTTCTCCTGTCTTTATCTTGCTGACAGATCAACAAGAGCCATACATCTTAGGCCAAGCCAACCATCCTGCTCATTGCCAACAGCACCACGCACAGCGCCATTGCGCCACAGCGGACGCACCGAGAACCAGAGCTGCAGCGCGCCAGTCAAGGAAACGAGCCAACCCAAAGAACCTCTGCCCAGAGAGGTGGAATTAGCAAAAAATACATTATTACTGTTACCATAGCATTACGAACGTTTTACACAATAGTCATCGGCATCAAAGGCACAGGCGGGAGCCAGCACGAAGTCCCTACGAGGTTAGGGGCAAGCACAATAGAGCTGGCATACCCCGGCCCTGAAGGTCCGGGCTAGCATTACAAAGCCCCTACGGGGCTAGGCATACCGGAACAGATTATATCGGCGCGGCCTTGCGAGATGGGCACACCCGTTCTACAGGCCTCTTCAGCCGGCACAGCAGGCTGCGCAAGCATCCACCTGCTCCGGAAAGGGCAGGTGACAACCCACCCTCACAACCGCACCACTCGCTCGTTCTCGGCACTGATGACAAGCCGATGCTCGCCAGCCAACACCGTTGCCCGGATCGTTGCCACGTCGGGCATAGCGTGGGTTGGCCAGCGAATGATGCGAAGGCCGGCGGCGGCGAGGGCCTTGTCTTTCTTGACGTCGGCGACTTGGCGAACGGGATCGAGATGGGTGCGGTCGTCAAGCTCAATCACCGCCACGACGCTGCTGTCTTTGCGGCAGACCACGAAATCAGCGCTCATGTGGTTGATCCGGTTGTGCCAATACCAAAAATCGTACCCTTGCTTGACGCCGAGGATACGCGACAACTGCACTTGGGAAAAGATGAGGCATTCGGGCAAGGCTTGCACCAGCCGGTGATAGAGCGTCTGTTCGGGTTGGGTAAGCAGCCGCTTGGCGTAGAACGGCCATGCCTCATCGTCAAGAGTGGCAGCGGCTGGCTCGGCGCGGTCATTGGCGCGCTCTGGCCACGGCGCTGGCGCCGGGGAGGACGGTTGGGCCGGCGGGATCGCCGGGGGACTTGGGCGGCGTTTGCTGGCGGCGGAGGTGATAACGAGCGCGGTCACGGCGCCAAGGAGAATGACGCCGATGGTGATAAACAGGAGCGCGACAA
Source organism: Chloroflexus sp. (assembly GCF_034435895.1). Taxonomy (GTDB): domain Bacteria; phylum Chloroflexota; class Chloroflexia; order Chloroflexales; family Chloroflexaceae; genus Chloroflexus. The sequence continues at coordinate 8,093 of NZ_DAOTWH010000157.1, forward strand.
GGACAGGTACGAGTTCCATAGCGGCGGCTGCGATGGTAACAACGATGGTGAGCGACAGACTATCGTCATCTATCATAGCATGAGCTTGTAACGTTTGCTACACCTGACCCGCTGGCCATGCGAAAGCGCGGGGCCTTTTGGCATTGCGAGGGCGCGCAGCGCCTGAAGCAATCTCCTGCTCTGGCGAAAGGCATGCATGTAGACATCGTTTCCGTCACCTACGCCTCGATCGGTTCAAACCGGGCTTGGAAGAAGCGCAGGTAGCGCGGTTCGTAGACCATGCGCAGGCCGCGCGCGCGTTCGCGTTGATCGTAGACGGCTTTCACCGCTTCGGCAACCACATCCATGTGGGCTTGGGTGTAGACCCGGCGCGGGATGGTGAGGCGGGTGAGTTCGAGTTTGGGGTAGTGATGCTGGCCAGTTTTGGGATCGCGTCCGGCGCTAGCGATGCCGCGTTCCATCGCTCGCACGCCTGAATCGAGGTACAACTCGGCGGCAAGGGTTTGGGCCGGGAAGAGGTCTTGAGGCAGGTGCGGGTAGAAGCGGCGGGCGTCGAGGAAAATGGCATGGCCGCCGATCGGCACCACGATCGGGATATTCCAATCGAGCAGCAGTTCGCCGAGGTAGCGCACTTGGCCGATCCGCGCCCGGATGTAGTCCTCTTGCATCGATTCTTCGATTCCAACCGCCAACGCCTCCATATCGCGTCCGGCCATGCCGCCATAGGTATGCAACCCCTCGTACACCACCACCAAATTGCGCGCCTCGTCGGCGAGCTGGTCGTCGTTGAGCGCCAGCCAGCCGCCGATGTTGACCAGACTGTCTTTTTTGGCGCTCATCCATGCGCCGTCGGTATAGCTGCAAAACTCGCGCACGATCTCGGCGATGGTGCGCATGTCGTAGCCGGGTTCGCGCTCTTTGATGAAGAAGGCGTTTTCAACCAGCCGGGTGGCATCGAGGAAGATGCGGATGCCGTAGCGGTCGCACAGTTCGCGCACGGCGCGCACGTTGGCCATGCTGACCGGCTGGCCGCCGGCCATATTGACGGTGCCAGCGAGGCTGACGTAGGCGATCTGCTTGGCGCCAACCTGATTGATCAGCGTTTGCAGCTTGTCGAGATCGACGTTGCCTTTGAAGGGGTATTGGCTGAGCGGATCGTGCGCTTCGGCAATAATCACATCGACAAACGTGCCTCCGGCCAGTTCTTGATGGAGGCGGGTGGTGGTGAAGTACATATTGCCGGGCACATACTGGCCGGGTTGGATAGCGATCCGGCTAATGAGGTGCTCGGCGCCGCGGCCTTGGTGGGTAGGAATGACGTGGCGGTAGCCGTAGGCCTGCTGCACCGTCGCTTCCAGCCGGTAGAAGCTGCGGCTGCCGGCATAGGCCTCGTCACCCAGCATCAACGCCGCCCACTGCCGGTCGCTCATCGCATTGGTGCCGCTATCGGTAAGCAAATCGATGTAGACATCTTCCGAACGGAGCAAAAAGGTATTGTAGCCAGCGGCTTTCAGCGCCGCCTCGCGCTCGGCCCGGCTAATGATCCGCAGCGGCTCGACCATCTTAATCTTCCACGGCTCGGCCCATGAGCGGCGGCCAAACTGCTGCCCCATTGTGCGCGGATAATCTTCCAGCTCCATCGCGCTTGCCTCCTTGCTGATGATTCCATGCAAAACGGGGCGACAGTAGTGTCGCCCCGTGAGAACAATGCTCGCAAGGGCCAAAGGCGATGGGAACGAGGCCAAAACGCTCCATTGCGCATTGCATCCGCTCGCATGCAGCTATCCTTTGCGCCTTTGCGTGTCACGCTCCCCTCACACAATCCCGGTCGGCACTAGATGCCAGTAAGCTCGGTTGAGCAGCGCCTTCTCGTAGTGGTAGTAGGCGCTCGGCTTGGGCGGCTGCGGCGGATGGGTATAGTCAAAGACGAGTTGGGTCGCTTGGCCGCGCCCGGTCTCAAGGAAGCACATCACCTGCCCGTGGTAGCGCTCATCGCTCGGCTTGCCCTTAATTTCGCTGGCAATGCGGTGCGCGATCACCTTCGCCTCAAAGTGGGCCGCCGCGCCGCTCTTGCTCACCGGCAGATCGGTGGCGTCACCTAAGCCGTAGATGTACGGGAACTGCTTGTGCTGGAGCGTTTCGCGGTCGGTGGGCAGCCAACCTTGCACATCACCGAGGCCCGAATCGATGATAAGCTTCGCGCTGCGGTGCGGCGGCACCAGTACCAGTAGATCGTAGGGCAGCGTCGTGCCTTCCAGTGACGAGACTGTCCGTTCAACTGGATCAATCGACTCAGTGTTAAAGAACAGTTCGTAGTTAATCCCGCGCTCTTCTAACATCGGCGTGACAAAGGTCGCAACACTCTCGATGGTAAAGACCCGCCCGATCGGCGAGAGATACGTAATCTCGGTCTTCTCACGCAACCCGCGTTTGCGCAGCTCATCCTCCAACATAAAGGTAAACTCGAGTGGAGCCGGCGGGCACTTGTAGGGAATATCGGCCACGCCGATCACCACCTTGCCGCCGGTAAACTCGCGCAATGCGGCGTGCAGGCGCAGCGCCGCCTCGGCGCTGTAGAAATGGTGAGCGCCTTCGCGATAGCCGGGCACCGCGTCCGGCTCAAGACGGGCGCCGGTTGCGATAATCAGGTAGTCGAACGGCAACTGTGCGCCATCAGCCATCTCGACGTAGCGTTCGTTCGGATCGATCTTCACTGCATCGCCGATCAGCAGATCAACCGACCGGCGCAACAGCGAACGTTCATTCCGCTCCCAACGCTCTGGCGGCGCGCCGCCGAACGGCACGTATAACCAACCGGGTTGATAGACATGCTTGCCAGTGCGATCAATCAATGTAATTTGCGCCTGTTTGCGCGTTAATTGGCCAGCGAGCAGGTTCGCGACCAGCGTGCCGCCGACCCCGCCGCCTAATACCACAATTTGTTTGACAGTCATGGTCTTTACCTTCTGCGTATTGGGAAAACCCAACACGAACCTTGCGCCGTTCACATGGCGGCGCGCAAGGAATAAGCCTCAAACGAAAAGACACAACGGGTAACACCGTCATGATTCGGAGTCGTTACACATCGCCCCATTGCGTCTTTGCGTTTACCTCTGCGCGTCTTGGCGGCCTCAGTTAGCGCGTCTTGCGCACGATAAAGCGGGTATACCCCTGCTCTGGGAACGCGCCGACAAACTCGTGACCGGCCTTCTGCACCCAGATCGGAATATCCTTAGCTGAACCGGGATCACTCGACAACACGGCGACCACCGAGCCAACCGGCACACTCTTGATACCGCGGATCAGTTCCATCATCGGGCCGGGACAATGGCTGCCGCGGGCGTCGATCTCTTTGTCAATCGTGATGTTTGGGGTTGTCATTGCTACCTCCTACGGTCAACGTTGACCGATATGATTCCACGTGACAACTATAGCATCTATCGCAGGGCGCAAACAGAAAGAAGCGACAACATATTCTGTACAGGCTGCAACAATTGCTAGGGCGGTCATTCCGGCGCAGCGCGGTTGTTGGGGGAAGATACATAGCATTGTGAGGAAAGATGGCTTAACGGTGTCTATCTTGGTGGACAGCACATGCCGTCGTAGTCCGCACATCGGCGCTGAGAGAGTGCCGGCGCTCGGCGCAACCGCTTCCTGAACGGCAGTGCAAGGCTTGGCCCGGACGATCAAGGTCATTTACATCATCTATACGGTCGTTCACCTTGTGATCGCCCTTACGCTGCCGAACGCAATCCTGCCGTTTGTCATTCCGCTGCTGTGGGTGGTGGTGTATACTACGTTTGGCGGCTTCTATTGGCGCTACCTCATCCGCTTGCGCAGTGCGATGACGGCGCCCTGAACCGTGCGATGAGCGCACATGACACCACATGCAATACGCAGATGTTGTATGTCATGGTGAGGACACGCAGCGCCCGAAGCAAGCTCCCGCTCTGGCGAGAACGGGCGCTGAGCAGTTACTCCCGCTATCGGGGGAGATTGCTTCGCTCCGGGGCAGAGCCGTGCTCTGCCCCTGCCGCTCGCAATGATATGTGGGGAGCGGGGGCGCGCGCCCATCTGTCATTGCGAGGGCGCGGAGCGCCCGAAGCAATCTCCTACTGTAGCGGATGCGCTGCCTTGCCGGCAACGAACGCGCCAGCTTCGTTGGTAGACTATCATTAGTACGACGATCAGTGAAAAAAAGGAGATGCTCACATGGCACGCAGCAAACGCGCCGCTGATGGCGAACAGAGTGGATTCTCGGCAGAAGAGCAGGCCGCAATGCGCGAACACGCGCAAGAACTCAAAGCCGCTGCCCGCCGGAACGGGCGCGCCAAGCAGGAAGAGGAAGCCAACGCCGTGCTAGCCAAGATCGCCGAATTGCCGGAACCGGATCGCACCATGGCCACTCGCTTGCATACCATCATCACCACCAACGCTCCCACCCTTGCACCAAGGCTCTGGTACGGCATGCCGGCTTACGCCAAAGACGGCAAGGTGATCTGCTTCTTCCAAAGCGCGCAGAAATTCAACACCCGCTACCCAACACTAGGTTTCTCTGACGCCGCCATGCTCGACGATGGCGTTATGTGGCCAACCGCCTTTGCCCTCACCGAGCTTACCCCTGCCGCCGAAGCGCAGATAGCGGCGCTCGTGCGGCGAGCGGTGGGTGTTTTGGAGGAGTAGCGCCACCTTACTGGTCATGCCAAAACTTTAACACTGAGTTTATACACCTAAGACAATAGCTCATTTTTTAATCGCATTGCTTATCACATTGCATGGATGGCCGGCAAGGGCATGGTCTGGCTGCGACAGGGTATCGCTCTCTGGATGCTGATCACGCTTGAGCTATGGCTACGCGCGTTGGTGGATGGAGCGTAACCTCGGCTAGTACACTCACCGCTCTTTAGCCCCTCTATGGACATAGGAGAAGCCTTATGCGCGGCCTCAGCCAGTACCAATTCTTCTTTCGCGCCTTCTTTTTCGTCGTGATCGTGGTGGTAGCGTTTGGAACCTATCGAACGATCACCAATCCGACGCCAGACGGATCATCTGTCCAGACAATGTCAGCAACTGAAGCAGCGGTCGTGACCGACACGCAACGCGAAGAAAGCGGCTTGGCAGCATCTAAGCAATCAACGTCGGGCCGCTGGGTGGCATTGGCGACCCTGCTTTGCCTCACGGTGCTTGCGCTAGCAATGCTCGTGGTCTTATGGCGGATGCGCACTGCAATGCGCGTCGGCATGGTAGCCACTGAAGGAGTGGTAGTTGGCGCCGTGCAATACGATGATGGCGAGAGCAACCTCTTCTACCCAATGGTCGAATTTCAGACTGCGGCGGGCGAAACCATCCGATTTCGCGGCCACATCGGCACGGCGTTTGTGCCGCCATACAAAGTTGGCGATCGGGTCAAGGTATTCTATCATCCGGCGCAGCCGCGATCGGCGATCATTGATCGCTAAGCGCTGCCGGCAGGCAGCTTCATGAGCCTTTGGCTACAGCATTCCTATGCTCCTGACCGCCCGCTTCCTCAACCCCGCCGATCCGGCGTGGAACGCAGCCATTGATCGACTCTGGCAGCGGCTCGGTGCGCCACACAATCCTGAGCTGCTGCCACCCCACTTTGTTAAGAGCACCTTCCCCCGCATGGGAGGAATAGTAGCGACCATTGATGATCATCAACGGCTGGCTGGGGTTGGGTTGCTCTTCCCACGGGCAATTGCGACTGATGGTACACGCAGCTACACCCTACGGCTGCACGAGTTCGATCAGCAATTAGACGACAACATCCTCCGTACCGCGTTCCACCCTATGCCAGTGGTCATCTATCGACCAAGCGATAGCCTGACCTTTGCCCCTCCCGCACCCCGCCCCGCCGGCGTGTGGATCGGGCCGCCGCAAGCTGATGACTTGCCCGCAATCGCCGGGCTCTACCGGGCCGTGTGGAATAGCCAGCCCTACCCTACCGATCTCTTCAGCGCCGAGTTTGGCCCCGGCACTGCGCTCGTGGCGACAGTAGACGGGCAACTAGCCGGTTTTCTGCTCGGTTTCTTCCGCTTCGGCGGCGCACCATACGCACCAGACGAAGTAGCGATCGAGTCGCAAGTAATGGCTGTCGATCCGGCGTACCGCGGCCACGGCCTCGCCACCCGCCTCAAGCGAGTGCAGGCTCGCGATGCGCTGGCCCGTGGGGTGCGCTGCATCCAATGGACGGTCGATCCATTGCAATTGCCCAATGCCCTGCTCAATTTCAACCGGCTGCACGCCGTCGCCGGCGCATTTGTGCGCGGCTATTACCCGGTGCAAAACGCCTTGAATCTGGTAAAGGCCTCGCGTTTTATGATCACATGGCTGCCGGCCAGCGCCCATGGCCAGCGCGGTTTAACTGATGACGGCGAACGGCTGAGGCTCGCCGATCTGCCCGGCGTAGCTGTACTTAACGACGGGCCTCAACCACTGCCGGCGCCAGACGATCCGCCCGCTATCGCCATCGCGATCCCACCTGACTGGACAGCGTTGCAACGCCGTGATCTGGCATTGGCAACCGCTTGGCGTGACGCGACTGATGCGATCTTTGCTGCATGGATCGGGTGGGAAGCGGGAAAATATGTGATCTACGCCGTTGCCCACGATGCTGGCGGCAACCATTACCTGATCGGGCGTCCGGCGGGGCCATGGACTTGGGAAGAGTAATCCCTGACCTCACTCCCCTCGTGTCATTGCGAGCCGAGCGCAGCGAGGCGACGCAATCCCCCACGAGCACGGGTGTCTTGCCTGCACGCATTCCCTTCGCTAGAGTATGGAGATTGCTTCGGGCGCGAAGCGCCCTCGCAATGACAGGCAGCCATGCGCTCCCGCGCAATGACTACCGCACCGGTCCCGGCCCGAATCGGTCTCAGACTCGCCGTCGCACCCCACCTCACACCGTGAAGAGATCTCTACTTCGGTTGCGCCAAGTTGTTGTATACTACCTTTGATGATTGTGCAAATCGGCGCAAATACAGCGTCATCGCATCGCGCTGTCATACTGTGGATACTGGCCTTCTTGGTCGGGCCTTGGCCGGCGTTATCTTGCATCATCCACTGCCATTACCTTCCGCACACCGATTCGGCGGGGGTTGAGTTTTTCCTGTGTGATGCACCCAACACGGCTGCCCAACACGATCTCCCACCGCCGCCGGTACGGTACGAATTGTGGCCGCTTGGATTGATGATCGTGATCGGCGGGCTGGTTGTTATCCAACGCTTCGTCGCCATTCTACCGGTGATGCGCTATTCGGTGATCCTAACTCCCGATCCGCCACCACCTCGTCGTATGCCCATCCAACCGGCATTGTAGGTTCATTGCGCGTTCATGCGCGAAGTGCGGTTGTTTGGGCAGAATCAATGATTACTATGCGAGGTGATACTATGCGACGTCTCTTTGTGCTGTTGGCAGTGGCGATGATGGTCGTGGGGTTGGCCGGTTGTGGCGCGAGCCAGAGCGGGACGCAGACTGGCGGCATTACCGTGCGCGATCCGTGGGTGCGGGCCGCGATGATGAATATGGCTGGCGATCAGTCGGGTGCGATGGGCAATATGCAGCAGGGCAATATGCAGCAGGGCAATATGCAGAGCACGCCGATGGCCGGGATGCAGGGTCACGGCAATATGGCCGGCTCTGCGGTGAGCGCTGCCTACATGGTGTTGGTCAACAACAGTACTACTGCTGATGCCATCGTCAAGGCCGATAGTGATGTCGCCAAGTCGGTCGAACTGCACAATGTGATCATGGAAAACAACGTGATGCAGATGCGGCAAGTTGAGGCGATTGAGGTGCCGGCCAACGGGCAGGTCGAGCTGAAGCCGGGCAGCTATCACGTGATGCTGATCGGCTTGAACCGCGATCTCAAGGAAGGCGAAGAGGTGTTGATCAAGCTCACCACCCGCAGCGGCAAGACGATTGAAGTCAAGGCGCCGGTGCGCAAGCCGTAATCTGCGCAGAGCGATGGCACAGTGCGTCATCGCTCTCTTCTCGTTCGCGATCGTGCGGAGACGACCCGGTGGGTCGTCTCCACTAACCCTTTTATCTGCTGGCCACGAGGCTGGAAGCGAAAACGCCCTCACTCCCTACTCCCTGCCTTGGGGGCAGGTTAGGGATGAGAAGAAAGTATCTTATTCGTTCCTCTAACAACTGTTTGTAGGTGAAAGCTATGCAACGCTGGCTCTTACGTTTCGTTGTCCTTATCGCGGCACTGGCGCTCAGCGGCTGCGGCGCATATGAATTTCGCGGCACGGTGCTCGAACCGCCCAACCCGGCGCCGGAACTCCCGTTGAACGATCAGTTTGGCAATGAGTTTCGCCTGAGCAACTACCGTGGCAAGGTGGTACTGGCCTTCTTCGGCTTTACCCACTGCCCCGATATTTGCCCCACCGCCCTCGGCGACCTGAAGCAGGTTATGGAAAAGCTCGGTAAAGACGCCGAAAAGGTGCAGGTGGTCTTTGTCTCGGTTGACCCCGAACGCGATACACCTGACCTGATGCAACGGTATTTGGCTTCGTTCAACCCAACCTTCCTTGGCCTCAATGGTGATCGAGCCGCATTGGAAAAGGCGTACAAAGATTACGGCGTGACGGTGATTCGCCGCGATCTGCCGAATTCAGGGTTGGGCTATACGATCGATCATTCGGGCTATATCTACGCCATTGATCAGGCCGGTAATTGGCGCTTGCTGTGGGCGCACGGCACGCCGGTTGATGATATTGTGAGCGATGTGCAAGCGTTGTTGCGGAATCCGCCCCGCTCGTAAGCAACACACGCCTACTCGATGCTGGCAAACCGCCGCCTCGGCGTGTGTACCCACCAAGCGTAATCGAACATGGTCAATCTCAATTTAAGCACGCGCGTGCGCCTAGGCATTCTGCTAGCGATGATTGCGATCATCACTGCTGCAGGCGCTTTCCTGTGGCAATCCACTGCCAACCGGCAGCGGCAACTAGTGTACGAGATTCCTCCCGGCACGGCGGCCCGCCTTGCCGCCGGCGAAGAAGTGAATATTTTTCCCTCTACGATTGTGATCGATTTGCGCTATCATGATACGCTGATCATCCAAAATAACGATAGCGCCGAAGTCACCATCGGCCCCTTCCGCATCGTACCCAACCAGCGCTTTGTCCAGCGTTATTGGAGTCCGGGCACCTACGAGCTGATCTGTTCGGTGCATCAGGGTGAACAGTTGCGGATCGAGGTGCGTTAGGCACGTGAGACGAGCAGGTCGCCCATATCTTGCCCAGATCCAAGGTCTGCTCGATCATGATGGAATGCGGCAGTCAAACTGCCGCATTCCACCTATATCTGCTCTCGCCGAGGTCGCCACACAAATGGATGGAGTGCAGCAGTGAAACTATCGCATACCATGCATATCCGCCTACGGCGAGGTTCCAGTGCGAACCGCACGGATGCGGCGCGTGATGGAGTGCGGCAGCCAAACTGCCCCACTCCATATTGGCATGGCGCCGGCAATCACAGGCACACCCCCAATTGGACGGTGGATCAGGGCAATTGCCACACTTTTTACAAGCACGATACCATGCAACCTTCGTTAAAACGTGTATAGTAGAGAGCAATATTCACCTTGGAGAACGCCTATGCTGATCTCGCACTGGCATGCCACCCTTGATCGTCCGCCACTGCCGACCATCGATCCACCGGCGACCGCCGAAGTGGTAGTGGTTGGCGCCGGTGTCGTCGGTGCAGCGACCGCCCTCTGGCTCGCGCGGGCCGGTTTGCAACCGCTGGTGATCGACCGGCAGGGTCCGGCAGCCGGCGCAACCGGCAATAACGGCGGCCTGCTCTCGGCTGGTTTGGCTGAAAACTATCTCGCGGCGACGGCCCGCCACGGCCACGAGGCGGCGCGCGAGTTGTACGCTCTCAGCTTGGCCGGGCAGCGCTTGTTAGTAGAGTTGATCGAGCAGGAACGGATCGATTGCGATTTACGCCTGCACGGCAACGTGAATATTGCGATTGGCGAGGCGCAATTGTCAATCGCCGCCACTACCGTGTCCGCGCTGCAAGCCGATGGCTTCCCAGCGGCCCTGCTCGATCGCGATGCGACCCAAGAGATGGTGGGCATCCCGCTCGGCGCTGCCGTCACCGGCGCCCGCCTCAACCCCGCCGCCGGCACGCTCCATTCCGCCAAGCTGGTGCATGGCCTGCTCACCGCCGCCCACCGCTACGGCGCGCGCTTCAGTTGGGGGATCACTGTGCAAGGCATTGCCAGCGATGCTGGCCGGCTGCGCTTGCTCACCGATCGCGGTGCGATCAGCACTGCCGCCGCGGTCATCGCCATCAATGCGTGGAGCGGTGAGGTGGTGCCTGAATTGGCGCAACGGATTAAGCTGGTGCGCGGTCAGGCGCTCTGTACCGTGCCGGTTGAGCCGTTTATCGCCTGCGGTTTTGGCGCTAGCCTGACCCCTACTGGCGAGTATGGCCAGCAACTGCCCGGCGGGCAGGTGCTATTCGGCGGCTGCCGCGCCATTGCGCCCGATCACGATGTGGGTGCGATCCCCGGCGAAGTTAGCCCCGAAGTGCAGAATGCGATTGAGGCTAGCTTGGGCCGGCTCTTTCCCACTCTCGCCGGCATCGCCATCGAACGGCGCTGGTCGGGGGCGATGGCGTTCACCGCCGATTATTTGCCGATTGTGACCAATCCTGCCTCCGGCCTGTTTGCGATCGGCGGCTTCTCTGGCCACGGCATGCCGTTTGCGGCGATCGTTGGCCGCCACCTTGCCGAGGCGGTGCAGACTGGCACCATGCCGGCGGCGTTGTCGTTGTTGGGGATGGAGCGGGTGACATTGTCGTGATTATACCTGCGCTACGGTAACGCAATGTTTTGGAGTGCGGCAGTCAAACTGCCGCATTCCATACGGTCAAGGTGCGTTCCGCTCAAACACCACCTGCCCACCCAGAATCGTCAGTTCGACCTGAATGTCTTTAATTTCTTCAACAGGGCAGGTAAAGTAGTCGCGATCGAGCACCGCCATATCGGCCAGCATGCCGGGGGCGAGCGGCCCCTTCAGATGCTCTTCACGGGTCAGCCAAGCCCCGGCGACGGTGTAGGCATACAATGCTTCTTCCCGGCTAACCGCCTGATCAGGCGCGATTGGCGTACCCTTCCAGCTCTTGCGCGTCACCAGCGCGTAGAGACCGATGAAGGGGTTGAAATGCACTGTGCTCGGCACGTCACTGGTCGCCACCACCCGGATGCCCCGGTCGAGGTAGGTGCGCATCGGTTTGTAGCGCGCCGCCAGCTCTGGCCCGACATCGCGGAAGAGGTCATCGCCCTCGTAGTAGATGAAGGTGGGTTGGATGACAACCGCCAACCCGTGCCGCGCCATGTGTTGCAAGCTCTCTTCGGTGGCGAAGTAGCCGTGGATCAAGTTATGGCGATGCTCGCGCGGATGAGCCACGATCACTTCGGCAAAAGCGCGAGCCGCTTCGTGATGCGCTCGATCACCGATCGCATGAATGCCGATGTCCCACCCCAAGGTGTGGCCGCGGATAAAAAACTCAATAAGGTCTTCGGGATCGAGCCGGTTGTAGTCGTACACCCGGTCTTCACCCAGAAATGGCTGGAACATCCATGCCGTGTGCGAGGTCGTGCCGCCGTCGATGGCCATTTTGAGCGCGCCAATCCGTAGCCATTCGTCACCCAACCCGCTGAGACCACCCAACGCAGCCGCCCGCGCGCCGAGCTCGGCGCGCGTTTCACTTTCGCGAAAGCCGTGCCACGAGACGAGCAAGTTGGCCCGCACCGGCAACCGGCCCGCCCGCCGCGCCGCCAGATAGGCTTGGATTTCCCACGGTTGCAAGCCGGGGTCGAGGATACTGGTAATGCCATAGGAAAGGTAAGCTTTGCCGGCAGCCTCAAGCCCCTCGACACACTCGGCTTGCGTTGGCGCTGGCAACAACCGCCGGCAGAGTTCCTTAGCGGCAGCGCGCAAAATCCCTGTGGGCGCGCCATCAGCCTCGCGCTCGATCTTGCCTCCCGTCGGATCAGGCGTCGCCGCCGTCACCCCGGCCAGCTCCAGCGCCCGCGTGTTCACCACGTCCATGTTGAAAAATCGCTTGAGCAAGACCGGGTGAGCCGTGGTCGCTGCATCGAGATCATGGCGATGCGGCAACCGGCCCTCGCGAAAGAGCGATTCATTCCAGCCTTCGCCAACGATCCACTGGCCGGCAGGTGTATGCGCCGCCACTGCCCGCACCCGCTCGACCATCTCAGCGATCGACATGCAATCGTCAAGCCCGATCCGGCGCAGCTTCAAACCCATTTCAAGCATGTGATTGTGCGCGTCATTAATGCCGGGGATCACCGTCTGTCCGCCGAGGTCGATCCGGCGCGTCGCCGGCCCGGCCAGCGCCAAGACATCAGCGTCATCTCCTACCGCGACAATCCGGCCATCTTTGCAGGCAATCGCGCTGCACCGCGGCAACGCTGGGTTGAGGGTATAGATCGTGGCGTTGTACAGAATCAGGTCAGGGGCAAGATCACGGGCGAGCAGCATAGGATTCCTCATTTTCTATTATCATTGCAGAGGCGAATGCGGTTGTCACTGCAAGAGCACACCCCCTTTGTCACCGCGAGGGCGCATTCCCCTATGTCAGTGCGAGGGCGCGCAGCGCCCGAAGCAATCTCCTCCTTCAGTGCGAACGACCGCTGAGAACAGATCGTCCGTAATCAGAAGATTGCCTCGTCTCGCAAACGCGCAGCTCGCCCTGACCGATGAGCAATCAACCTGTTCATGCAAGAGCGCGTTCCCTCGTGTCATGGCAAGCACGCATCCCCTTTTGTTATGGCGAGGGCACGCAGCGCCCGAAGCAATCTCCTGCGCTAGCGGCACTGTCGTTGTGAAGGTGCGCCCCCTTTGT
>NZ_DAOTWH010000158.1:0-10411 GCF_034435895.1 Chloroflexus sp.
GGGGGCCCCCCGACCGAAGCAATGACAAGCGGCAAGCGGGGTTTGGCGTACCCTCACCCCCGACCCCTCTCCCGCAGCGCGGGAGAGGGGCGCTGCTCTGTTCCGCTCCGGCAATGTCGTCGTCGCTAATCCGACGACTCCTCCTGCCCAACCCTTTGCGTCTCTTCGCGCTCTGCGCGTCTTTGCGTGTAGCGTCTCTGCGTCCCCGCTTGCCGGCTTTGGAGTGCGGCAGTTTAACTGCCGCACTCCATATCGCTGCTCATCGTTGCTCGCGCCAGACCCGCGGCCCTTCTAGAAAGCGGTCGATCAGGCGGTTCACCGCATCAGGCCGCTCAAGGTGGGGCAGATGGCGAGTATAGCGAACAATTTCGAGCCGGGCGTTGGGCATGAGTTGTTGGCTCTCGCGGGCTTGGGCCACTGGCGCGATGAAATCCCACTGGCCGGCAATGATCAGGGTCGGCGTCTGCACCTGTGGTAACACGGCCCGCCCATCCCAGCGAAAGAGAGTGCCGGCCAGCACCTTTTGGATCACCTTGACTGGCGCGTAGGTTTTAGGCATCACGATCGGGCGCAACCGTTCGAGCATCGCCAGCGATACCGGCAACTTGACGATCCGTTCGTGGAGTGGGTTGAGGTGCATCTCAGGGCCGGTCGCGATCAAGATCAAACGGCTGACGCGCTGGGGCTGGCTGGCGGCAAAGGTGATCGCAATCGGGCCGCCGAACGAGTGCGCCATCAGAATGAACGGCTCTTCGACGTGCAAGCGGGTGAGCAACTGGGTCAAATCCCAGAGAAACTCTTCCAGCGAATAGGCCGAATTGACCACCTCGGAGCGGCCATGGCCGCGCAGGTCGGGCGCGATTACCCGGTAGCGACCGGACAAGTGTGCAATCTGTGGCGTCCATTGTTCGAGGTTGCCGGCGCAGCCGTGAATGCAGACGATTGTGCCTTGCCGCTCGCCTGCAAGCGGCCCGACATCGACGACGCTTAAGCGCACTGGCGAGGTGCCGGCAAGCTGGATCTCTTTGCGGTACGGTTCGAGGTTCATAACCCTCTTTCTGGAGCAGCGTGACGTGAAACGCACTTCACCATCTCTGCGCTTTTGTGGTGCTACTGCGCCTGTGCATTGGCAAGAAATTGCCGCAATGCGCGGGTAAACGCGCGCGGGCGTTCGTCCATGGGGTTGTGCAAGCTGGCCGGGATCATCACGTACTGCGCGCCGGGAATGGCTTCGGCGAGCCGGCGAGCATGGGCCGGCGGGGCAAGGCTATCAAACTGGCCGGTCATCACTAGCACCGGCACCCGGATCTGTTGCAGCCGGTCATCGGCGCGAGTCGCGAACAACGAGCGCAAAATGCGGTACAATCCTTCTGGGTCGAAGGTGGCGAGGTACGATGCGCGCCGCAGCCATGGGCGAATCCAGCCGCCGCCGTGCTCGTGCGGGATGCGCTGGCCCAGCGGGCGAAAAGCGCGTCCGACGGCTTGAGATAGCCGGAAGGCGGCCCAGCCAGCGTTGGGGAGCAGATAGGTGCGGGTGTAGGCCGGCATGCGGTAGGCGTCAACTGCGGCATCGATCAGGGCCAGCCGTTGCACCAGTTCGGGGTGGCGCAGGGTCAACTCCACTGCCACGCTGCCCCCCATCGAATGGCCAACCAGCGTGATCGTGGCCAAGCCAAGATCACGGCAAAACTCGGCCACCAGCTCGGCGATGGCTTCGATCCGGTCGGCCCGCCCGATCCGGCTCTCGCCGTGGCCGGGCATATCGATGGCAACACAACGGTAGTCACGGCCAAGATCGCGTAGGGCGCTCCACCAGAGTTCTTTAAATGCGCCCCAGCCGTGCAGAAAGACGATCGCCGGCCCGCTGGCGCCGGCAGTCAAATAGCTCAGGCCAAGGCGGTCGTGGTAGCGGCGGTCGATGGTGACAGGAGCCGTCATAGTGGTGATAGGGTTCGTCACGTTGGCGCTCTCGTGATACCTTGCTGTTATTGGAAACGGTCATACCGAGTATAATACCAAATATGGCAAACGTTCTAGTGGCAATGAGCGGCGGCGTCGATAGCTCGCTGGCCGCTGCGCTCTTACGTGAAGCCGGCCATCACGTGACCGGCGTGACCATGCATCTGTGGGATGACGACGACCACGGGTTGCGCGAGAGCCTCTGCTGCGCTGCCGAAGCGGCGGCCAGCGCGCGGCGCGTCTGCGCTTTGCTCGGCATCCCGTTCTACGTCTTTAATTACCAGCGCGAGTTTCGCCGCCACGTCATTGACTATTTTATCCGGGCGTACACGCACGGTCTCACCCCCAATCCATGCGTCGAATGCAATCGCATGATCAAATTTCGCGCGCTGCTCGATCGGGCGCGGGCCTTGGGGTTTGACGCGGTGGCGACCGGCCATTACGCCCGAATTGTGCGCGGCGCCGATGGCCGCTACCAGCTTTGGCGGGCGGTAGATATCGAAAAAGATCAGTCATATATGCTGCACATGCTCGGCCAAGCTGATCTGGCCTGTCTGCTCTTCCCCATCGGTGGATATACCAAGCGCGAAGTGCGTGCAATGGCGGCAGCGCGCGGCTTGCCGAGCGCCGATCGGGAAGAGAGCCAAGACATCTGCTTCGTGCCCGATCGCGACTACCGCAACCTGTTGCGGGTCGAAGCGCCGGAGAGCCTCACCCCCGGCCCGATTGTTGATCTGGAAGGGCGCGAGATTGGCCGGCATCAGGGATTGCCGCTCTACACCGTCGGCCAGCGCCGCGGCTTGGGGTTAGGCGGCGGCGAACCGCGCTACGTGATTGCGATCGATCCAGCCCGTAACGCGTTGATCGTCGGCCCGGCGGCGGCGCTCAACCGCGAGCGGTTTACCGTCACCGATGTGCGTTGGGTTGATGATCAGCCGTCGGCTGATTCATTGACGTGTATGGTGCAAGTGCGTGCCCACGCCGAACCGCTGCCGGCCCGCGTGTCAGCCCAACCCGATGGACGCTGGCTGGTGGAATTAGAACGGCCACAGCGTGCTGTTAGCCCCGGCCAAGCGGCTGTTTTCTACGATGGCCAACGCGTGCTCGGCGGGGGATGGATCGCCCGCCCGGAGGTGCAATGAGCGCGCTCTCGCCGGTAGCCCTATTGTTGCTCTTGTTGACCACGACCCATGCGGCGCTGGCCCATGTCTTGCTAGGCCGCTCGTGGCGGCAAATCCCGATGTTTTGGGTCACGGCAGCCGCCGGTTGCTTGATTGCCACCCTGATTGGCTGGCGTTTCCCGCTCGATCTGCCCGCTCCGGCGGGTGTGCCAATGCTCGAAGCCTCATTGTTAGCGTGGATCTTGCTGATAGTTGTTTCACGCTTGCGGCTATGATATAATTTGGCGCATTAGAGCGCCCTCACAGCCGCGTATTCTGCGGCCCGGTACGGAGGTAACCCCGTGTTACGCTGGATTGGCATCGGCATTGGCTTATTGACCGCAGTTCTGTTCGGGTTCATTATCGCGGCGATCTTCCTCGGTGAAGGTTTCCGTGCCGCGTGGCGCGATGTCTTTATCGTGATCTTGGCCGCGTTGCAACTGATCGGCGCGGTTTTGTTGGTTGCGATTCTGGTCGCAATCCTCTACGCGGTTGAGCAGATCAACCGGCTGGCGCGCAACAATGTGCTGCCCAAACTCGATGAGGCGCTGGCGAAGGCGAATGAGACGCTCGACACAACGCGCGCGATCGCCAATAATGTGCGCGACTCGGCGCAGACAGCGACCACAGCGACGACCTACGTGGCTGAACGAGTAGTTTCGCCGATTATTCGTGTCTCAAGTCTGGTGAGCGGCGTGCGGGCGGCGGCTACAACCTTAGCCCGGCGCGGAAACCCTGACGAACCGGCCTCATAACCCCCCATGTTCGATACGTTACCGTGCCTGTTGGCATGGTAAGATAGAGGATAATAAAAGTTTGGTTTGGCCGGCGAGCGGGTGAGGGTCAGAATTGGCATGAGTACCAATCAGTTTAAGTATGGTGGGCAAGCAGTGCTCGAAGGGGTGATGATGCGCGGTCGCCGGCAAGCGACCGTCGTTGTGCGCCGTCCTGACGGCAGCTTTGCCCGGCTCGACCTGCCGATCCCGGCTCGCAGCGCGCAGTGGCAACGCTGGCCGCTGCTGCGTGGGTTTGCCGCGCTGGCTGAAGCCTTTACGATCGGGCGCAAGGCGCTCGATTTTTCGGCCGCGGTGGTTGCCGCCGATGACGATGAGAATCTGCACCCGGTTGTCCAGACGTTGATCTTTGTGGTCACGCTGGCAATCGCGATTGGCATCTTTGTGGTGTTGCCATCACTGGTGGCCAACTTCATTGGCCAGCTTGGCGCGCCGGTGCTCGTGCGCGAAATCATCGAGGCGTTGATCAATCTGGCGTTGGTGGTGGCCTATATTGCTGCGATTGGCCGTATTCCTGATATTGGCCGGGTGTTTGGCTATCACGGCGCTGAGCACAAGGTGATCAATGCGTATGAAGCGGGTCTGCCGCTGACAGTGGAATCGGTGCGGCAGTGCAGCCGCATTCACCCGCGCTGCGGCACCAGCTTCCTGTTGGCAGTGGCGCTGATCGGCTTTCTGATTTTTCTCTCGGTTGCCGGTCTGCCGGTCTGGCAGCGGATCATTGCCCGGATTGTGCTCATTCCATTAGTCGCGGCAGTCGCCTTTGAGGCCCAACAACTCGCCGCGAACTATTACCATGTGCCGTGGGTGCGCTGGCTGCTGACCCCGACGTTAGCGGCGCAATATCTGACCACCCGCGAGCCGGATGATGATATGATTGCTACCGCGATCGCGGCCTTCGAGCCGGTCGTGGCCGCCGATCACCGTGAAGCTACTCAACTGGCGCCAACTACCGGTGTGGCGCCCGGTTTGGCTGATACACAGCCAACCATGTGACGTAATTGTTGCATAACACCCGCGATAGCGGAGGAACGTATGCCGCTGGAGGGAAACATCCGCGATTTTAGTTTGTCAGACTTTCTCTCGCTCGTTGATCGCGGGTATAAAACAGGCGCTCTGTATTTGAAGTACCATGATCAAACGGCGCGCCTCTACTTTGAGAAAGGCAAGCTGTTGCTGGCAGCGCGCCGTCCCGAAGATGAGAAGCCAGAGTTATTGGTGCGGCTTGGCGTGCTGAACGCCGATCAGTTGGCACAAGCCTGCCGCACATTAGCGGCTCGTGGCAATGGGGTGACATTGAGTCAGGTCGTGATTGATGCCGGGATGGTCAGTACCGAACGGTTGCAGAGCGCGCTGATGGGCCATACTGAACAATCGGTGTATGGGTTGTTTGCGTGGCCGGAAGGTGAGTTTACCTTCGAGCGCGATCAGCGTCCAGCGCCTGATGCGCCGTTAGCGCCGATACCGATCTCAATTGACCACCTGATTATGGAAGGGGTGCGCCGGATCGATGAATGGGAACGGATTCGCGACCGTATCCCCTCAACCGATCTCGTGCCGCGCTTCATGGCCCCGCCGGGGGAAAAACTGAAGGGGATGCGCCTCTCACCTGATGAGTGGAGGGTGTTTGCGCGCATCAATGGCCGCGATACGCTGGCCGAGATTGCCCAGAAGACTGGGTTGAGCGATTTTGATGTGTGCCGCGCGGTCTATGGCTTCTTGACCGCCGGTATGCTGGAATTGGTGAAACGGCAGCGCGTGCTGGCCGCCGGAATGCCGCCGGTTGAACAGCCGCGTTTGAAGAAGAGCCTCGTCAACCGGATCATCAATCGGATCCGCAGCATGTAGCTGGGGCCGGAGCATCGGAGCGGAGGGCTGTGTGCAGACGGTAAAGATGGTGATCAGCGGCGCCGTCAACGCCGGCAAAACTGAGTTTATCAGGACGATCTCGGAGATTGAGGTCGTCTCGACGGAACGCCGGGCGACCGACGATACTCGGCTGATCAAGAAGGAAACGACTGTCGCGATGGATTTTGGGCGCATCGCGATCTCTGATGATCTCGTGCTCCATCTCTTTGGGACGCCGGGACAAAAACGCTTCGATTTTATGTGGGAGATCCTCGCCGAGGGGATGCTTGGTTTGGTGATCCTTGTCGATAGCACCCGCCCGGAAACGTTCCGCGAGACGAACCGGATCATCGACTTTTTTGTCTCGTACCGCGATACGCCTTATGTGATTGCGGCCAATAAGCAGGATCGCCCTAATGCATGGTCGCCTGATGAATTGCGCTTGGCTTTGCGCCAACCGCCGCATATCAAGGTGTTGCCTTGTACGGCGACCGATCGCGAAAGCGTGAAGAATGTGTTGCTTGAGTTGCTGTATGTGATTCAAGAACGCAGCGAGGATTAGGGTTGCCCGTTCGGTGGGGATGGTGGGAAGGGGCGACCATCCGGTCGCCCCTGTTGTGTTGGGCAGGTGATGTGAGCGCCTGTGGCATGGCTTTACAATGCGATCAAATTGATTTTCCGCATTGCAAAGCTATAAAATCATATTGGAAAGCGTAATAAGCCGTTTACCGCATCAGCAAGGGATACAGCTCTTGACAGATGCGGTATACTGCTTTCTGAAGAGCGATTCACGCTTGAGTGCATAGAGGAGGACTGCACCGATGCAGAAGACGGATTTTATTAAGGCGGTGGCCGAGCGTGCCAAGGCTTCGCAGAAGGAGACGAAGCAGATTATCGATGCGGCGCTCGAGGTGATCACTGAGGCGTTGGCGCGGGGTGAGAAGGTGACGCTGACCGGTTTTGGCACGTTTGAGGTGCGGTCGCGGCAGGCGCGTGAGGGTGTCAATCCACAGACCCGCGAGAAGATCCACATCCCCGCTACCAAGACCCCCGGTTTTAGCGCGAGCAGCACGCTCAAGGAGGCCGTGAAGGGCGAGTAAGCAGGGGCAACGTATTCATCGTGTAGGGACGGCGCATGCGCCGTCTCTACGGTATTGTGACCTCGTTTGCTGTGATCACCCAATCCGCAAACATATCATCCAATTCGCATGCGCATGCCTGTTCGGCGGTGCGTAATAGGTCAGGGCCGGCAATCTCGCGGTAACTTGCCGCGGCAACGTACCCTTGTAAGAATGTATTGAATGCCCCTTCGCCGATACGCTGGCGCAGCGCGTGGAAGAAGAGCGCACCTTTAGCGTAGACAACCGGCACGTAGCGGCCATCGCTTAAGTCTGAGGGTGGAGTGGCTAACGGTGCGTCACCGCCACGGTCGCGCAACTGGCGGTAAATGGCGCGAAAGGCGTCGAGTTCCGCTTTTGCTTGCTCTGGCACGCCAATCATCTCGTAATAGAGGATTTGGCTATAACTGGCGAGTCCCTCGTCAAGCCACGCTTCCCCTTGCGCGTCATTGCCGACTAGACCGTACCACCACTGATGGCTGATCTCGTGGACAATCGTAGTTTCCAGCATCCGGTCATCGCGCTGGTAGAGGGTTTGCTCGATCAATACGACTCCCGGATATTCCATGCCGTAAAATCGGGTCAAGGCCGCTTGAATCACCTCTAGCTCGGCGTAGGGGTAAGCGCCGAAACGCTGGTTGAAGGTGCGCAGAGCGGCGGTAGCAATCGCGAGACTACGCTCAGCAGCAGCAGGATCATCCGGCTGGACATAACTAACTACACGGGTGCCATCTACGTTGGCGCTGGCCGCCACTAGCCCTTGAAGCGCAGCAAGGTAGAATTCACGTTGCGGCCCGCTGACGAAACGGCTTATCTGTACACCATCATCGGTTACTTGATCAGCGAGGCGGCTGCCGCTCGTGACCAGTTGCCAGTCTGCCGGCGCTGCGATGGTGACATCGTATAGCGCGATCGCGCTGACGGTAAAGTCGCCTCGTGACTCGATTGGCCGTGTGTCCCAGCCGATCCCCGGAATGTAGCGGGCCAGCATTGGGTAAAATGACGCAATCGACCAGACCCCCGCTTCCAGATTGTAGGCGCCGAAGATGCGCTGGCTGGCGTTGCGCGGCCCGCGTGCAGTGAAGGTCATTGTGACGGTGGCCCGCTGGCCGGGGGCAATGGCTTGCGGTGTGCTGAGGCCGATCAAGGTATCGCCGTGCAAGGTGCGTGATGGTACTAGAACGCCGTCGATGCGGGCCGAGATAACATCGAGCCGTCCGCCGAAGTTGGGGTGGTTGGGATAGAGGTGGAACCAAATGGTATCGAAATCGACCTCTGTCCGGTTGGTGAGTTGCACCGTGATCTCACCGCTCAGCCGTGGCCCGCTGGGGTCGAGCTGGACGCGCATGGTGTAACGATCCCACGGCTCGCGGATGAGATCGGTGACGCTGCCGGTGCGCATCGCGGCGGTTTGCGCGGTGATGAAGGGATCGATGACCTTTGCCGCCCCTTCGTCGCGTGTTATTGCGGACGGCGGCGTGACGTTGGTGAAGACGATGACGAGGAGTAGAATTAAGCGTATCATGCAATCATCATACCATGACAACGCAAAGGCAGTAGCGCCGGACGGCTGTCCGGCTCCGCAGGGAATGCAGAGGGTTCAACGCAAAGGCGCAGGGGACGCAAAGACCGCAGAGGGGTGTTGAAGTGGGGGCGAAGAGGGCGGTTGGTTGCTGTCATAATGGTAACAGTCTTTTAGGGAACAGCCACAAAAAGACACAAGATACCCAAAAATATTTTGTGGTTTTGAGTCTTTTCGTGGCTATTTGGAGATAAAGCTTATGCTGAACCGTCTCTTCGGTTGGGGCAAGCGAGGCGAATCCGGCGACCGCCTGCCTGTCCTGCGCGGTGACCGGCCCGGCGAGCCGATCACGCTCAAGGTGGCGCTAATTACGCACGATCCGCCGATTCCCGAACGCGGCGGCTTGCCGTTGAGCCGGGTGATGGGTTGGAACGATGCCGAAACCTTGGCCGCACAGTATATCGCTGATCTGCGCGCCTGTTCGGGCGGGATCGCCGATTATCGGATTGTGATGCGGCGGCATTACACCGACTTTCCGGTCAAGAGCGATGGCTTTCGCTACGATAGCGCCACGTATCTGGCGGCATGGGAACGGCGGATGCCGGCGCACCAACCGGATGAAGCCGATTATGAGCGGTTGCTCGATCAGATTGGGTTGGCTGCCGAGCTTGAGCGCGGCGAGCTGGATGAGCTATGGCTGTTTGCCTTTCCGTATGCCGGTTATTACGAGAGCCGGATGGTCGGCGTGGATGCGTTTTGGTGCAATGCGCCGCCGCTGCGGTTGCCCCATACCCGCCGCCGCTATATTGTGATGGGGTTCAATGTCGAGCGCGGGGTCGATTGCATGCTCGAAAACTTTGGCCATCGCGTCGAGTCGATTATGGCCCATGTCTACCGCAATCATCCGCCGGAGCGCGACTTGTGGGAGCGTTTCACCCGGCTCGATGAGTGCGGCAACGTCCACTTCGCGCCGTCGAGCGCGCGCGACTACGATTGGGGCAACCCGCGACCAGTGTGGGCGCGGGCCGATGCGTGGTACCAGTTTCCCGATCTGAGCGCGCCAGCCCGTGTGATGCGCTGCGCCGAATGGGGCGGCGGCGATATGCGCCTGCACCATCTCTGGTGGCTCGATCATTTGCCGCGGGTCGCTGGTGAAACCGATGGCATCGCCAACAATTGGTGGCGGTACGTCTTGCAACCGTGGATGGTGCCATGAATGCGCACTGGCCGTTTATCCCGCTCTGGCAGCGCCTCACTCGCTATTTCAGCCGCGGGCAGAGCACGTTGATGCTGGCGGCGTATACCATGATCAACTTCGCGCTCGTTGCGTTTATCCTCTTCCACCGCAATTTGTCGCTAGAACGCTTTTACCCGGTGGTGTTGCTTTTGAGCGTGCTGCTGGCGCTCAACGCTGCTTGGGAGGGTTGGCAGCGCCGTTGGGGTGAAGCGGCAGCGAACCGTTTCTATTTCGCCGCCAGTATCACTATGTGGTGAACTATGTTGGTCTCGATGCCGGGTGGACGTTCCTGCCCTTTTTGCTCTTTGTCATCGCTTCGCAAGCGGTGATTGGGCTAGGGGTGTGGCGCGGTCTCGGCATCAGTCTGCTCTTGTACCTTGGCTGGAGTGGTGTGCTCTGGTTGCGCGACGCCGCGCTCGAATATCTCCTCGCGCAGACCTCCTCCATTTTGTTTGGCTTGATCTTCACTTTGGTGTTTTCGGTTGTGCTGGCGCGTTTGGCCGATCAGATGGCCCGCGCCGAGCGGTTGGCCGCCGAGTTGCGCGCAGCTAATGCGGCGCTGGCGGCAGCGCGCGAACGTGCAGTCGCCTTGGCGGCGGCGGAAGAGCGCGTGCAGTTGGCGCGCGAGATTCACGACGGCCTCGGTCATCATCTCACGGCGCTGAATGGGCAGTTGCAAGCTGCTGCCCGCCTGCTCGACCGCGATCCGGAACGGGCGGCGCAGGCGCTGGCTCTCTGCCGGGAAGAGGCGCAGGCGGCGCTGGCCGAGGTGC
>NZ_DAOTWH010000159.1:0-1683 GCF_034435895.1 Chloroflexus sp.
GCCGCCGTTGGCTGCGGTGCCGCCGTCGCCGGCGCGGCCGGGGCTGTAGTTGGCTGCGCTTGCTGTTGGCCGCTGCCACACGCCGCCAAAATTATCGCCGCCACTGCCACGAGGGTCATCCATGCCCAAAGCCGTTTGTGCGACACAGAAACCTCCTTGCTCTAGAACGAACTTCCCTGTATGATGATCAAAGGCAGCAGCAGCAACGATTTGATCGCACCCAATGCGACGCTACGCGACGTTGCAGAGTATCTGATAGTTCACTCCCGTGCTGCTCCCACCTCGCCATCCGTAAATGGATTACGCCAGCATGGCGCTCAGAAACTGAGATGCACCAAACAAGCGGTTGATCAGCCGTTGATTCCTCCCGCTCGCGTTACGTAGCACAACCTTGTGTGGCGCACTCGATTCACCGTGCATTGATTTGGAGACGTGCAGAATGCCTGCACATTACCACAGGGCCGGCAAATTGTCAAAAAATCGAGTCATGTTGGACCAGAATGCGCTATTCTTCGCGAAGTCGCCTAGAGCTGAGGGCAGATGTGGTGTAAATAGAAAACAGAGTAAGTAGACCGGTTGCCAAATCGGACGGTTACGCGGCACGATATTGCCAACCAGCGCCGCACGGCCCCGTTGCACCACGCGGACTGACAGAGCCGCACGGCTACGCAGTGTTACGATGGGATGCCACATGCACGGGCGATTTCACCAATCAGCCAGCGACTGATCAAGATTTCTTGATCAATCCGTTGCTGGTTAGCGCGATCCAGCACGAGATGGTCAGTCTCGATGCCGGTGGCGCTGGAGATGGCGAGAAAAGCGTGGTCAGCGCCGCGCCGTTCGCGGTCGGTGATGATCGCCGCCGTGAGGCCAACTCCCAGCAGCGGCCATTCGCCGTCGCGCAACGCTTGCGCCCGCCGGTAGGCCCACGCTGCCATCGCTTGGGCCATTTCGGCGCTGACCGCCGGAGCATCGAGATCACCGGTGAGTGACAAGCGCGACCGGGTTGAGTAGGCGTCAATCGCTTCCAATACTGTACGCGACGAGCCAGCAATTGCATGCAGCCACGCCAATCCTAGGCTGCCGGCGCCGGCAAACGCCAGCACCAGCCGGTGTGGCGCGGCGTGAATGGCGGTTATGCGTTCGGCAAGATCAGACGGGATCATGATCATAGGTGTTGTGCATCTTTGTGTCTAGTTCTTTATGGCATACGGTATTTTAGCTGCTGCATGCCACGTTTTCGATACCGGCATGATGCCCGCTAGTGATAACGATTGTAACAACCGGCATACAGCAAAGCGATATGCCGGCACGCCAGTGCTATGACATCTTGAGAGGCGGACAGAAATTTGGTCGAGTACAGCCGTTGATCGCTGTGAAATGCCTCAAAGCTGAGATCTGCTCCCCTCGCCCGCGCCAGTGGGAGAGGGGCTGGGGCGAGGGTGAACAGCCGCTTCCCAAGGCCATCAATCACTTTTACGCTCATACGTTCTGTCCGCCCTTGAACCATGACATCGGGGGGTTGGCTTGGCTACGGCTCAATGCTGCGAGCTAACAACGCTTGCCACGTCGCGCAATCAATGCTATCCCCTGCCGGCAGGCCAGCGGCGGCGCGAAAGGCGCGAACCGCAGCGGCAGTCGCCGGGCCGAACAGACCGTTAACCGGGCCGGGATCAAAGCCGA
>NZ_DAOTWH010000160.1:0-17075 GCF_034435895.1 Chloroflexus sp.
CCCTTGCAATGACAAATGGCCCGTGTCATTGCGAGCCGCCGGAGGTGGCGAAGCAATCTCCTGCTTCGGCGGAGGTGATCCACTCAGGCACGTGTCCCGCTAAAGGGGGAGATTGCTTCGGTCGGGCGCTACCCAGCTTTGCTGGGTGCCGCCGCACCCTCGCAATGACAGAGGGGAGCGGAAGTGTTCCGCTCAGGCCTGTGTCGCGCTGACGGGGGAGATTGCTTCGGGGGCTGCGCCCCCTCGCAATGACCGACAGGTGCTGTCGCCTCCTTGTAATGACAGTATGGATGCAACAGTGTTACACCGATAGACCGTAGGCTTCAGCTAAGATTTCGATCGGATGGCGGGTAGCGACACCGGTTGCGCCGCTGATCTGCCAACGACAGGTCTCGCTGTCGCAGAGGGCGAGGTCTTGGCCGCTGGCGCGCACGAAGTCGAACAGGGGCTTGCCGACGTCCATTGCGATCTGATACTTCTCGCGCTTGATGCCGTAAGTACCAGCAATGCCACAGCATTCGGCCCGGCTCTCGCGCAGGCGCAAGCCGGGTACGAGCCCTAATACATCGAGTACGGGCCGGCCAATCCGGTGCGCCCGCAACTGGCATGGCGGGTGGTAAGGCAACTCGCGTTCGATTGGGCGGAAATCGGTGCGCAGGCGGCCCTGCTGGTACAGATCGCGCAAGAACTCGAAGATGTCGTAGGTGCCGGCAGCGACCGCGCGAATGTCGTCGCCGTGCAACCCCAGCAGCTCCGGCGCCTCTTCTTTCAGCGTGAGAGTGCAACTGGTGCTGGTGCCGACGATCGGGATGCCGGCGCGAGCGTAGGGCAAGAGTTGGGCGACGTTGTATTCGTGATGTCTCTGCGCCGCCGGAAAGTCGCCGTTCGAGAGCAATGGCAAGCCGCAGCAGCGTTGCGGCGGCACGATGACCTCAAATCCGAGGTGTTCGAGCACGGCAATCGCCGCCCTGCCAACGTGCGGTTCGTAGTAGTTGGTGCTGCACCCGTGGAAGTAAACAACCTGCGGTCGCCGGCCGTTGGTCGCCGGTTTGCGCCGTTTGAACCAACGCTGGAAGGTGTAGGTGCTGGCTTTGGGCAGCGGTGCGTGGCGATGAATGCCCATCACCCGTTCGATCATCCAGCGCGCCGGCGCGAAGTTAAGCGTGAAGTTGACCAGCGGCGCGTGCGGGCCGCTGCTGAGCCGCCCCACCAATCCTGAACGGGCGATAATCCGGTTGCGTAAGGGCATGCCGCGTTCGGCGACGATTTGGGCGCGGGCGCGAGCATTCAGCTCGGCGATGCGCACACCGGTCGGGCAGACTTGATTGCAGACCCGGCAACCCGAACAGTAATCAACCGAAGCATCAGGCGCCGGTTGGGCGGCGTGGCGGAAGCGTTGCGCTTGCGGCCCAACATATTTGGGGCCGGGGAAGGCATCGGTCACTGCCGCCACCGGGCAGGCTGAGGTGCAGATGTTGCATTTGATGCAGTGATCGAGTGATTGGGTGAGTGAGAGTTCGATATGATCCATAGGGATGATTCCTCTGCGAGTGGATGATGGAGCCGCACGGCCGTGCGGCTGTACATTCATGCCTGCCCGGCGGCCCAGCCGGTGGTGATGGCGGCCCCTTCGAGGCAGCCTTCGCGAATCGGATCGTAGCCAGCCAGCGCGCCGCCAACGACTTGCACGTTCTCGTACACTAGACGGCCTGCGGCGTCGAGCGGGCGCAGGCGCTGATCGACCCGCACCCCGGTTTGGAAGACGGGGTGGCCGTGCGCATTGAGAAACCGCGGCGCAAACCATCCAGCTCTGCCGTCAGGCGTTTGCAGCGGCAGGCCGAGCGCCGTTTCATGTAGATGGCCGTCGGGTGTGGCTCGCACGCCGCCGCCGAGAATGCCACCCGTGGCCAGCACCCAACGCCGGGCAGTGTGACGCTGCTCGCGGGCCGCCGCCTCGCTGAACACGGCGACGAGAGTGTCGCCAATGCGCTCGGCGCGTTGGACAAATCCACCCAATTGAATGCGACCGCCTAACCGCAGCAATTCATCCTCGAGAATCTGATACAACCGTATACCGGCCACCGAAACCGGTAAGGTGGGGATTTCGAAGATCAATGCGCCGGCCCGGTTTTGTAGATCGCGTACTACCTCGGTGGCATGCCTGAGACCGAGGATGGCCGGCAGGCCGATGCGGGCATAACCGCCTTTTCGCACATGGGTGGCCAATTGCTCGCCAAGATTGGCACGGAATGCCGGTTGTTCGCACAAGCGGGCTAACATCACCGGGCTGAAATCGTGCTGGCGCTGCGTCGGTGGCAGCGCCAACTGTGCCGCTTCTGCAGCGATGCCTTGCGCGCGCAGGTTAGCGGAGATCAGTGGCGGGAAGAAGTCGCGCAGCTCGGCAAAGCCGGCAATGAGGGTGGGCCGGCCATCACGCAGTTGGCGGGCATCGCCGGCGATCATCGTGGCCGGTGCGAAAGCGGTAGGGCGCAGCGCCCCTAGCGCCGTCGGCAAGAGCAGGTTACGGTTGAGATTGCCGGCGAATGGGTAGCCGGCGGCTTCGCCGATCGCGCGGATGCGGGCAATTCCCTGCTCGATCATTGTTGGGCCAGCTAAGACGTAGGGGTGATGAGGGTGTTGGATCGCCAACTGGGCAATCCCGGCCAGCGGGTCATCCACATCGGCAAGCAGATCGATGCAGCCGGTTGACCAATGGGTCGCACCGTGGCCTTTGGCCAGCACCAGCACCTTCTCGCCGCGTTCGGCGCGGCCAATCGCAGCCAGCATCCCGCTGAGACCGGCGCCGATCACAATCGTATCGTACATAAACACTCTCCCGGCGGGCTACGCCTACACATACTCGGTTGCGATCGCGGGATGCTGCGTCACCAACCCGCCTCCCGGCGCGGCCAGCGCACGCAAGCGGTGAATGCCCAACACGCCGGCGTAAATCAGCTCGTCGAGACGGGCCTGCCGCAACTGGTCGCCCCACAGCACCGGCGTCAATCCCTTCCACCGCTCTTGAAGGAAATGCAAGATCGCTTCGTTGGCGTGGGTATGGCTGAGGCCATCGGCACAGCGCCGCTCGTAGAGCAGGTTAGCCGTACGGTAAATGCACCAGCCGCCTTGACATGGCCCCATCCCCATGCGCACATCGCGCCGGATATCGTCAAGGTTCTGCACGCCAGCGTCGATCGCCGCCACGATCCGGTCACGGGTCACTAATTCGCATTCGCAAATCAGATCACCGGCGGCATGCTCACTCTCGACCAACGCCAGCGGCTTGCCCAGCCAGTAGTGCGGCGTTTGAGCTGCCGGATCGGGTGACACCGTCACCATCGCGTGGGCGCGGTGCTCGAAGCGCGGCACCGGCAGAACCTCGCTCGCCGTGCGGCACGGTTGGGTATTGCCCAAGCGGCGGGCTAGCTCGTTGACCGTCTGTTCGGCCATGAGGCGGTAGGTTGTCCACTTGCCGCCGACAATCGAAAGAATGCCGCTGACGCCATCACGCTCTTCATGATCGAGCAACTTGAACGTGCGGGGAATATCGCGGTCACTAGCGACATCTTTATCTTTATAGAGCGGGCGCACGCCGGCCCATGCTCTGAGGGCGCGATACTGGCGGAAACCGGGGATCAGCTTCTCGCCCTCATCCAGCATAAACTGGATCTCTTCCGGCTCGATCCCAAACACATCAGGATCGGGGACATGCACATCAGTGGTGCCGATCACGGCAACTGTGTGGATGGGCACAATAATGTCGCCATCGGAGGGCAGTTTACAGCGATTAACGACCGTATTGACCATCCGGTGGTTCATAGCCACCATGGTGCCCTTGCCGGGCACGACCGTCACCGTCACACCGGCCATTGCTGCGATCTTGCCGGCCCATGCGCCGGCGGCGTTGAGCACGTAGGCGCAATCGATCTGGATCCGCTCGCCGCTGCGCAAATCTTCGACAATTGCCCCCACTACCCGGTCACCTACCCGTACCAGATCGACCACATTGTGATAGGTGCGGATGTCAGCGCCATACTCGCGAGCGGCCAGCGCCACCGAATGGGTAGCGAGAAATGAGTCAGCCGAAGCATCATGCACCTCAAACACGCGCGAAATGCGCGGATTGAGGGCCGGTTCGCGGCGGAGCATCTCGGTGATGCTGATCTCTTGCACCGGCACGCCGGTACGGTGGCAATTGGCCACAAACACATCGCCGTAGCTTTCATCATCCCATGGCGTAATCACGAAAAAGCCAGAGGTCTGCTCGATGCAGTGGGGCATAATCCGGCGCAGGATGGCATTTTCGCGAGCGCATTCAGTGGCCGATTGCGGGTCTTTGGTCACATATCTCCCGCCGGAATGGAGCAGGCCGTGGTAGCGACCGGTGGTGCCGTGGGTTAAATCACCCTTCTCGACGAGGATGCAGCGAAGGCCGCGCATCGCTAGATCGAGCGCACAGCCGGTACCGGTCGCACCACCGCCGATCACCAACACGTCGGTGGAGAGCGTTTGCATACTGATCTCCTAACAGGCAACAAGACCGGCAGGATTGCTCCCGCCGGTCTTGCCGCATTGAACAGACACTGTCGCACAGGACGGGCGGTACATAACCGATGACGGTATCATAACACCATCGCGCGGGTTACGCACCGCTACGCATGCACCAAGCTGCTTGGCGGCGTTGCGTGCATCGAGCGAAATTACTCCACCCAATCGAAGGTGCGGGTCACGGCCTTCTTCCAACCGCGATAGAGGCGAGCGCGGGTCTCTTCATCCATCTGCGGCGTCCACGTATGATCGACACCCCAGTTGGCCCGCATCTCGTCGGTGCTCGACCAGAAGCCGACGGCGAGGCCGGCGGCATAGGCTGCGCCGAGCGAGGTGGTTTCAGCCACCTTGGGCCGGATCACCGGCACACCGAGGATGTCAGCTTGGAACTGCATCAAGGTGTTATTGTAGACCATCCCGCCATCGACCTTGAGTGCGGTCAGCTTCACCCCCGAATCCTGCTCCATTGCATCGAGCACTTCGCGGGTTTGATAGGCGGTCGCTTCGAGTACGGCCCGGGCAAGGTGGCCCTTGGTGACGTACCGGGTCAAACCCACAATCACGCCGCGAGCGTCCGAGCGCCAGTACGGTGCGAACAGACCAGAGAAGGCGGGCACGAAATAGATGCCGCCGTTATCTTCAACCAGATTAGCCAGCGCCTCGACCTCAGCCGACGAGGTAATCAGGCCAAGGTTATCGCGCAGCCACTGCACGAGCGCGCCGGTAATCGCGATTGAACCTTCGAGTGCGTAGATGGCGGGCTGGTTGCCAAACTGATAGCAGACGGTCGTTAGCAGACCGCTCTTTGACGGCACAATCTTGGCGCCGGTGTTGAGCAGCATAAACGAACCGGTGCCGTAGGTGTTCTTCGCCTCACCGGGATCGAAGCAGGTCTGGCCGACCATAGCCGCCTGCTGATCGCCGAGGATGCCGGCCACCGGCACGCCAGCCAAATCGCCGGTTGCCGTGCCATAGACCATACTCGACGGCATAATCTTGGGCAGCATCTGGCGCGGAATGCCCATAATGCCAAGGATCTCGTCATCCCAATCAAGGGTTTCGAGATTCATCAACATTGTGCGCGAGGCATTGGTCACGTCGGTAACGTGAACGCCGCCGTTGGGGCCGCCGGTGAGCCACCACGTCAAGAAGGTATCAATGTTGCCGAAGATGACATCGCCGGCCTCCGCCGCCTCGCGCGCGCTGGGCACATTATCGAGGATCCAGCGGATCTTGGGTCCAGAGAAATAGGTTGCTAGCGGCAAGCCGACCTTAGCGCGGAAGCGATCTTGGCCGCCGTCAGCCGCCAATTCGTTGCAAATCTGGTCGGTGCGGGTGTCTTGCCAGACGATTGCATTATAGACTGGGCGGCCCGTCTTGCGATTCCAGACCACCGTCGTCTCGCGCTGGTTGGTGATGCCAACCGCGACAATATCGCCGGTGCTGATCCCTCCCTTATTGAGCGCGCCGCGGATCACGCTCTGGGTGCGCTCCCAAATCTCATCGGGGCTATGTTCAACCCAGCCGGGGCGGGGATAAATCTGCTCGTGCTCTTTCTGGTCGTAGCAGACCACATTGCCACTGTGGTCAAAAATCATACAGCGGGTGCTGGTCGTTCCCTGATCAATTGCAGCGGCATACTTTGCCATGAGCACAGACTCCTTTGTCTCCAAGCATGCCAATCGGCATGCGAACTTATCCTTGAGCGACGCGTTCGAGGGTAGCGAGCATCGCCTGCGCCATCAGGAACGCAGATGCTGCTCCCGGATCGCGGTGGCCAATCGAGCGTTCACCGAGGTACGACGCGCGGCCTTTCGTCGCCAGCATTGGTTCAGTTGCGATCATGCCCTGTTCGCAAGCGGCAACTGCGGCGCGCATAGCCGTCAGCAGATCACCGCTTGCTGCATACTGTTCTTTCAGCGCATCGATCGCAGGCGCGATCGCATCGATCATCGTCTTTTCGCCGCGGGTTGCCTTACCGCGTGTTTGGATGCCTTCGAGGGCGGCGCTGAGCGCAGCGATCAGCTCTTCGGCGCCGATCGTGGCCCGGTCGCCGATCGCAGTACCGGCGCGGAGAAAGGCGGTGCCGTAGAGGGGGCCACTAGCCCCGCCAACGGTCGAGATCAGCGTCATGCCAGTTAATTTCAGCAAACCACTGATACTGCGGTCGGTCGCCGTGGGCAGTTTGCTCATCACCGTACTAAAACCGCGGTCGAGATTCACCCCGTGGTCGGCATCGCCAATCGCCGCATCGAGCTGTGTTAAATACTTACGCTGCTCTTTAACCTGTTCGGCAACCAGTTGGAGAAAGCTTGTAACATGATCGGCGGTGATCTGCATGGTTCCTCTGTGTCAGTCTGGCGGCGGGGCAGTGCGCCCCGCCGTGGTCTTCCACTTGCTTACATACCCCAGCGCAAGGCAGGCGTATGTACGGGCGCATCCCAAAGCTTGATCATCTCGTCATCGAGGCGGAGCAACGTGAAGCTAACGCCAGCCATCTCAAGTGAGGTAATGTAATTGCCCACCAACGAACGAGCGATGGTGATGTTGCGATCCTTGAGGATGCGCGCTAACTCATTGTACATCAAGTAGAGTTCGATCAGTGGCGTGCCACCCATACCGTTGACGAAGGCGAGCACGGCATCACCGCTCTGGAAGGGCAGGTCGTCGAGGATCGGGCCGGCTAGCATCTCGGCGATGTCACGGGCAGGAGCCAGCTTCTCGCGGCGGCGGCCCGGCTCGCCATGGATGCCGATGCCAACCTCCATCTCGTCTTCGGCCAGCTCAAAGCCCGGCTTGCCGGCCTGCGGCACCGTACACGGCGTCAGCGCCATGCCCATGCTTCGTCCGTTGGCATTTACCCGCTCGGCAATCGCCTTGCAGGTCGTCAAGTCAGCACCAGCTTCAGCAGCGGCACCGACAATCTTCTCGAGCAGCACTGTCACACCGACCCCGCGGCGGCCCGCCGTCCATGTGCTATTCTCTACCGCCACATCGTCATTCGTCACTACACTGGCTACCTCGATCCCCTCGGCAGCGGCCAATTCGGCAGCCATCTCGAAGTTCATCACGTCGCCGGTATAGTTTTTGACAACATGCAGCACACCCTTGCCGCCATTGACCGCCTTGGTTGCGGCCAGCATCTGATCGGGCACCGGTGAGGTAAAGACCGCGCCGGGGCAGGCGGCATCGAGCATACCGTAGCCGACAAACCCGCCGTGCATCGGTTCGTGACCCGAACCGCCGCCCGAGATCACGCCGACCTTGTTATGCGGCGCGCCCTTGCGCACGATATAATCGGGGTCGAAATGCACATCAATTAGGTCAGCGTGAGCGATCGCCATCCCGGCCAGCGCCTCTTTAACGACGTTCTCCGGTGCGTTGATCAACTTCTTCACAGGTTTCCTCCCTTGAAGCGATGACTGCTAACCGTTACATGCCAAGCGCATTCGCCAGCAGGGCTGCGATCGAGCCGCCGATGATCGGACCAACCACTGGCACCCACGAATAGCCCCAATTGCTGTCGCCCTTGCCGGCGATCGGCAACACGAAGTGGGCAATGCGCGGGCCAAGGTCGCGAGCAGGGTTAATGGCATATCCGGTCGGGCCGCCAAGCGACAGACCGATACCCCAAACCAAGGCCGCCACTAAATACGGGCCAAGCCCGCTGGCAGGGCTGCCACCGGTAGCGCCATCGGCGCTGAAGATGGCGAAGATAATGAAGACCAGCGCGAAGGTGCCGATCACTTCGGTAATGATGTTGTTCACCGGATTATTGATCGCCGGGCCGGTGCTGAAACAGGCCAGCTTGAGGCCGGGGTCTTTGGTGACTTCCCAGTGCGAGAGGTAGGTCAGCCAGACGAGGGTTGCGCCAATGAACGCGCCAATGAACTGGGCGACAATGTGCATCACTGCGGTGCCAACATCATAGCCGCCGCGCAGCATCACCGCGATCGTCACCGCCGGATTGAGGTCAGCGCCGGGGCTGCCAAGCGCCGAAGCGGTAAAAACGCCAGACATCACTGCGAAGGCCCAGCCGGTGGTAATCACGATCCAGCCGCCGCCATTCCCTTTCGATTGCGTCAGCAATACATTGGCCACGACGCCATTGCCAAACAGAATCAGCACCATGGTGCCAAACACTTCGCCCAGAAAGGACGCAGGCATAGAGGGTCTCCTCCTTGCAACACAAACGGAACCAGTTCTTGCGAATCAACCTTGATCCAGCGTTCAAGCAGAGAACGTGATGCGCGCCAATTGTAGTGAACAGTGATCGATCACAACAGGCTTGCACGCGCAACGTGGCGTGCCGGCGCATCTGAACTGGGCGTGCGCGCCATCTGCGCTATCGACAGTATGCGGCGACCCGCCCTGCGCACCTCCTTTCTCAATGCTCTCTATGAGTGACACGATGCATTGCACCGTGCAATGCACAAACGTTTCCTGCCAAGCGCTGTCGTGCGCTAGCTATCACGTTCTGGCTGCAGACGGGATTCCATTACCCCTCTTTGTTTCGTTGTTGGGTCGTGATCCCTGTAGTTGGTATCGTAGCAAAGTGGATGAAAGAACGTCAAGCTGTGCAGGGGCTGTGTAGCATGCAAAAGTGTTTCAATATTGAAACGTCGTTACAGGGTGAGATCATCGCGTGAAATGTGATAGCGATTCATCTTCCGCCAAAGGGTAGCCCGGCTAATCCCCAACAAGGCTGCTGCCCGGCCTAAGCGCCCACCAGCGGTGCGGATGGCGCGGACAATCGCGTCGCGTTCGCTCAACTCTTGCGCTTCCGCCAGTCGCGGGCTATCCGCCATCGTTAACGGCGTCGCATGGCGAGCAATCGCCGGCGGCAAATCGTTGACGGTCAAGACGCTCTTGGCGCTGGTTTGCGCCATCCGTTCCAGCACCACTTCCAATTCGCGCACATTGCCCGGCCACGGGTACGCTCGCAACGCAGCGAGCGCATCAGGATCAAGCGCTACCGGACGGCCCAGTTGTTCGCTAAGCCGTTGCACCATTTGGTTGGCGAGCAAAATGACATCATTGCCACGCTGGCGCAGGGGTGGAATGTCAACGATAAACGCGCTCAACCGGGCATACAGATCGGCGCGGAAACGACCCTCTTGCACCAGTTGTTCGAGATCATGGCCAGCGACGATCATTCTGACATCGATCGAGACAGAGCGCACGCCGCCTGAGCGGATCAGCCGCCCCATCTCGATGGCGCGAAGCAAACTGGTTTGTTGATCAAACGAGAGCGCATCAATCGCTTCGAGATAGATAACGCCGCCATAAGCCAGTTCGAGCTTGCCCGGACGGCCCGGTTGCCGGTCGGTTCCCTCAACCCCGAACAGTTCGCTATCAAGCAGTTGGCGTGGGATGGCAGCGCATGAAATTCGCACAAAGGGGCCGCCGGCGCGGTTACTGGCATTGTGGATCGCTTGGGCAAAGATCTCTTTGCCAACACCGGCTTCGCCGCGCAACAGCACTGCGCCGCGACCGGCTGCGGCAAGCCGCGCCTGCCGCAGCGCTTGCCGCATACTCTCACTCTGGCCAATGATATCGCGAAACGTAAACGTGGCTTGCGCGCCGACCACTTGTTGCACCAGTTGGCGCACACTCTCAGTTGGCCGTAAGGTAATGACGCTGCCCAAATACCGCCGGCTGCGATCCCAAACCGGGCGCACGCCGCAGATGACCGCTTGGGCGCCATTCGGCGTCTGCCAGATCACTTCTTGTTCGTCGAGGGTGTTGAGGTTATGAAGCGCTGTCGCAATGACCGGCGGCACCGCGATGACGCTACTCAGCGGGCGACCGGCGGCTGACCGCACATTGATGTCAAGAATATTCGCCACCCGCCGACTCAGCCGGCGGATCTCACCGTTCGGCCCTACAAAGATCAGCCCTTCGTTGATCGTATCAAGGGTTGCATACAGTTCGCTCAGTTGGTCGTTAGCCTCGTTGAGCAGCCGTTCGGCGCGGAGTTGGCTGTGCAACGCCTGCGCTGCGGCAATTACCATCCCAAGCGCATAAGGATGGTGTGCTTCAGCGAGAGTAAGGATGGCCAGCGCTCCTAACGCCTTGCCATCAGGGCTGAAGATCGGGGCTGCCGCCAGTGCAAACGGCTGCAACCAATTGCAGTAGTGCTCGTCGCCGCCGGTCTGGTAAGGCAATGCTTCGCGCAGCGCCAAATCGACCGCGTTCGTGCCGGCAACCTCTTCCGTCAAGCTAATGCCATATCTGATCCCATGTTGCTGCGCTTGATCGATAATCTCACTATCGCCGGCAAGGTCGATGATCGTACCCTGCTCGTCGCATATCACAACCGCAAAACCGGGGTGCTCGCTAAGCTGGTAGAGATCCTCGATCGATGAGCGGGCCAGTGCTTGCAGATGGCTCCACACTGCTAGATTGACCGGCCCTTTCTGCGGCGGACAGGCCGGATCAAGGCTACGCGCTTGGCAGCGCGCCCATGACCGCTGAATTGGCGGGAGTGAAGATGTTGGCATTGCGTACCTCGCAGATCGCCCGGTTATTGCTATTATACGCGAAGGTCCCTTTTGGCAGGCGAAATGTCTGAGCGGGTGGCTCCCGTGCTCGCGGGGGATTGCTTCGCCGCCTCCGGCAGCTCGCAATGACAGGGGCTATTTGTCATTGCGAGGGGGCGTAGCCCCCGAAGCAATCTCCCGCTTCGGCGGAACGAGTGCCTGAGGGGTTGCCTCCCGTGCTCGCGGGGGATTGCTTCGCTCCGCTGCGCTGCGCTCGCAATGACAGAGGGTAAATGGCCCCCACCCCAGCCCTCCCCCGCTGGGGGAGGGAGGCAGAGAGAAGGGTGGCTGAGCGGGTGGCTGCCGTGCATGCGGGGCATCGCATTGCGATGCCCCTACATGCGGCGCGCAATGACAGGAGGGAGATGGCCCCCACCCCAGCCTTCCCCCGCTGGGGGAGGGAGTCATAGGTAAGGAGGCCTGAGGAGTTGCTCCCGCACTCGCGGGGGATTGCTTCGCCGCCTCCGGCAGCTCGCAATGACAGGGGCTATTTGCCATTGCGAGGGAGCGGTGCGACCCAGCGCGGCTGGGTCGCGCCCGACCGAAGCAATCTCCCACTTCAGCGGAATAAGTGCCTGAGCGGGTTGTTCCTCTTGTCAGTGGCGTGCAGCAGCTTGGCTGCCGCACGCCCTGAGGCAGTCTCGTGTGGTGCGTATGTGCGCTACACAAACGCGGCAATCCCAGTAATCTCACGCCCGACGACCAACGTATTGATCTCGTTGGTGCCCTCGTAGGTATAGACGGCTTCGATGTCGGCGAAGTGGCGGGCAATGTGCCGGTCGAGCAAGATGCCATTGCCGCCAAGCACTTCGCGGCCTAGCGCCACAATCTGGCGCGCCTTGCCGGCGCAGTATTGCTTGGCCAGCGAGGCCATGCCCTCAGTGATCTGGCTTTCATCTTCATCGCGGAGCTTGCTCAGCCGCCACGCCATTAACTGAATCGCCGTTAAATCACCGAGCATCTGCACCAGCTTCTGCTGCACCAATTGAAAGCCGGCGATTGGGCGGCCAAACTGTTCGCGCTGCAAGGTGTAATCGAGGGCGAGTTCGTACGCGGCCTGCGCGTGCCCAACCGCTTCCCATGCCACACCATAGCGGGTGTTTTTGAGGATATTGGCCGTATCGCGGAACGAGCGGGCCAGCGGCAAGCGATTCACTTCGGGCACGAAGACGTTATCTAGCTTGATGTCGGCGTTGATCACCGAACGTTTGGCGATCTTGCCCTCGATCTTGGTCGCCTGATAGCCCGGCGTGCCCTTTTCGACCAGAAAGCCGCCAATCCGCCCGGTCTCTTCATCTTTTGCCCAAACCACAATCACATCGGCAAAGGTGGCGTTGCCGATCCAGCGCTTTTCGCCATTGAGCAGGTAGCCGCCATCGACCCGCTTGGCGGTGGTGCGAATGTGTGCCGCATCAGAGCCGACATGCGGTTCGGTAAGGGCAAACGCGCCAATTTTTTCCAGCCGGGCCATCGCCGGCAACCAACGTTGCTTCTGCTCTTCCGAACCGCAGGTGGCAATCGCACCCATTGCCAAGCCGCTGGTGACGCCGACAAATGTGCCCACGCTGCCGTCGCCGCGGGCAAGTTCGGCGGCGATCAGCCCAACTTCGACGCTGGTGAATCCCGGACAGCCGTACCCCTGAATGGTGCCGCCAACGATGCCAAGCTCGGCGATGCGCGGGATCAGCTCGAACGGGAATTCGGCCCGCTCCCAGTAGTCGTTGATGATCGGCAGCACATGCTCGTTGCAAAATGCGCGCACTTTATCGCGAAGCGCGCGCTCACGCGGGGTGAGCAGATCGTCGAAATGGAAAATGTCAATCCCGCGCTCACTTGCGATCGTCATTGGTCGTCTCCTAATAGATAGATTAAAATTATGACGCACTGCGTAATGAATTATACGACATCTTAGAGCGAGAGGTTCGTAGCATAGCCGCAACAAGACCGGCTCATTGCTTCGCTGTGCGGAGCGCGGTTTGCAATGACAGTCAGGGTAGTGGGGCGTGTATGGGGTCAAGCAAAAGCCGCAAAGAAAGCCAAGGCGGTCAACGCCAAGCCGCCAAGGGTGCAGGGGCGCAGCGATTTTGAACGCAAAGACTCGAAGGACGCAGAGAGCGCAAAGGGGTTGGGCGCCCTCACCCCCAACCCCGCTCCCGCGCCGCGGGAGCGGGGCGCTACTGCGTGTCGCTCAAGCGATGCCTCACCCACCCATAGCGCGGCTCCCCCTCATCCGCTGTCAGGGGGGAGAGGGGGCCGGGGGGTGAGGGCTAGCCCGCGCAGCGGGCTTTGTAGCCCTAGGCCGGCCCTTGAGGGCCGGGTGATACGGCGTGGCGCTTGGTTTCCTCCACCCCCGTCCCCTCGCCCGCCGTCAGGGGGAGAGGGGGCCGGGGGGTGAGGGCGTCAACGCAACGCCGCAAAGCGAGCAAAGGGCGCAGAGGTTTTTGGGATGGTGGTCATCCTCCGCGTCCTCCGCGCTCTCTGCGGTAAAAAAGCCACGAAAAGCCACAAGAGGCACAAAAACGTACGATTTTTGCACCTTTTGTGTATCTTTGTGGCTATTCCTACCGGCTCAGTGTGTCCCCTTTCCCCCCTTTGCCTATTCCCCGCCACCTACGGTATACTGCATAGTGGCGTAGTCTTCTGAACTAAGGAGCACTGGCTATGAGCAGCGCAATGATCGGTGTAATCGGCGGCAGCGGGCTGTATGCAATGCCTGATCTCAAAAACCCGGAAGAGGTGCGCCTGACGACGCCGTTTGGCGATCCGAGCGATGCGTTTATCATCGGTGAATTGGAAGGCCGGCGGGTAGCGTTTTTGCCCCGTCACGGGCGCGGCCATCGCCTCAATCCCAGCGAAGTGCCGGCGCGGGCCAATATCTATGCCTTTAAGCTGTTGGGCGTGCGGGCGCTGATCTCGGTTAGCGCGGTCGGTTCGCTGCGCGAAGATTACGCTCCCGGTCACGCGGTTATTCCCGATCAAATTTTCGATCGCACCAAGGGCATCCGGCCCGCTACCTTCTTTGAGGGTGGCGTCGTGGCTCACGTGGGCTTCGACCGGCCCTTCTGCCCGCACCTGAGCAATATTCTCTTGCACGCGGCGCAAACCGCTGGCGCGGTGGTGCATCAGGGTGGGACGCTGGTGGTGATGGAGGGGCCGCAGTTTTCGACCAAGGCTGAGAGTGAGGAAAATCGCCGCCGCGGCCATAGCTTGATCGGGATGACAGCGCTGCCCGAAGCTAAGCTGGCCCGTGAGGCCGAGATTGCCTATGCTACGCTGGCGATGGTGACTGATTACGATGTCTGGCATCCCGAACACGATGCGGTGACGGTTGAGCAAGTGATTCGGGTGCTGAATGCGAATGTGGCCCTCTCGCAGCAGATTGTGCGCTTGGCGGTGGCTCAGATCGATGAGAACTTTACCAGTCCGGCCCACGATGCGCTGCGCCATGCGATTATTACCCATCCTGATTATATTCCCGCCGCCGTCAAAGAGCGGTTAGCGCCGATTGCCGGCCGGTATTGGTCGTAAGATGACATCCCAATCTGAGATTCGGATTATCCCGTTGCGTGGCATTGGCGAGGTGCGGCCGGGTGATGATCTGGCCGCCATTCTCGCCGCGGCGATCGATGACATTGGCGGATTAGTCGCCGGTGATATTCTGGTTGTCACCCAGAAGATCGTCTCGAAGGCCGAGGGCCGGCTGGTTGATCCGGCTACGATTGAGCCGTCGCCGTTTGCCCATCAGATTGCTCGCACCGCCAAAAAAGACGCCCATTATCAAGAGGTGGTCTTGCGCGAAAGCAAGCGTATCGTCAAGATGGCGAACGGCGTGCTCATTACCGAAACCCATCACGGGTTTGTTTGCGCCAACAGCGGGGTTGATGAGTCGAACGTCGATGGCGGGAGAAGGTTGGCGTTGCTGCCGGTTGATCCTGACGCCAGCGCCGCTGCGTTGCGCGCCGCTTTGGCTGCTCGCTACGATCACGCGCCAGCGGTGATCATTACCGATACCTTTGGCCGGCCATGGCGCGAAGGGCAGGTTAATGTCGCGATTGGCGTTGCCGGCATTGCCCCGCTGCGCGATTTCGCCGGCGTTGATGACTCCTACGGCTATACGATGCAGGCGACGTTGATCGCCGTCGCCGATGAGC
This sequence comes from Chloroflexus sp., assembly GCF_034435895.1. Classification (GTDB taxonomy): domain Bacteria; phylum Chloroflexota; class Chloroflexia; order Chloroflexales; family Chloroflexaceae; genus Chloroflexus. The sequence goes on from NZ_DAOTWH010000160.1 coordinate 15,242, forward strand.
TGGCCGCTGCCGCTGAGCTGGTGATGGGCAAGATCGATCGCGTGCCGGCGGCGCTGGTGCGCGGCTACCAGTACCAATCGAGCGAGACGGCCTCTGTGCGCCAGTTGATCCGCGATCCTCGGTTTGATCTGTTCCGGTGACGTTCTTGGTGATGGACCAGAAGACGCGGAGGATATGTGCGAGACCTCTGTGTTCTCTGTGGTGAAAAACTATGGACTTTTTGACGCTGGCCCAAACCCGCCGCACTGTGCGCGCCTTTTTGCCCGACCCGCCGCCACGATCCGCCATCGAACAGATCCTCACCGCCGCCAGTTGGGCGCCATCGCCCCACGGTCGCCAGCCGTGGCGGTTTGTGGTGGTTGAGTCGGCTGAACGCAAAGCGGCCTTGGCTGAGGCGATGGGTAAGGCGTGGCGCTACCACCTCAGTCTCGACGGTCACGATCCAGCGACGATTGAACAGCGGCTGCACCGCTCACGCGAGCGGGTGCTTAATGCGCCAGTGATCATTATTCCCTGCCTCTATCTGAACGATCTTGATGTCTATCCCGATCCCGACCGGCAGGCTTCCGAGACGACGATGGCCATTCAGAGTTTGGGGTGCGCGGTGCAAAATATGCTCTTGGCGGCATTTGCGTTGGGGTTGGCGGCGGGTTGGATGTGCGCGCCCTTGTTTGCGCCGGCGGCAGTGCGGGCCGCGCTCGCACTGACCGATGATTTACACCCGCAGGCGCTGATTCCGATTGGCTATCTGGCCCAAGAACCGAAACGCCGTCCGCGCCGGCCATTGAGCGAGTTGGTGGTCGGGTGGATGTGACCGCGCGTTACGATGCCCCGCCAATATCTTGCCGGCTGAGCGTGCGGTAGGCGCTGTAGCCAAAGATCGCGCTGTAGACGACGATCACGATGATTGCATGCCATTGCGACGGCAGCAGGTTGAGATCGAGCGCCGAGGTCAGCACACTCTGATCCAGCCCAAACATCCGGCTGTTTTCGACCAACAGCCGGTTGATGTTTGGTTGCAGCAAGAGATTGACCAGCGTGCGGATCAGCGGATCGACCGCGCCGATCGTGTTGAGCGAGCCGGCGCTAACATCGAAGGCGAGGAAGATCAAGCCGCCGCCGACCCCAGCAATCACCGAGCGACCGAAGATGGCGCTGGCAGCGGCGATCAGCGTGTAAGGCAGCATTACCAATAACGCTCGCAACATCCCAACCGGCAGCAAGAGCAGGTCAACTGCACTGAGCTGCTGCGGCAAGCCGAGTATGCTGCTAAAGAGCAGCGCGAGCAAGACGCCAACAATCAGCGTGATGACCATCGCCGCTAGCAGAGCGAGTTGCAACGCTACCAATTTGGCCAACAAGTATGCGCCACGGTTGGGGGCGCGGGTGAGCAAGACGCGCAACGTGCCCCAATTAAAATCGCTGCCAAAGATTCCTGCGGTCAAGATCACTGCCAGAATGCCGCCGGTGCCGTTGATCGCGCTCAGCATCGCGCCAAATACGCCGGGCAAGCTGAGTTGGCGCTTAATCTGTTCGATCGCCGCCGCGCTGAGCAAGCCAAACGTCACTTCGCCGCCGCTGAAGGTTCCTTCCTGCAACGCCACCACCAAAAACCAGAGTGTCTGTTGCAAGATGGTCAGCGCCAAAAAAATGCCCAGCAGCAAGAAAGCCATAGGCCGGCGCGCGATCTTTATCCATTCGGCAGCCAGCAGGTTGGTGAACATCGTGCGGGTGTCCACGGTTGGATGCCTTTCGGGTGAGAGCTAGCTGATCCGACTATCGTAAGCCCAGATCTCTCTGGCGGAGCCGTTTGGCGTGCGGCAGTTTCACTGCC
>NZ_DAOTWH010000161.1:0-2476 GCF_034435895.1 Chloroflexus sp.
CCCCTCTCCCACCTCACGGTGGGAGAGGGGGAGCCGCGTAGTTGGCGGGAAAGGCATTATCGAGCGAAATGCAGCCGTGCCCCTCTCCCGCGCCAGTGGGAGAGGGGGACACATAGTGTTCACTGCAGAGAACGCTGAGAACGCGGAGGATGATCTCCATCCCAAAACCCCTTTGCGCTCTCTGCGTCCTTGGCGTCTTTGCGTTGAAATCCTTGGCGCTCTCTGCGTCGTTGGATCGCTGTGCGAGCGCAGGTGTGTTATCATGCCCCTGCGGCGTGGCGGGTGGAGCGAGGATGGGTATGGAGACAGTACTTTCGTGGCTCTTGCTGATGATGATCCTGCTGTCGGTGTGGTATGTGATCGCATATCTGGTCGCGTTTGTTCATCTGCGCGAACGGATGCTGTTCTTGCCAATGGCGCAGTGGATCCTCGTCGGGGTGGGGCTCGGTTCGATTGTGCTCAACAATGGCACACCGGTGCTGGTGTGGGTGATGACGCCGCTCTTGATCGGGTTGGCGCTGGCCGGGATCTGGCGGCGGCATCCGCGCGGGTTGGCGCTTATCTTGCGGTCGTACCCCCGTGGCACGCTCGACGTACTCTCGTTTCGGCGTCCGGTTATCGATCTGAAGCGCCGGGTGCGCACGAAGTAGTGGTCAAACAGTGGGTTGGCGTTCCTTGCCCGTGACAGCAGCGAGGGGTTGAAGCAGGTTATGAGAGCTGATCTTGTTGCGGCGCTGCTGCGCGTTGTTGATTCCGCCATTGTGTTGCGCCGGCCGGAAGAGCTGATGCTCTACGAGTACGATGGCTCGGTGCTCGATCAAGGGATGCCGGAGGTAGTGGTGGCGCCACGCACCACTAACGAGGTGGCAGCTTGCGTCAAGGTAGCTGCCCAGCTCGGCGCGCCGATCGTGGCGCGAGGCGCTGGTACCGGTCTGGCCGGCGGTTCGGTACCCGAACAGGGTGGGTTGGTCATTTCACTCACGCGCCTGAACCGCATCCTCGCAATTGATCCGGTCGCCCGCACCGCTCGCGTGCAAGCTGGCGTGGTCAATACCGATTTGAGTCTGGCCGCCGCGCGCTACAGTCTCCATTTCGCCCCTGATCCGAGCAGCCAGCGTTCGAGCACGATTGGCGGCAATATTGCCACCAATGCCGGCGGGCCGCATTGCTTGAAGTACGGTGTGACCACCAACCATGTCTTAGCCGCTACCGTCGTGTTGGCCGATGGCCGGGTGGTGGAACTGGGCAGCGCCGCGCTCGATGCCCCCGGCTACGATCTGCTTGGGGTGATGATTGGCAGCGAAGGCACGCTGGGCATTGTCACCGAGGCGCTGGTCAAACTGACGCCAAACCCGGAAGCGGTGCGCACATTCCTCGCGATTTACGATGATCTCGATGCGGCTAGCACGACGGTGTCGGCCATCATTGCCCACGGCATTCTGCCTGCGGCGCTTGAGATGCTGGTTGGGCAGGGGATTGCGGCGGTGGAAGCGGCGGTGCGGGCCGGGTATCCGGCTGATGCGCGGGCCGTGCTGTTGATCGAGATCGACGGTTTGGACGAAGAGGTGGCGGCGCAGGCAGAGCAGATCGCGACGTTGTGCCGGCAGTATGGCGCGCGCGAGTTGCGCGCCGCCCAAGATGAAGCACAGCGGGCGAAGTTGTGGGCCGGGCGCAAGGGCGCGTTAGCCGCCTGCGCCCGAATTGCGCCCCACTACCATATCCAAGACGGGGTGGTGCCGCGGTCGCGGTTGCCCGAATTGCTGCGGTTCACTGAAGAGGTGGCGACGCGCCATCAGATTACTATCGTGAATATCTTTCACGCCGGTGACGGCAACCTGCATCCGTTGTTGCTGTTCGATCTGCGCCACCCCGGTGCGCTCGAGCGGGTAGTGGCGGCGAGTGAAGAGATTTTGCAGGCCTGTGTCGCTGCCGGCGGCACCATCAGCGGTGAGCACGGGATCGGGATCGAGAAGCGCGATTATCTAGGATGGATGTTTGGCCCGGCTGATTTGGCCGCTTTTGCCGATGTGCGAGCGGTCTTTGATCCGGCTGGCATAATGAATCCGTGCAAACTCTTGCCCAGCGGCAGTAATTGTACCAATATTCGCCGCGCGCACGGCGCGTTGCGCGCGGTTGATCGCGGGGCATGGATTTGATGCCGGTGCAATGATGAACGTGGTATCTTCCCAACCAACGACCCAAACCGCTACGTATGCGATCGGTGATTTCCTGCCGCACCATGTGGCGCAGCCGGCGACTGTGACCGAAATGGCGGAAGTGCTCGCTGCGGCATCGCGCGCGCGCTCGGCGGTGGCGCCGTGGGGCACCGGCACGCGCCAGTTTTTGACTAACCCGCCTACACGCTATGATCTGGCCCTCGATCTGCGCCGCCTCAATCGGGTGCTCGAGTACCATCCCGCCGATCTGGTCGTGATAGTCGAGGCTGGCATCTCCTTGGGCGCATTGCAAGCGGTGC
>NZ_DAOTWH010000162.1:0-9619 GCF_034435895.1 Chloroflexus sp.
CAACAGGTCGTCAAGATCGTGCATGAAGAGCTGATCGAGCTGCTCGGCGACCGGCGCCGCCGCCACCGGTCCAGCTTGCGCTTGGCGCGCAGCCGCTTGGTGGTTTAAAAACGCCATCGCCATCTGCTGGGCAGCAGGATTACTGGTTACAGTTTGAACTAAGTCATTAACAGCACGGATTGCTTCGGTCAATTCACGGATACTCGCCGGACTCAAATCAAACGGTAAATCCGCCTCGCGCAGCGTTCGGCGCAGGGTATCCCATGCCGAACGGGCCAGACGGCCGGCAGTAAAGATTTGATTAGGCGGCAAATTCGCCGGATCAATCACAAAGGGCGCATTTGGCGTCGCCGGCGTGCGCGGCGCACCGCCGGGCCAACGATAGGGCGTTTCATCGGGACGCAACGCATCTTCAGAACCATAGATCGCCGCGCCGAGCGCCATCATCACGTCAGGCGCCGCTTGGCGGGCATCCATCCCAGCGGCCAACGCCGCGCGTGCTGTCTCAGCCGCCGTGCGCAACAAGATCATCAACGCCGGCACATACGCTTGCGGCACCAGCGTGAGGGTAAAGACTTGCTCTTCGGCATCAGGCGCGCTAAACCCCAGCGTTACCATCCCGTGAATCGGATCGACCCCGCGGCCATCGATCAAGGTCAATTCGCTCAACGGAAACGCAAAACACAGATAGCGCCCATAATCACGCGCCCACAACACCACCCGCAAATCGGTAATCAGGCAATAGTCGTGCAGTGTGGGGCCGCTCAGCCGGAGACCCTGCCGATCGAGCAGCACGCCATCAACCGCGACCAGCACCTGCTCATCAGGATCGAGCACTTCAAGCCGCGTAATCTCTTCGAGGTGAGCTGGAACGATAGTATGGCTGTAATAGAGCAGGTTAATCATAACGCTCCCAAGGGATCGGCGTGAGGCGGCGAGCAGCGCGCCTCACGCCTGCCCGCCAACCTAGCGGTTGAAGCGCGAGCGGATGCGCTTCGGACGGAAGCCGTTGCTCGAGCTGCTGCTGAAGCCGCTCTCGCCCGAGCCGCTCCGGGACACACCCGGGTAAGCGTTGCGGTTGATGTTGTCAACCGCGGCCGCGGTGGCCTGCAGCGCATTCGAGACCCACTGCCAGTGGCCTTGGAACATGATGTCGCCGATCTGCGCCACCTGCGCCGACGACTCCGAGAACCAGCCTCTCGTCGCCATGCACACACCTCCTTAACAATACGAACTCCCCATATTAGGTCACCGGAGGCATGCCTCCGAGAAACCCCACTGTAAAGCCGCCTTACCGTGACGCCATCTGCGGCGCCATGAAGGGCACGCTCAACCACTCGCCCTCCATCTCGGCCTGCCCGGCTTCGAGGCCAGCCAGACTGGTCGGCAGCGTCAACACCCGCCGGAAATCGCCAATCTGCACCACCAGCTCATCACCGTTCTGATACAGATCGAGCTGGGAAACGTCGGCGAAGGGCAACCGGATCTTCACCCGATAATACTTATCGCCGACCTTGGCAATATCTAGCGGCGCGCGATCGTAGAGCACAGCGGTCGGATCCATGTCGCCATAGATGTCGTCACCCATTTGGCGCAGCTTCTCAAGCCCCACCACCTCTTCGGGGTAGTACGGCACTCGCCGGATGGGCAACGGCACAAACGAGTGCTCGACATCTTGCAGATAGCGCTGTTGCACATCGCGCCAGTGGTTCAAATACCCGCTGTCTTGATCGAGCGGCAGAATCTTATTGACCACCACCATATCGACGGTCATGCCATACATCGACAGGTAGGTCAACGCCCGCTGGCTCTCCTTGATCACCATCTTTTCGGGGTTCATCACCAACCGGATCGAGGTCTCAAGCGGGTTGGCCAGCGTCGCCGTCACGCCCTCCAACTGGCGGAACATATCATCAACCGCATCGTACACCTCAGGCGGCGCGACCATCTTATTGAGGGTCGGATTAATTTTGCTCATCGGGCGGAGGATCGGCTTGATCACAAACCGCTCGGCGCCGCGCAGCATATTAATCGCCCACTTGAACGTTTCGGGAGCCGAGAGCAGCCGCAGCGTCTCGCCAGTCGGCGCGCAGTCGATCACCAGCAGATCGTAATCGCCGCGCTCCTTGTGCTTCTTGATCCGGATGAGCGGGAACGCCTCTTCCATACCCGGCAAGACGCTCATCTCATCGGCCAAAATACCCTGCACGCCCTGCTCGGCCATAAGCTGAGCGAAGTGTTCGCGCACGATACCCCAGTTGCTCTCAATGTCGTGGTAAATGCTGACCTCGAGCGCGTCAAGGTTCTTGGTGATCCGAACGGGTTCGGGGCCGAGCGGCCCCTCGAGATCGAGCGAGTCGGCCAGTGAGTGGGCCGGATCGGTGCTCATCACCAACGTCTTTAAGCCACGATCCGCAGCCCGGAGGGCCGTTGCTGCCGCGACGCTTGTTTTCCCAACGCCGCCTTTTCCGGTGAAGATCAGAGTGCGCATCAGGGCCTTTCCAGGAGCTTACTGCTCGGCTGTCATCGACCGCCGCCGTGGCGGCGTCCAGAGGTTACGATCGAATACCACACGGAGTTTTTGCTTAAAAGCCAAAACCCGCTCCTGTTCCGCTGATTTTGGCCTGTATCGCAATAGTAGCACGAATATCAGCAGGTGTCAACAAATGTTGCTCATATGTATCAGAAAGAGATCACAACCTTACCGCATTCTGATGATGTACAGCGCCTTAGTGCACTCGGATTGGCGCGGCGCGGCATGGCCGCTCCTTGCAATATAACGGCGCGGTCGCGGCGTTTTTCCACACTGGTGAGCAATATCCCTCGTAGTATGATTTGCAACGAGGCTATCGCCATCATACCCCGAATGGCGTCGCGCTACGGCTGCCAACCCATGTCATATCTGCTATCATTCTCTACCGCGCGCCGTTATTATACCAGCTCCGCTGCCATTTTGGCGAGGGTTTTGAAAAGATCTTCGCGATCTATGTGGCTTGGCCATGGCGCTACGAGCCACACCTCATCGTGAGTGACGGCGGCGCCGGGTTCTAATCGCAGCAATGGCGCAAGTGTCTCTAATTCGGTACAGCCTTGGTCGTAGTAGATTTCGAGGTTGCTGTTGCGGTCAGGGTAGGAGTGATCAGGATGATAGGCAGCTTGTTTGAGAAACACCACCCCATCGTGGAGATAGGCTAACCAGCCGGCAGGGCTATGCGCGCCGATTTTGGCCGGCGGGCCGCTGAGCGAGGTGTCGATGAGGATGTAATCGGCGGTGAGGTGGAGCCGCGGGTCGGGTAACGGGGTATAGGGCCACAAGGCAATCTGGCGATGCGGCGCGACCGGATTCGCCGGCGGTTGGCCATCGTGCAGCGGCAAAATCGCCACCCCGCCCGGCGCCAGTTGAGTGATCGCCCACGGCGCCAATTCCACCGGCCACAGGCCATGATTGGTCAGCGTGTGGCACAGATGCACGCGCGGCTGGACTGGATCAAGCGTGACGGCAATGGTTTTGGCAATCCCGCCCGGATCAACGGCGCTGCGCAAGATGACGCCATTATCGATGAGCTCGGCCTCTGGCCCAGCCAGATCGGGCCAATAGCTGCGCGGAAAGGCTTCGGGGGCATGCCAGAGCCGGTGGCCGCCGAGCAAGGCAAACTCGCCCCACGGCGTTGCCCAGCGCGCTGCCGGCGTTTCGGCCAACAGGTTGGGGCCGCCGTCAAGCTGCAATCCGAGAATGCGTGGCCCGCCGGCGGCCAGTACCGTGAGACGAAGACGATCAGTAGCAATAGAAAGAGTAGGATAGGTCATAGCGGTTGGTGTCCGAGTGGAGTGCGGCAGTCAGACTGCCGCACTCCACAGGGAAAAGCTTACGGACAAGGTTCGCCACAACGATCATTCGTATCGTTTGATTAGGCAGCATACGGACGAACCAATGGACTTATGGTAGCATAAAAACAGCGCCGGTGCCGGCGCAACAGCAATGATCGTATAGTGCAGGCATTCCCATGAGCGAACCAACCATTTATGAGCAGATCGGCGGCGAACCCACCTTCCGCCGGATTGTTGATAGCTTCTATGCGCGGGTGGAGGCTGATCCGCGCCTCCGCCCCATGTTCCCGGCGGATCTTGAGCCGGGCAAAGAGCACCAACGGCTCTTTCTGATGCAATATTTCGGCGGCCCGCGCACGTATAGCGAGCGGCGCGGCCACCCCCGGCTACGCATGCGGCACGCGCCGTTCCCGATCGGGCCAGCCGAACGTGATGCGTGGCTCGAACACATGCTGGCAGCGCTCGATGAAGCCGGTGTGCCGGAACCGGCCCGCAGCGTGATGGCCGACTATTTTCGCAATGCAGCGCAGGCAATGATGAACCAGTGGGATCCGTCGTCGCCGTAACGACGACGACGGCATCAACATTAGGCGGGCAATTGCCGCAACCACGGCAAGAGAATGTCGAGGAAGGCTTGCGGGGTTTCGTCGAAGGGGCAATGGCCGCTATCAGGAATGATCTTGATCTCGGCATGCGGGATCATCCGATTCTTGATGATTTCGGCATGGGCCGGCGGGATCGATTGATCTTCCGCCCCCCAAATGAGTAACGTGGGCATCTGAATCGCGCCCGGCGTGAGATCGAGCACGAGATTGGCAAATTCGCGGCTGACCTTAAGGTACGAACCGGCGCCATAGCGGCGTAGCGGGCCACTGAACGTCTCCACCAGCTCCGGCGTGACGCACTCTTTGCGGTGGTAGGCCGAGAGCAAGCCTTGCCGCACGCCCCAGCGATTGCCGAAGACACCGGCCAGCGTCTCGCCAATCAATGGCGCGCCAATCGCATCGAGCATAAGCCGGTCAATGGGGCTGAGCGGACGGGCCTGCAACTGCGCACCTGAACTGTTGACCAGTACCAACGCCTTGACTAAATCAGGATAAGCGCGGGCTAGTTGGGCGCTGACCACGCCCCCCATCGAATGGCCAACCACCACGGCAGGCTGGCCGATGGTATCGCGGATGAAGGCCGCCGCCTGCGCGGCCCACCGCTCGCGGCTCGGACGGCCCGCGGGCCGAACCGAATAGCCAAAATTGTAGAGATCGATCGCGTAGAGGGTGTGCTCGCTGGCAATTGGGCGCATCACCGGACGCCAGTGTTCGATCAATGCGCCGTAGCCGTGGATCAAGAGCACCGGCAAGCCTTGTTGGGGTGATGAGATCCATGACCGCATCAACCCGTCAGGGCCGCTGCGGTATTCTTCGCGGATTTCAAACCGGCGCGTAGCCTGTGGATCGATCAGTGTGGTTGCCATCTATCACATACTCCGTCTGTTAGGTTGGTAAACGACAAACGTGGTTTGCCTAGAATCAGCATACCACGTTTGCAATGATTTTGCACAGATTTTGTATGAGCGCTCCCACCGGGGGGATGAAATAGATTCGGCGTACCCCGCAGTGACCAGCGACAGCTTCGCTGCCGCACTCCATAAAGGTACATCTGAGTAACGGTTGCACTACCGCTCCCCATAGCAGCGCGGCATCTGAGCCGTACCGATCGTGCTCATCACACGTTCGTGAAGTGCAGCAGCTTTGCTGCTGCACTCCATCCAAGCGTAGATAGCCACTTATCACGGCTCACGCAACCGCAAGGTGATATTGCCCGACGTTGAGGTCGCGTTCAAGGCTGCCCCGCCCTCGCCGATGGTCGCCGTTAACGAACGCCGGTTGAACGCTTGCCCGGCTAATTGTTCAGGCACATCGATCCGCCCGCTCACCGTTGCAAACGAGAGATTGGCATTGACCGGCGCAAGGAGGGTGATCGCCATATCGCCGGAAATGGTTGACAACCGTTGCGGCCAGTTTGCCAGCCGGCCAGTAAATAACACCTTGCCGTTGGTCGTCTCAACCGCCAACCGTACCGCCTCGGCGGTATCGATCTCGACATCGCCGGAGACGGTCGTGATCTGGATGGCGCCAAGCTCGCCGCGCAGCTTCACATCACCGCCGGTTGTCTGCGCGATCACCTCATCCAGTTGGCCAACCGCAGTGAGAGCGCCGCTCACAGTCGTCACCCGCAACGAGCCGCGATAATCGCGCAGATCAATATCACCGCTGGTCGTATTAATCGTGATTTGGCCGCGCGCACTGTCGGCGACCACATCGCCGCTAATTGTGCTGACGGTTCCGCTCGCTGCGGTCTGGCGCAGCGTCACGTCACCCGACACCAGCGAAATGTTGAACGTTACATCAGGCGGCAAGGCCAGTTCAAGGCGCGCATACGGGTTGCGGCCAAAGATCCACGGCGCCCATGGCTGGTGATTGACATTGACGTAGAGCGTATCGCCGCGTTGCTCGATATGCACATCGATTTGAGCGGCAGCATCGGCAGCCGCATTCGCCGCCCAGCCAAACCCCAGCCGTGAACCGCTGACGATCACTTCTTCGCCGGTTGTACCATTCACGATGACCTGATCGTTCACGCCGCTCACTTCAACCCGCGCCACAGTGAAGCGTTGCGCCGGGATGGTTTGCTCGCTATCGGAACGGGCAAGGTTCAGATCAATCCCCGCAATCGTACCCCGGCTCAACAGTTCAAACAACAACCAGCCTAGCCCGCCGAGGATCAGGGCAATCCCCAGCAATCGCCGGCCCATTTGGCGCTCGACCGGACGTTCCGGCCCGATCGGCGGATCAGTTGTACGCATCGTTCATTCCCCCTCGCGTTGTGTCCTTCACTGCATCCGACGCGCTGCCGGCAGTGAGTGTTGCAACATCCCTCAGCGTTCGCTCGCGCTGAAGCGGGGGATTGCTGCGGGCGCTGCGCGCCCTCGCAATGACAGGTAGGCTTGTCATCACGAGGCGAGCGAAGCGAGGCGAAGCAATCTCCCCCTTTCCGGTTGTCATTGCGAGCCGAGCGGAGCAATCTCCCGCGAGCACGGTATCAACCCGCTCAGCGTTCGCTCGCGCTGAAGCAGGGAATTGCTGCGGGCGGACGGCGCCAGCGCTGCTGGACGCCGCCACTCCCTCGCAATGACAACCGGGCCCCCCCGCGCCATGACAGGCGGGATTGTCAGTGCGAGCCGAGGGTAGGGGCATCACGTGTGCTGCCCGCGCGAGGCGAAGCAATCTCCCGCGAGCACGGGAGCAATCCCCTCAGCGTTCGTTCGCGCTAGAGCAGGAGATTGCTGCGGGCGCTGCGCGCCCTCGCAATGACAAATGGGCCCGCGCAAGGACAACAGGCTTATCATTGCGATCCCAGCGACGCAATACCCCGCACCCCTTATGTCATTGCGAGCCGAGCGGAGCGAGGCGAAGCAATCTCCCGCTTTCCGGTTGTCATTGCGAGCGAAGCGAAGCAATCCCCCGCGAGCACGGTATCAACCCGCTCAGCGTTCGCTCACGCTGAAGCAGGGGGTTGCTGCGGGCGCTGCGCGCCCTCGCAATGACAAATGATCCTGCGCTCTCGCAATGCCAGATTGGGCCCGCGCCCGCGCGCCATGACAACTGGGCCCGCGCCCGCGCGCCATGACCAGCGGGCACGCAGGCAAACACCGGCAGAGCAAGCCATACATCAGGTACAATAGAAATATGCCTATTTTAATCGACGGCCACAACTTGATCGGCCAGATGCCTGACATCGAATTGAGCGATCCCGACGACGAGGCGAAGTTGGTTGCCAAACTTCGCCGTTACGCTGCGCGCAAGCGTGGCCGTAAGATTGTGGTCGTCTTCGACGGCGGCGTGTACGGCCATCCGCAGAATCTGCACGGCTACGGAGTTGAAACGCGCTTCGCCAAACCGCCGCAAACTGCCGATCACGAACTTATCCGGCAGATTCGAGCGATCCGGCGGCGGGAGGAGTGGCTGGTCGTTTCCTCAGACCGGGCCGTGGCGGGGGAAGCGCAAGCGCGCGGCATTCAAGTCATCTCGGCGCAAGAGTTTGCTCGCCGCTTGCAGGCGCTTGATCAGCCGCGCGTCAATGCCCGCGATAAACGCGCTGATCGCCCGCTGAGCAAGGCTGAAATTGAGGAATGGTTACGGTTTTTCGGCATTGATGAAGACGAAGACACGCATTACTATTGAGCGCAGACGATGACACCCGACCCGATCACCGAACAAAACCGCCGTTCGTGGAATGCGGTGGTGCCGGCGCATACCAGCCATCGCGCCGATGAAGCCGCCTTTTTGCGCGACGGCGGTTCGACGTTGTTCCCGGAAGAGATGGCGTTGCTCGGCGAGATTCGCGGTCGCCGCTTGCTGCACCTGCTCTGCAACACCGGGGCCGATAGCCTCTCACTGGCCGCGCAGGGAGCCATCGTGACCGGCGTTGACCTCAGCGATGCCGCGATTGCCCATGCGCGTGCGTTGAGTGCGGCGAGCGGCATTCCGGCCACGTTTGTGCAGGCTGATGTCTACGCCTATTTGGCCGCAGCGGCAGCGGATGGCCAGCGCTTCGAGCGCATCTACGCCGGTTACGGCGTGATCTGCTGGCTGCGCAATCTCACCGCCTTCGCCGCCGGCATCGCCCGCGTGCTCGTTCCCGGCGGGAGGTTTGCGCTGATGGAGTTTCATCCCGCCTCGAATATGTTGAGCGCCGATTGGCAGCTGGCTTACGACTACCCGCGCGGCGGCGCGCCGCTGGAGTTGCCGGGAGTGGGGGATTATGTCGGCGCAGCGGAAGGCAGCTTGTCACCGTCCGGCTTCTTGCCCGGTGTGCGCGATTTTACCAACCCCGAGCCATGCACGCTCTATCGCTGGGGAGTGGGTGAGGTGGTGACGGCGCTGGCGCAGGCCGGTTTGCGGCTCCGTGAGCTGCGCGAACATTGTTATGTCAATGGAGAGCGACCGTTCGAGCGGATGGTTCCGGCGGCAGACCGCCGGTGGCACGCGCCGCCCGACGTGCCAGCGATCCCGCTGATGTACGGGCTCGCGGTAGAAAAGGATAGCGACGATGAGTGATTGGGGGATCGGCCACGACCGGATTATCCTCAGCGGGATGCAGTTTATCGGCTACCACGGCACCCGCCCGGAAGAGAACCGGCTCGGCCAGCGGTTTGTGGTGGATGTAGCAGTTGAGCTTGACCTGCGCGCCGCCGGGGCCAGCGACGACTTGAGCCAGACCGTGGACTATAGCCAGATTCACGATCGGGCGCGCGAGATTGTCTGCGGGCCGGCGTTGCAGTTGACCGAAGCGGTCGCCGAGCGGATTGCGACAGCGGTGCTCACCGACCATCCGCAGATCTGCACGGTGGCGGTGCGGGTGACCAAGCCGGGAGTGCGGCTCGGCGACACCATCCTCGCCGGCTCGGTCGTTGAGATTGTGCGCCGGCGATGACCCGACCGCGCGTGACGCTCAGTTTTGCCCAGACCCTCGATGGGCGGGTGGCGGCGGCTGATGGCAGCTCGCAATGGATTAGCGGGCCGGAGTCGCTGCGCTTCTGCCACCGGTTGCGCGCTGCCCACGACGCGATTATGGTTGGCATCGGCACGGTGCTGCGCGACGATCCGCGCTTGACGGTACGGCTGGTCGAGGGGCGCGATCCGCTGCGGGTGATCGTCGATAGCACGCTGCGCATCCCGCCAACCGCTGCGGTCATCCGCGACGGCGCCGCTCACGGCACCGTGCTGGCCTG
>NZ_DAOTWH010000163.1:0-16581 GCF_034435895.1 Chloroflexus sp.
CCGACCGGCCCGCCACTGCGCCGCCGACTACTATCATCCCGCCCGACCGGCCCGCCACTGCGCCGCCGACTACTATCATCCCACCGGAGCGCCCCGCTGCGCCGCCCACCCCACCAGTCATTCCGCCCGCCCAAAGCGCCGGCAGTCCGCCCGATCCTTTCATACCGCCACCGCCATCGTATGGGATACCGGCCAGCAGTTCCCCGCCGTACCAAATGCCAGCGAGCGCCGAGATCCAAGCCACCCCTCCGAACAACAAGCTCGTCTGGTTACTGATTGGCGGTATCAGCTTGCTGCTGCTCATCTTTATTGGCGCATGCGTCTTTATCGTGATCTCACTGTCCTCGTTTAACATCAACAACGTGACCGGTACATCGACCCCTGTGGTCGTAGAGCCTTCGACGAGTGGTGGAGGCGCAGTGGGTTCCGTGATTAGCGGCGAAATTGTTTTCCGCGATGATTTCGAGAACCCAGCAGACAGCAACTTAGGCGCGAGTGAAGGCAGCAGCGCGCGCTACGCTTACGAGCAGGGAGACTACGTTATCGAAGTCAAGGAACCGGAGCTGCTGGTGTGGGCACTGGTTGACGGCAGTTATCGCAATGTCGTGATCGAGACAAGTTATTCCATCCCGCGCAATAGTCCGGGTGGGGCCGCCGGATTGATCTTTCGCTATCAAGACGAAGACAACTTCTACCTGTTTAGCGTCTCGAACGACGGTTACTACGCGCTCGAGCTGCTGGAAGACAACCAGTGGGTGACGATCATCGACTGGACGCAGCACGAGGCCATCAACCCGGAAAACAACCGTATGCGGGTTGAGCTGCGCGGCGACGAGATTACCCTATACGTCAACGACCGTCGGCTCGAGCAGACGCGCGATCCGACCTTTACCCGGGGCGAGGTTGGGTTGGCAGTGACCAGTTTCGATGAGAGCGGGATCATCGTGCGCTTCGACGAAATCACAATCCGGGAGCGGTAGCTACATTGCGGTTCAATGCCGTCGCCGTAGGGGTAGCGCGGGACCAAACTCCTACGGCAACGGCCACAACGGCAATTGGCGAGCTGCGGCACGCCCATCGAGCAACACAAACGGCGCCGCCCAATTGACATTCACGCCAAACTGGCGCAAATCGCCGAGATCGCGCAAGCGCTGCTGGCGGCGAGCAGTGAGGATGCGATCAGCGCTGCGCGGGCCAATGCCGGGCACACGCAGCAGTTGCTGGCGCGAGGCAGTATTCACTTCAACCGGTTCGTGCAGATAGCGCGCTGCCCAAGCTTGTTTGGGCGTACAATCGCGCGGCAGATGACCCTGCTCGTCAAACGGCAGCTCAGCTACGGTAAAGCCATACTCGCGCAGCATTGCCTCAGCCTGATAGAGGCGGGCGGCGCGGATGGGATCCTCAGCGGGCAGGTCACTAAACGGAGATCGTTCGATGGGGTGAAAGGCGCTGAAGTAGCTGCGACCGAGCTGGATCGTCTGCTGAGCGTATGCGACAGTATAGAGCAACTCAGCATCGCTTTCGCCGGCGGCGCCGACCACGAATTGGGTAGTGATCGAGCGGGCCGCTGGTAAGCCGGCAGCGCGCCGCTGTTCGATCACTTGCCGCGCCCACGCCAACCGTTGCCACATTGCCTCGGCAAACTCCTTTTCGGGGGCTAGCATACGCAACCGGTCTTGATTCGGCGCTTCGAGATTGAGGCTCACCCGATCGGCCAATGCCACCGCTCGCTCGATATACTCAAACTGCGCTCCCGGAATCAGCTTGAGGTGGATATAACCGCGAAACCCCTCGCGCAAGCGCAACTGCTCGACCGTGGCCAGCATCCGCTCCATCGTGGCGTCGGCATCCGGCACAATCCCCGACGAGAGAAATAAGCCTTCAGCTCGCCGCTGTTGGTGTAGATGGACAAACACGGTCGCTAGTTCGTCGGGTTTGAAGGTGGTGCGGCGGCGGCGCATAGCGCAGGAGGTAAAACAGTACGGACAGCTAAACCGGCATGCATTCGTTTGCAGCACCTTGAAGAGCCGGATCGAACCGCCACCCGACCGTTGCGCGTCGTAGAGAAAACCGGTGGCATGCGTGATCCCTTGCCGGACACTCGCGGTCAGCGGCGGATCGGCGATCTCATCGGTGGCTTCTTGGCTGAGCGTAGCCAGTTTTTGCTGCAGATCCGGCTCGACGACAACTAGGGGCGGCATCGATACCTCCTTGTTAGGCATCCTTATTATAGAACATTTGTTTAATATTGACAAGAAAGCGAGCCTATGCGCCTTGAGATATGGTTGCTGCCGCCAAGAGAAGCATGCGACTCCCTCCCCTAGCGGGTGCGAATTCAAGAGCGGACAGGGAACCCGGCCCTGAAGGGCCGGGCTATGGTTACGAAGCCCGCTGCGCGGGATGATGGCTATCACCCCCCGGCCCCCTGCCAGAGGTTTGTACCGCAGGGGTCGCAGAGGGCGCGGAGGATAGCGGGGACACAAGCGCGCTTGATCTCTGCCACTAAACCCTTGGCGTGCTTTACGCTCTCGGCGGCTTTGCGTTGAGAGCCTTTGCGCCTTTGCGGTCGCCCTCACCTCCTAGCTCCCGCTCTCGCTAGGGACAAGGGTGCTTACTCCTTCCCCCGCCGGGGCAGGTTGGGAGGGGGACAATCAGGTGAGCGGGGCAGGGGAAAAACGCAAAGGCTCAGAGAATGCAGAGGGCGCAAAAGGTGTTGGGGAAGCGCCGCCGCTTCTGTTGTCATTGCGAGCCGCCGGAGGCGGCGAAGCAATCTCCCCCACGAGCGGGAGCGATGCACTCAGGCATATCATTCGCTGCAGGAGGGGATTGCTTCGGGCGCTGCGCGCCCTCGCAATGACATCATGCCTCCCTCTGTCCGTCATCTGCGCTCTCGGCAGTAACAAACACCTCCCACCCCTTGCCCCTCAACCTGCTAGGGGAGGGGAATAGCCACCAAAAGACCCAAGAAGCACGAAAAATTGTTATGGTTTGGCGTCTTTCGGTGGCTATTCTCCTGCGACTTGGCTTTACTTTAGCCCTCACCCCCCGGCCCCCTCTCCCACCTCACGGCGGGAGAGGGGGAGCGATTTGCTCCCTCCCCCGGAGGGAGAGGGCTGGAGTGGGGGCTGTATCCCTCCTAACGCCATAACCACTTGATAAGCTCATTCTGGCATCCTATAATAAAAACAGGTCTACAATATAGACTGGTTTGCAAAAGGTAAACGACGAACCCGGTTCCTGATCTCGGCCAGCGCACCCGGCGCTATTGGATGATCGACGGTTTGCCGGAACTGCTGATCGGCAGCATCTTTCTATTCACCGGATTGGTCCAGTTTGTGCCGCTGGTTGCGCCGCCAACATCGCCGGCTGGGCCAATCTCTTGCTGCCGCTCGCGCTGATCCCGCTGATCCTGTTGGGCAGAAGGATCCTCCACGCGCTCAAGATGCGCATCACCTACCCGCGCACTGGCTGTCGCTTATCGCCAACCGCCACGATGGCAACGCGCGCTCGGCGGGTTGGCAGGAATCGGGGTAGGCATCGCGTTGGTCAACCTCACCTTTAATGTCCAGCTTGCAGTAGCAGTGATGCCGGCGCTGACCGGTTTTACCTTGGCCGCCGGATTGGGCTATCTCGGCGCGTATCTCGGCATGCGGCGCTGCTACGCCTTAGCTGCGTTTGTGGCGACGGTTGGCATTCTCATGGACTGGATGCCAATTGACGGTTTTCTCGGCGCGAGTCTGGTGATCGCTGCAGCAGGCGCGTGGATGCTGATTGCCGGCAGTGTCACCCTCTACCACTATCTCCAACACACCCAGATCGAGGCATAACGATGAAATTCCAGATGCACCAATTGGCCGGCCTTGATCGTCTTATCCACGAGCCGGCGCGCCTGATGATCATGGTGCTGCTCTATACCGTTGAGAGTGCCGATTTTCTCTTCTTGCAGCGCGAGACCGGTCTCAGCAAAGGGAATCTTTCGGTTCATCTCGCCAAGCTCGAACAGGCCGGTTATGTGCGGATTGAGAAAACCTATCGTGGCAAGTTGCCATTGACCCTCTGTTCGTTGACCGAGACGGGTAGGGAAGCCTTTCAGCGCTACCGGCGCAGTTTACACCATCTGATGGCTGCCACCGGCGATAGTGATGAGCCGCCAACTATGACGCCAGCGCCGGTGGGGTAGAGAGTGGTGGCCGGTGAGGAGCTAGCCGATCGGAGGCGCATGATGAACACGTTCGCCATCCGCACCCAGCAACTGACCCGCACCTTTGGTCCGGTGCGAGCAGTTGACCAATTGACGCTTGAAGTCCGGCAGGGTGAGATTTTCGGCTTTTTGGGACCAAACGGATCGGGCAAGACGACCACGATCCGGCTGTTACTGGGTTTATTGCAACCCGATGCCGGCCAGATCGAGGTATTGGGCTTGCCGGTTCCACAGCGCGCTACTGAGGTGCGCGCGCGCACCGGTGCGCTGCTTGAAGCACGCTGGCTTGTACGAACGCCTGAGCGCCGCTGACAACCTCGATTCCTACGGGCGCATTTGGCGGATGCCGGCAGCCGAACGCAACCAACGCATCCACGAATTGCTGGCATCGCTGGGGTTGTGGGAACGGCGCAACGAACAGGTCAAGACGTGGAGCCGCGGTATGAAGCAGAAGCTGGAGATCGCGCGCGCGCTCTTGCACCGGCCCCAACTCATCTTTCTCGACGAACCGACCGCCGGCCTTGACCCCATTGCCGCCGCCTCGCTCCGCGACGATCTGCGCACGCTGGTTGAACGGGAAGGGGTGACGGTCTTCCTCACCATGCACAATCTGGCCGAAGCCGAGAAGCTTTGCCACCGGGTCGGGATTATCCGGCAGGGCCGGCTCTTGGCGCAGGGCAGTCTTGCCGAGCTGCGCCACCACGAGGCGCTACACCTTGAAATGATCGGGCGCGCCTGCACACCGCACGTCGTAACGGCCCTCCAATCCCAACCGGCTGTGAAGCGAGTAGAAGCCAACGGCGCGCGCCTGCACATCGAACTCGCCGCCGCGAGCGATCCGGCGCCGCTGGTGAAGCTGGTGATCGAGCACGGCGGGCAGGTCGAAGAAGTCCATCGCAGCAACGCCAGCCTCGAAGAGGTCTTCCTGACCTTGATGGAAGAGGAGGAGGCCCATGCTCACTGACATCTGGACGGTCATGCGCAAAGAGTTGCAAGAGGCGTTCAACCTCGGCGATCGGGTCGGCAAGTTTGGCCTTCTCTTCATGATTTTCTCATTCGGTATCTTATTGCCATGGCAAATGGGCAGATCGTGGGTCGAGTCGCCAATCACGCTTGTCTACTGGAGCTGGGTGCCGCTCTTTCTGGTCAACGCGGTCGTGGCCGATTCATTTGCCGGCGAACGTGAACGGCACACACTGCTCGCCAGCCGGCTGCCCGATCAGGCGATTTTATTCGGCAAACTGCTAGCCGCGTTAGCGTATGGGGTCGGGCTGACATGGGCAAGCCTACTGGTAGGGCTGGTCACCATCAACCTCTTTCACGGCGAAGGACGCTTGCTCTTCTACCCGCCAGCGGTAGCGTTAGGCGTGATCGGCATCTCATTGCTCAGCGGCGGTCTCGCTACCGGCGCGGGAGTCTTGGTATCGCTGCGGGCAAAAAGCGTGCAGCAAGCCACGCAAGTGTTGAGCATCGCCATCATGGCGCTGATCTTCATACCTACGTTTGGCCTACAGGCATTGCCGGCAGCGTGGCAAGAACGGCTGTGGAATATAGTTTCCGGCTGGAATGTGACGCAGGCGGTGCTGGTTGCAATCGCGGTATTGGCGGCGCTCAACGGTGGGTTGATCGGCGCGGCGCACCGTTTCCAGCGGGCGCGGCTGATCGCTGAGTGAGGCTGTTGGGGGGATTTGTGCCGCCGAGGGCGCAGAGGATGATCCCATCCCACATATCTTGCGTTCTTTGCGGTCAGAATTATTGGCTCCACCCTGCTGGGAATGGGGCATAGCCACCAAAAGACACAAGAAGCACAAAAAATCGCTGGGGTTTTTGCGTCGTTTGGTGGCTACTCCACTGCTGCTTCGGGTTAGCCCTCACCCACCAATCCTCTCCCACCTCACGGCGGGTTCAAGGGCGGACAGAACATCTGTCCAGCACCCGGCCCTGAAGGGCCGGGCTAGGCTTACGAAGCCCGCTGCGCGGGCTGCTGACCCCACCCCCAGCCCCTCCCTCGCTGGGGGTGGGGGCGGAATAGCCACAAAGAGACACCAAAAGCACGAAAAAAACGTTGTGGGGTTTGCGTCTTGTGGTGGCTATGCTCTTGCGCCTTGGCGGTTGCCCTCACCACCGGCCTCCTCTCCCACCTTGCGGCAAGAGAGGGTGAGCCGCTGTGTTGCCGGCACAGCCCGCTCAATCGAACGCGATGATCGCCCCTCTCCCGCGTTGCGGGAGAGGGGTAGGGGGTGAGGGTGAACCATCACCCGCTTGCCGCCTGTCATTGCGAGGGAGGGGCGGCCACCCCGCGCAGCGGGGCGCTGCCCGACCGAAGCCATCTCCCGCTTCGGCGGAAACCGACCCTCAGCGGTTCGCTCTCGCGCTCGCGGGAGATTGCTGCGCTGCGCTCCGCTCGCAATGACAGCGGACGAGCGCGAACGGCGGCTGAGGGGGTTCTTACCGGGCTCGCGGGAGATTGCTGCGCTGCGCTTGCCAACAGGCCCGGTTGTCATTGCGAGGGAGGGACGGCACCCAGCCGTGCTGGGTGCCGTCCGACCGAAGCAATTTCCCCGATAGCGGAACGAACCGGCTCAGGTAGGCTGGGCAGAGACCCCGACCCTGAAGGGCCGGGCTACCATGACGAAGCCCGCTGCGCGGGCTAGTTGAAGTTGTACCGCTGAGGGCGCAGAGGACGTGGCGGATGATCGCATTCCAAATATCTTTGCGCTGCTCTGCGTTCTCCGCGTCTTTGCGTTAACCCCCTCTGCGCCTTTGCACTCTTTGCGCCTTGGCGTTACCCCGTTTCACCGCAGCGAGGCCGGTTCGGTAATACCGGCGAGGATACGGCGGGTGCGTTCGCGGTCGTGGTAGGCGGCTTGGACGGTAGCCATCAGCTCATCGGCGGCAAACGGCTTGCGAAGCACCGCATACGCACCGCTCGCCGCCATTGCCGCTACCTGATCCGGTTCAATCTGGCCGGTAAATAGAATGACACTAGCGACCGGGTCGTAAGAGCGCAAGACATTGAGCAACGTGATCCCATCAAGTTCTGGCATCACCACATCGCTCAGCACCATATCAAACTGGTTAGCGGTATAGATAGCGACCGCCTCGGCGCTATGAGCGCAATAGGTGACACAGTGGCCGGCTCTTTCCAACAACTCAATTAATCCGCGGGCCGCCGCTTCATCGTCGTCGATGACGAGTAGGTGAAGTGAAGGAATCGGCGCCGGGGCCGCATCGGCGGGATCTTCCTGCACGATCGGCAAGCGGATGGTCATAGTCGTCCCCTTGCCCACCTCGCTCTCGACCTCGAAGCGACCGTTGTGATTTTGGATAATCCCATACGACACTGCCAACCCTAAACCAGTGCCCGACTGGTTGCCGGTAGCATTTTTCGTCGTAACAAACGGCTGAAAGATCTGGCGACGGATGGATTCGGGAATGCCACAGCCGGTATCCTCAACTTGCAACACAATCCAGCCTTGCTCTGCCTTAAGCGTGACTGTCAGGATGCCACCCTGCGGTTTCATTGCATCACGAGCATTGGTGAGCAGATTGAGGAAGACCTGCGCAATCTGGCCAGCATCACAGATCGTTAGCGGCACCGCCTCGATCTGGCGCACCACCTGAATACTGTGTTTGCGTAATTCAATCTCCATCAAGGTGAGCGTACCATCAATCACTTCACGCAAATCCGACAGCTCACGCTGCGACTCACGCCGGCGGGCGAAGGTGAGCAGACTGCCAGTAATGCTGCTCCCGCGCTTGCAGGTGTCGAGCACCACCTTTAGGGCCTCATTTTTCATTTCAACCTCGTCGTCGGCTAACCCTAATTGGGCATAGCCGAGCATCCCAGAGAGCAGGTTGTTAAATTCGTGCGCAATACTGGTAGCGAATGTGCCAACGGCAGCCAGCTTCGCCGACCGGCCCAACTCGATCTGCATTTCTTGCCAGCGGCGAAAGAGGCACGCGTTTTGAATCACGGCGGCAGCGTGGCGGGCAAAGGCGGCCAAGAGGCGTTGTTCATCCTCTTTGAGGCCGCGCACCTGCTCAAACGCTAGACAGACGGCGCCAAGCGGTTGCTGCTCATCAAATAGCGGCAAGAGAATGATCGCTTGCCAAGGTGATTGTTCGGTCAACGCAGCTACCGGCGCTAGTGTCTGCACGTGCTGGTCGGTAAAAAGCGTGACGCGCCGCCGTTCGAGAGCAAACTCGTAGTCGCGGGGCAACGGAATAGGTTGCGGCCCCACTCCTTCGGTCGGCGCCGGCAAATGGTGCGACGCAACCAATTGCAGATTGCCATGCTCGTCGTACAGCGTCACCCATGCGCTATCCGCTTCCATCAGCGCATTTAACCGCTCGCCGAGCAGATTGAGCATCGTTGGCACATCGCGGCTCGCCATCAATGAGATAACCAGACTTTGCAGATGTTCGCTTTGGCGTGAGAGGGATAACAGCCGGGCGTTGACTGTGCGCAGTTGGGCATCGGCAATGCTTAACGCCTCTTCGAGTTTGTGCTGGCGGCGCAAACTGATCTGCACCATTGCTAGCGGGGCGATACCTAGGGCAAAGGCCCACACCTCCTGCTGCCAGAGGATAGCCAGCATCCCACCCAAGGGGGCAAAGATGAGCGCATACCAACCGGCATCGTCGAGACGCCAGCGCAGCGCCGCCGGCAAGGATTCCCCCGTGACCGGCGCGATCAAGCTCGCGCTTGCCACCCGTTCGATCAAATAGACAACCAGTCCGCTGCCGATCAACCCAATCAGCGCCGATGGCGAAGCAATGGTTGTGCCATAGGTGTGCTGTTGGACAAAGATCATCAACACCACGCTGCCGGCAGTTAAGGCGATCCAGCGCATCGCAGCCAACGAGATCGCCTGCCACCATGGCGCTGCGCGCGCTAATGCGCCGGCCACCGCGCCAATAGCCACGGCGAGCAGAAACAGCGGCCACGGCAAAATGATCATCGCAGCAATGAGCAAGACGAGCGTTACGGCAAGCGGACGATCATGCTGGCGCACGATAGTCAGCGCTTCAAAGATGGTCAGACCGAGCGCAAAGAGGATCATAGCCAGCCACGTACCCACATCGAGCGGGGTAGCCGGCGCTAAGAGCCAAGATATCGCCCCCACGAGGATAGCAGCGCTCCACAATCCGATCAGCGATCCGCGCACGGGCGACGGAATGGTGTGCATGAAGGCGTCTCCTTGTAGCGCGCCGTTGCCTATCCTAAAAGGAGGCACTGGTGAGGCAGCACAGCGGCTGTCGGCTGGCAAGCTGCCTGCGCCTATCGCCGGTCGCTAAAGATATTTTATACCTTTTGTCGTACTAAACGTGGGCAAAGACCAGATTGGTATATACGTAATTATATTCGCAGCTCGTTCCTCGTTGGATGCGAACAAGATGCGCGTGCCGAAGGCTCAACGGCCGCTGCCGGGGTTAAGCGGGCAAGCGCACGCCTTGTTCCGTGATCACTAACAACCCATCACGGGCGAGATCACGCACCAGTTGTTGAAGCCATTCTTCATGGTCAACCGTGAAATCAGGCCGCACTTGCCGGCCCAGTTCGGATAGGGGCAACGCCGTATCGGCAGGTAAAGCGCGCAGCGCGGCGATAATCCGGCCCCGGTACCAGCGGCGCGACCCGATGAACGGTTCAGCAGGGCGCGGCTCGGCAACCCGCTTGAGCGCCGGCGCCGCCATCGTTTCAGCCAAGGATTCATCAGCAGCAACTGCGGTAGCATAAGCGCGGCAATACCGGCGCAACGGGCAACGCCAGCACGCTGGGCTAGCAGCAGTGCAAATCAGCGCACCCAGCTCCATGATCGCCTGATTCCACGCCCAGCCTTGCCCCGGCGGAATCAGTGCCGCGGCGTGGGCCAGCAATTCGGCCTCAGTAGCTGCTGCGTGGTCAGGGCCAACGCAAAGCCGGCGCACCACGCGCCGGATGTTCGTATCGAGAAAGGCGACATCGTGCTCGAAGGCAAAGCAAGCGATTGCGCCAGCGGTATAGGGGCCAATGCCGGGCAACGCGCGCAAGGCGGCGACCGAATCCGGCACCCGCCCACCGTGGCGGGTGACAATCGCCTGCGCTGCTCGTTGCAAATTGACGGCGCGCCGGTTGTAGCCAAGCCCGGCCCACAACCGGATCACCTCGGCAGTGGGTGCGGCAGCAAGAGCTTCGATGGTAGGAAAGGCAGCGACAAACGCCTGATACTTCGGAAGGACCCGATCAACCTGCGTCTGCTGAAGCATCACTTCGGCGACCATGATTGCATACGGATCGCGGGTGCGTCGCCATGGCAGGTCGCGGGCCTCGTTGGTAAACCATTGGAGCAGGTCAGCACGGATGGCGTCGATCATCTCCAATTGTTGCTCGGCTAGGTCTTGCGATAGACATCAAGCACATCGGGAATGCGGTTGATCTTCTCGATCAGCGGCGAGAGCTGGGCCATTGACTGGAGCGAGACGGTGACATTCAACACCATCCGGCCATTGGCGCGCGGTTTGCCATGATTGACTTCGGTGATATTAATGCCGGCCTCGGCGATCACATTGGAAATATCGCGCCACAGGCCAACCCGATCCCACGCTTCAATCCGTAACGGCACCGGGAAGGTCTGGTTTGTCACCGCACCGTTGCCCCAACAGACCGGCATGAGACGGCCTCGTTCAGCTTCACTTAGATGTTGGAGAGTACGGCAATCGGCGCGATGAACGGTGACGCCACGGCCACGGGTGGTAAAACCAACGATCGGTTCGCCAAAGATCGGATTGCAACAACGAGCGATGCGCGATGGGATTTTGCCAGTGCCGGCAAGGCAAATCTCACCGCTCGCGCTTACCTGCGCCATTGGTTGGGTGGGGCTAGGTACAGGAGCTGGCGCAGGTGCGGGAGGCGCTTGACTATCAAGTAATTTCTCGACCAGCTTGCGCTCGTTGATATCATCAACCCCGATTTGGTAGAAGAGATCCTCTACCGAGCGCACCGAGGGGCTGGTCAGCTCAACCAGCTTCTCAAAACTCACGTGGGTGAGACCGACGCGCCGTAGTTCTTTCTCCAGCATCTCACGCCCAGCGGCGATATTCTCTTCGCGCTCGAGCCGGCGGAAGTAGCGCTTGATATGGTTTTTGGCCGAAGGCGTCTTCACAATCCGCAGCCAGTCACGGCTAGGGCCGCGCGGCGTCTTCGAGGTCAGAATCTCGACAATCTCGCCGTTGCGCAGCTCGTAGGTAAGCTGCACCATGCGATCGTTGACTTTCGCGCCAATACAATTATGCCCCACTTCCGAGTGGATGCGGTACGCGAAATCGATTGGCGTCGAGCCTTCGGGCAGGTCGATAATCTTGCCTTTGGGCGTAAAGACAAAGACGCGCTCTTCAAACTCAGCGCGCAGCATATCAACAAATTCGCTGTCGGTCGTCTCGTTGCGCCACGTAATCAGCTCGCGCAACCAGCGAATCTTGTTTTCGTAGTCTTTGTCGCTGCGGGTGTTGAAGCCTTCTTTGTAACGCCAGTGAGCAGCAATGCCGTGCTCGGCCTCTTCGTGCATCTTCCGCGAGCGGATCTGCACTTCGCAGTGAACGCCTTCGGGCAGGATGACCGTGGTGTGGATCGAGCGGTAGGAACTCTCTTTGGGGGCGGCAATGTAATCATCGAACTCTTGCGTCACCGGTGTCCAGTTCATCTTGCTATGGACAACACCGAGTGCCCGGTAACACTCCCCCACTTCATTGTTGGGATCATCAACAATAATCCGCACCGCGAGCTGGTCATAGATCCGCTCTAACGGCACCCCTTTGCGCTCCATCTTGCGCCAGATCGAATAGATATGCTTCGAGCGCCCGGTCACTTCGGCCTTTATCCCTTCGCGGACCAGCGCCTCTTTCAACTGGGCAATCACGCGCTGAACGATGCGGTCGCGCGCTTCTTTCCGCATCGCCAGACCTTGGGCAATCTCTTTGTAGCGATCGGGCTGGAGGGTCTTAAACGCGAGATCCTCGAGCTCCGACTTCATCTGCCACATGCCGAGGCGGTGGGCCAGCGGCGCGTAGATATCGAGCGTCTCGCGCGCGACACGCTGCTGTTTGTGCGGCGGAGTGGCGTGAATGGTGCGCATATTGTGCAGGCGGTCAGCCAGCTTGATCAACACCACCCGCGGATCATCAGCCGAGGCGATAATCAGTTTGCGATAGGTACCGGCCTGCACCTCTTCTTTGCTCTTGTTCTCGTACCCTGAGAGCTTAGTCACGCCATCGACGAGATTAGCGACTTGCTTGCCGAAGAAACGCTCAATCACCTCGATCGGCACGCCGGTATCTTCGACCACATCATGCAGCAGCGCCGCGGCGATCGATTCGGTATCGAGGCTCAAATCGAGCAAAATCAGGGCAACCTCAATCGGGTGATCAAGGTAGGGCTGGCCTGACTGGCGGCGCTGGCCTTCGTGGGCCACAGCGGCGAGCGCATACGCGCGGCGAATCAGATCAAAATCGGCGGAGGGAAGATATTCGCGGTGGCGGGCAATGAGGGCTTCGACCGAGGGCGAGAAATAGGCATGGATGAACGCATCTTGCACCGTCTCGAGCGAGGATTGGCAGCCACGCCGCTGCTGCTGCTCGACGATGGTGAACATGACTTTGTGCTTCAGCAATTCAGAGGCAAGAGGGGGGAGTTCGTCACTCATCGCCGGACTGTCTGGCATATCTGCAATCAATTCAACCGTATGAGCGGTAGCAGTTACATCTTCCATAGTAGCCGCTCCTGTTCAGGCAGGCTATGTGCCGCCGATCTGTCGCCTAGCTGGCCAGATTACGCGCGGATAGCGGCGCAGCTCCGAGACGGCAATGCCAGTATATCGCATTCATCGGATGGTATGTCACCACCGTTGTTCAATAGCATTTCGGGCAAGTTCAAGCGAAAGCAGGTTCGTAATCGGCTTGCTCGGCAACAGCAAAATAATCACTGATGATACGACCTTGATAGCGATCGAAGTAGCTGATCAAAAACGCCCGGCGTGCAACGCCAGGCCGCATCCAACCACTGAGCCGATCATCCGCGATCGTAACGCACGTTATGTCTTTATTATGTAGGATAACACTCGCGGGTGGCAATGTCAAGCTGCGTCATTTGAATGTGCGATTCATTGTATAATCAAATATCTCACCCATAGGACTCAGTGATGTGAGGGAGCTATATTCTATGGATCTCAACCTGAACCATTTCCCCTACCCCGGACGGCGGGTGCCGGTCGTAGCCGAGCGCGGCGTGGTGGCGAGCAGCCATCCACTGGCGTCGCAGGCCGGGATGCAGGTGTTGCAAGCCGGCGGCAATGCGGTTGATGCGGCGGTTGCGACGGCGGCGGCATTGACGGTGCTCGAACCGACCTCGAATGGGTTGGGGGGCGATGGCTTTGCCCTGATCTGGGCCGGCAATACCCTGCATGGCATTAATGGATCGGGCGCGGCGCCAGCCGCCTTGACTGCCGAGGCGCTGGCCGCTGCCGGCCATACCGAGATGCCGGTGCATGGTTGGTGGCCGGTGACGGTGCCGGGAGTGGTGCGGTTGTGGAGCGATATGCACGAGCGGTTTGGCCGCTTGCCGCTGGCGCAGGTGCTGGCGCCGGCGATTGCGTATGCCGAAGAGGGTGCGCCGGTGCCGCCGATGGTGGCCTATTTTTGGGCGCGGGGGGTGGCGGCGGCCCATGCCCGCACCGGCCCGGAGTTTGCCGGTTTTCTGCCTACCTTTAGTCGCGATAGCCGCGCTCCGCGCCCCGGCGAGCGGTTCGTAAGCCCCGGCCATGCCCGCACCCTGCGTCTGATTGCCCGTCACGGCGCGGATGTGTTTTACCGTGGGGAAATTGCCGCCGCGATTGACCGCTTTGCGCGCGCTACCGGTGGTTTGCTGCGGGCCGAGGATTTGGCGGCCCATCGGTCAGAGTGGGTGACGCCGATCACGATGCAGTATCGCGGCTATACTGTTCACGAGATTCCGCCGAACGGGCAGGGGATTGCGGCGTTGATGGCGCTCGGCATCCTTGACCACGTTGATCTGGCCCGGTTCCCCCGCGAGTCGGCAGCTGCTTTTCATTGGCAGGTTGAGGCGATGAAGTTAGCGTTTGCCGATGCTTTTGCCTATGTAGCCGATCCGGCCAAAGCGTCGGTGCCGGTTGCGCAGATGCTCGACCGTGACCGGCTGGCGGCGCGCAGCCGGCTGATCGGTGAGCGAGCCCAAGACTATGGCCCGGCGGCGTTGCCCAAGGGCGGCACGGTCTATTTTGCGACGGCTGACCGTGATGGTATGATGGTGAGCATGATCCAATCGACCTATATGGGTTTTGGGTCGGGGGTCGTGGTGCCTGAATATGGCATTGCGCTGCACAACCGCGGCTGCGGGTTTGTGGTCGATCCCAGCCATCCCAATCACGTTGCGCCGGGTAAGCGCCCCTTCCATACCATCATTCCCGGCTTTCTCAGCAAAGCCGGCGCGCCGATCGGCCCCTTTGGCGTGATGGGGGCGCATATGCAGCCGCAAGGCCACGTGCAGGTGGTGGTCAATACCCTCGATTATGGGATGCATCCGCAAGCGGCGCTCGATGCGCCACGCTGGCGCTGGGAACGCGACGGGACGCTGCGGCTCGAACTCGAAACGCCGCGCCACGTGATCGAGGGGTTGGCGGCCCGCGGCCATCAGGTGGTGGTCGAGAGCGAGTTGGGCGGCTTTGGCCGCGGGCAGGCGATTTGGCGCTTGCCGAGCGGCTGCTACATTGCCGGCACTGAACCGCGCTGTGATGGTTTGGCGGTTGGATGGTAACAGATAGAGCGCATTGCGTAGATAGGGAATGCCGCGCTATGACGACACGCAGAGCAACGCTGTTTGACCTCTTGCGCGCCGGCGCCGAAGGCGACCCGGCCTTGATCGCGCCGGGAGGGCCGGTGTGGACGTTTGCCGATCTGCGCGCGCAGGTCGGCCAGTTGGCCGAATGGTTGCAAGCCCACGGCTTGGGACGGGGAGACCGGATCGCGATCGCGCTCGGCAATGGCCCGGCGATGGCGATAGCCTTTCTCGCCGCGGCGACGGCAGCCACCGCTGCGCCGCTCAACCCCAAATACCGCCGCGACGAGTTTGCCTTCTACTACGAAGACACCAATGCCCGCGCGCTGATCGTGGCTCCCGGCGAAGGCGATGAAGCGCGGGCCGCGTTGCGTCTTGGGATGTTGTTAATCGAGGCGACGCTCGACACCGATGGCCGCTTGGTCTTCAGCGCCGCTGGCGAGGCCAGCCCGCCGCGCCACGATGGCTGGGCCGACGCCGATGATGTGGCGATGATCCTGCACACCAGCGGCACCACCAGCCGGCCCAAACGGGTGCCGATCCGCCATCGCAATTTGGTTGCTTCGACCGCCAACATCATTGCCACCTACCAGCTCAGCCCTGCCGACCGCTCGCTCTGCGTGATGCCGCTGTTCCACATTCACGGCATCGTCGCCTCGCTGCTCAGCCAACTGGCGGCGGGTGGCGCGGTCATCTGCCCACCCGGCTTCGACGGTCTCAAGTTCTGGAGCTGGGTTGAACAAGCGTGGCCAACGTGGTATTCGGCGGTGCCGACGATGCATCAGGTGCTGCTGGCCCGCGCCGAGCGCAATGCTGCGATCATCGCCGCCAACCCATTTCGCTTCATCCGCTCGTCGAGCGCACCGCTACCGCCGGTGGTCATGGAGCGGATGGAGGCGGTGTTTGGCGCGCCGGTGATCGAGAGCTACGGCATGACCGAAGCCTCGCACCAGATGACCTCGAACCCGTTGCCACCCGGCCAGCGCAAACCCGGCTCGGTCGGGATCGGTTTTGGAGTGGAAGTCGGCATCATGGACGAAAACGGCAATTTGTTGCCGGCAGGGGTGAAGGGTGAGGTGGTGGTGCGCGGGCCGAATGTGGTTGACGGCTACGAGAACAACCCCGAAGCCAACGCAGCGGCGTTTGTGGATGGCTGGTTCCGCACCGGCGATCAGGGCTATCTCGATGACGATGGCTATCTGTGCTTGACCGGCCGGATCAAGGAGCTGATCAATCGTGGCGGCGAGAAGATTTCACCGCTTGAGATTGACGATGTGCTGCTGCGCCACCCGGCGGTTGCCGAGGCGCTGGCCTTTGCGGCGCCCCACCCGACCTTGGGCGAAGAAGTGCATGCAGCAGTGGTCTTGCGCGAGGGGATACAGGCCAGCGAACGCGAACTGCGCGATCACTGCGCCCAGTGGTTGGCCGATTTCAAAGTGCCGCGCGTGATCCATATCCTGAGTGCGTTGCCACGGGGCGCGACTGGCAAGCTGCAGCGGATCACGATGGCCAAGACGCTGGGGTTGGCGTAGGCAAGGTGTTGCTATGG
>NZ_DAOTWH010000164.1:0-65126 GCF_034435895.1 Chloroflexus sp.
AGAGTCTCCGCTTCGCCATTCGCGAGGGTGGCCGCACCGTCGGCGCTGGCGTCGTGACCAAGATCCTTGATTAGCAGAATGTGAACCGGAAACGGGGGCGTGGTCTTTCCACGTCCCCGTCGATTGGAGAAAAAAGATGGCTAAGCAAAAGGTTCGTATTCGCCTCAAGGCGTATGATCACAAGATCCTCGACCAATCTGCGCGCCAGATCGTCGAGGCAGCCGAGCGCACCGGCGCGCTGGTCGCCGGCCCGGTGCCGCTGCCGACCAAGATCGAGCGCTATAGCGTGATCCGGTCGGGGTTCATCGATAAAGACTCGCAGGAGCAGTTTGAGATTCGCACGCACAAACGATTAATCGATGTGCTCGACCCGAGCCAGCAAACGATTAATGCCCTGATGAAGCTCAATCTGCCGGCTGGTGTCGATATTGAGATTAAGCTGTAGAAGAAAAGCAGGCGTTGCGTGCCGCTGACGACGGCTTCGTTCTTGGTCAACGGCGGTGGCGCGCGCCGGAAAGGCAGCCGCTGCGCGAATGACGCATGCTGCGGAGGTACACTATGATTCACGGATTGTTAGGTCGCAAAGTCGGGATGATGCAGTACTTCACTGAGAAGGGCATGGCCATTCCGGTGACGGTTATCTCAGCCGGCCCCTGCATCGTCACCCAGATCCGCACGCCGGAGCGCGATGGCTACAGCGCGGTGCAGCTTGGCTACGAAGAGGTCGAGCCGCGCAAGCTGACCAAGCCGCAACAGGGCCATCTCAAGGCGGCAGGCGGCGCGATGTTGCGCTATCTGCGCGAGTTCAGCGCCGATGATCCGCTGGCGCACAAGCCCGGCGAGGTGGTCACAGTCGAGCTGTTTAAGCCCGGCCAGAAGGTCGATATTGCCGGCAACTCGAAGGGACGCGGCTTTGCCGGTGTTGTCAAGCGGCACGGCTTCCGCGGCGGCCCCAAGACCCACGGCCAAAGCGACCGCCACCGCGCTCCCGGTTCGATCGGCGCCGGTACCACACCCGGTCGCGTGTGGAAGGGCCAGCGTATGGCTGGCCGCATGGGCGGCAAGCGCGTCACCATCCAGAATCTGGAAGTGGTCGAAGTGCTGCCCGAACAGAATTTGCTACTGGTGAAGGGCTCCGTTCCCGGCGCCCGCAATGGCCTGCTTCAGATCCGCAAAGCGGTGAAGGGCTAGAGGGGTAAAACGATGCAGGCAACACTCTACAATCAGGCCGGCGAACAGGTGGGCGCCATTGAGGTCAGCGATTATATCTTCGGCATCGAGCCGAATGTGCCGGTGATGCATCAGTATGTGGTGATGCAGAACGCGAACGCCCGCCTCGGTACGCACAATACCCGCGGTCGCGGCGAGGTCAAGGGTTCGACCCGCAAGCTCTACCGCCAGAAGGGTACCGGTCGCGCCCGCCAAGGCTCGATCCGCGCGCCGCATCACAAGGGCGGTGGTATCGCTCACGGCCCGCACCCGCGCTCGTATCGCGTCTCGATGCCGCGCAAGATGCGCCGGCTGGGCGTGCGCTCAGCGTTGTCGGCTAAGTTCGCCGCCGGCCAGATCCGGTTTGTGGATGTGCTGAGCTTCGAGCAGCCGCGCACCAAGGATTTCATCGCTTTCCTCAAGGCGCACGGCCTCGCCGATGCGAAGACGCTGGTCGTGATCGACAGCAAGAGCCCGGCGAACGAGAATCTGCGGCGCTCGGCCAATAATCTGCCGCAGGTGAAGACGCTGCTGGCCCACTACCTCAATGTGCGCGATCTGTTGGTCTATGACCACATCGTTATGCCCAAAGCGGCGGTTGAGGTGGTCGAGAGTTATCTCGGCGAACGCACGCGCGTGGCGGCGCCGGCGCAGGAGGATTAAACCATGCTGACGCCGTATGATATTCTGATCCGCCCGCTGATCACCGAGAAGAATACTAGCTTGATGGAACTCAACAAGTATACGTTTGAGGTCCATCGCGAGGCGACCAAGCCTCAGATCAAGCGCGCGGTTGAGACCATCTTTAATGTGACGGTCACCAAGGTGCATACGATCAATGTGCGCGGGAAGCGCCGCCGGCGCG
Organism: Chloroflexus sp.; assembly: GCF_034435895.1. GTDB lineage: Bacteria > Chloroflexota > Chloroflexia > Chloroflexales > Chloroflexaceae > Chloroflexus. The sequence continues at coordinate 2,075 of NZ_DAOTWH010000164.1, forward strand.
GCCAGTCGGTTGGTTATACCCGCGATTGGAAGAAGGCGATTGTGACGCTGGCCGAAGGCGATCGGATCGAGATCTTCGGCGCATAACGTCGCTGCTGAACAGAAAGCAGTGACCGGCGCCGGTTCGCACTGATGAGCCGGCGCCGCCAGAGGGAGACAGAGTATGGGAGTTCGTATCTACAAGCCAACCTCGGCCGGTCGCCGCAATATGTCGGTCTCGACCTTCGAGGAGATTACCAAGAAGCGGCCAGAGCCGGGCTTGATCGAGCCGCTGCGCAAGAAGGCCGGCCGCAACAATCAGGGCCGCATTACCGTGCGCCATCGCGGCTGCGGTCATAAGCGGTTTTATCGCATTATCGACTTTAAGCGGAATAAGTTCGGCATTCCGGCCAAGGTGCAGGCGATCGAGTACGATCCTAACCGCAGCGCCCGGATTGCCCTGCTGGCCTACGCTGATGGCGAGAAGCGCTATATCATTGCGCCGCTCGGCCTCAAGGTCGGCGATACGGTGATGAGCGGCCCCGACGCTGAAATTCGCGTCGGTAATGCCCTGCCGATCAGCGCCATTCCGCTCGGTACCCAGATCCACAATATCGAACTGGAGATCGGGCGTGGTGGCGTGTTGGTGCGCTCGGCTGGCACTGCCGCCCAATTGATGGCCAAAGAGGGTGATTACGCCACTGTCCGTATGCCCTCCGGCGAGATGCGTATGATCCACGTGCGCTGCATGGCCACCATCGGGCAAGTGGGCAATGTCGATCATCAGAACATTCGGATTGGCAAGGCCGGCCGCTCGCGCTGGCTGGGCCGCCGGCCACGCGTGCGTGGAGCGGCGATGAACCCCCGCGACCATCCTCACGGTGGTGGCGAGGGTCGCGCGCCGCGTGGCATGAGCACGCCAAAGACAAAGTGGGGCAAGCCGGCCCGTGGCGTCAAGACCCGCCACAATCCGCGCTTCGATCGCTTTATTGTCCGCCGGCGCAAGTAAGGTTGCTCTGCCGGGTGGCGACCGTGACCGCCCGGCACCCTATGAGGAGGAACTATGTCCCGCTCGTCGAAGAAGGGGCCATACGTCGATATTCGATTACTCGATAAGATTGAGGCGATGAATAAGGCCAATGAAAAGCGGGTGATCCGCACGTGGTCGCGCGACTCGACCATCTTCCCGCAGATGATTGGCCATACCATCGCCGTCCATGATGGCCGCCGCCACGTGCCCGTCTACATTACCGAAAACATGGTCGGGCACAAGCTGGGTGAGTTTGCACCCACCCGCTTCTTCCGCGGCCACGGCGGCAAGAAGGCCGATAAGCGCGGGAAAGTCAAGTAGCTCCCGCTTAAGTCCGATGGCATCAGACCAGAAACGTGGTAGAATAGCACGCTTGTGGAGATGCGTCGGGTAGCGATACGAGAAGAGCAATGGAAGCAAAAGCTGTGACCCGCTATGTGCGAATCTCGCCGCTGAAGGTTCGCCTCGTGATGGATGTTGTGCGCGGCATGCCGGTTGACCGGGCATTGGCCACGTTGCGCTATATGCCGCAAAAGGCGGCTCGCGAGGTGGCTCGCACCCTCAAGTCGGCAATCGCGAACGCCGAGCACAACTTTGAGATGGATCGCGCAGAGCTGTACATTAAGACCATTTACGCCGATCAAGGCCCGGTCTTGAAACGGTTTATGCCGCGGGCGCGCGGGATGGCGAATCGCATCCGCAAACCAACCACCCATATTACGGTGGTGGTGGCCGATAAGTCGGAGTACTAGTAGAGGGAGGCTCGCTTGGGGCGCAAAGTACATCCGATCGGCTTCCGGCTCGGGTATATCAAGGACTGGCAATCGAAGTGGTTCGCCAATGGCGACGAGTACACTCGCCAGCTTCATGAGGATATCGAGCTGCGCAAGCTGATCAGCAAGGAATTGCAGAGCGCAGGCGTGTCGCGGATCGAGATCGAACGCTCGGCCAATAGGATCGAAATTTCGGTCTATACGGCTAAGCCCGGGATCGTGATCGGCAAACGCGGCACGAATGTCGATACGCTGAAGAGCACGCTAGAGCGCAAAACGGGCAAGAAGATAAAGCTGAATATCAAAGAGATTAATCAGCCTGAACTTGATGCCCAGTTGGTGGCCGAGAGCATCGGCGAGCAGATTACTAAGCGTGTCAGCTACAAGCGCGCGATGAAGCAGGCCGTCCAGCGCGCCATGCGGCTGGGGGCGCAAGGCGTTAAGGTGCGCTGCTCGGGCCGGCTCGGCGGCGCCGAAATGTCGCGCGTCCACGAAGAAGCCGAGGGCCGCGTGCCACGCCATACGCTGCGCGCTGATATCGATTATGCGCAGGTGCATGCCCACACGACCTACGGCCGCATCGGCGTGAAGGTCTGGATCTACAAGGGAGAGGTCTTCCCCAACCAGACCGCGAAGGCGCAGGTCGAACAGCCGGCGGCGCCCGCGCCCGCACCCGAACGGCGTGAACGCCAGCCGAGGAGGAATAGCAATGCTTCTGCCTAAGCGCACGAAGTACCGCAAAATGCAAAAAGGGCGCACCCCCGGCCTGTCGTACCGCGGCAATAATGTCGTGTTTGGCGAGTATGGCCTGATGGCGCTCGAACCAAGCTGGATCTCTAGCCGCCAGATTGAGGCTGCCCGCCGCGCGATCACCAATTATGTGAAGCGTGGTGGTAAGGTGTGGATCCGGATTTTCCCGGATAAACCGGTTACCCGCAAGCCCGCTGAGACCCGTATGGGTGGCGGTAAGGGTTCGGTTGATCACTGGGTGGCGGTAGTCAAGCCCGGCCGGATTATGTTCGAGTTGGGCGGAGTTCGTGAAGAGGTTGCCCACGAGGCCCTGCGCCGCGCCGCACAAAAGCTGCCGGTGAAGTGCAAGATCATCGACCGTGAAGAGCAGGGCTCGCTGGCTACTGCCGAGGAGGTGAGCAGTGAAAACGAATGAGCTGCGCGCCCTCGATGATGCCCAACTGCGCGCGAAGCTGGCTGAGTATAAGGTTGAGCTGTTTAATCTGCGCTTCCAAAAGGCGACCGGCAGCTTGACCAATACCGCTCGGCCCCGTCAGGTCAAGAAGGAGATTGCGCGCATCCTGACCATCCTGCGCGAGCGCGAGTTGGCGCAGGCTGAGCTCGGCTAACGGATTATGGAGCAGAGCATGATGACCGCAGAACAGAAGCGCAAGACGACCAAGGTTGGCCGCGTCGTCAGCGATAAAATGGACAAGACGGTAGTGGTGGCGGTGGATTATCTCAAGCCCCATCCGCTCTACCGCAAGATTATTCGGCGGACGAAGAAGTTTCACGCCCACGATGAGGAGAATGCCTGCAAAGTGGGTGATGTCGTGCGGATCGAAGAGACCCGCCCGCTGAGCCGCACGAAGCGCTGGCGGGTAGTCGAAATTGTCAAGCGTGGCGAGGAGGAGTAGCCATGATCCAGCCTCAAACACGGCTAAAGGTCGCCGATAATACCGGGGCCAAAGAGATCATGTGCATCCGGGTCCTCGGTGGTTCGCGGGTGCGCTATGGCCGGGTCGGCGATATCATTGTCGCATCGGTAAAGGTAGCCACGCCCGGCGGTCAGGTCAAAAAGGGTGATGTGGTCAAAGCGGTGATTATCCGCACGGCCAAAGAGTATGGCCGGCCCGATGGTTCGCACATCCGCTTTGATGATAACGCAGCGGTGTTGATCGGGAAAGAGAATAACCCGCGTGGCACCCGTATCTTTGGCCCGGTGGCCCGTGAGTTGCGCGAGAAGCAGTTTATGCGGATCGTGTCGCTCGCCCCGGAGGTGCTGTGATGCATGTGAAGACTGGTGATGAAGTGTTGGTGATCGCCGGCAAGGATAAGGGGCGCCGCGGCAAGATTAAGCGCGCGCTGCCGGCAGTCAACCGGGTAGTGGTGGAAGGGCTGAATATCGTTAAGCGCCACCAGAAGCCGCGCGGCCCCGGTCGCGCCGGCGGGATTATCGAGATGGAAGCACCGCTGCACGCTTCAAATGTGATGCTGATCTGCCCGAGCTGCGGGCGGGCCTCGCGCACTGGCAAGCGCTTCCTCGAAGAGACCGATCATAAGGGCCGCCCGCGCAAGGTGCGCTATTGCAAGGCCTGTGACGCCATTATCGATAAGTAGTCTATTTCAGGGCCGGCGCAGCTTTAGCCTGACGCCAAGCCCCTGGAGAAAGAGCCATGACCGTTCGATTGCGTGAAAAGTATCAGAAAGAGGTCGTCCCCGCATTGATGGAGGAGTTTAAGTTCAAGTCCATCATGCAGGTGCCGCGCCTCGTCAAAATTGTGGTTAATGTTGGCGTCGGCGAGGCGGTGCAGAATGCCAAGGCGATCGAGGCCGCCGTGAATGATCTGGCGACGATCACTGGCCAAAAGCCAGTGGTAACGCGGGCCAAGAAGTCGGTGGCGTCGTTTAAGCTGCGCGCCGGAATGCCGATCGGCGCGATGGTCACGCTGCGCGGCGACCGGATGTACGATTTTCTCGACCGGCTCTGCTCGCTAGCGCTGCCGCGCATCCGCGACTTCCGCGGCGTGAGCCGCAGTTCGTTCGATGGCCGCGGCAACTATAGCCTTGGTCTGCGCGAGCAAATCGTCTTCCCAGACATTGACTACGACAAAATCGACAAGATTCGTGGGTTAGAGGTGGCGATTGTCACCAGCGCGCCGAATGATGAGCAGGCCTATTCGCTGCTCAAGCGGCTCGGTATGCCATTTCGTGATTAGTTTGAACTAAGAGCGCGCAGTGCGCTGACTGGTTCAACGCTTTGAGGAGGTATTCCGTTGGCTAAGAAGTCGTTGATCGTGAAGGCTCAGCGGCCGCCGAAGTTTCAGGTGCGCGCCTACCATCGCTGCAAGATCTGCGGCCGGCCGCGGGCCTATATCCGCAAGTTCGGGATGTGCCGTATTTGCTTCCGCGAGCATGCGTTGAAGGGCCTCATTCCGGGCGTCGTCAAGTCGAGCTGGTGAGTGCTGTGCGGCAATCAGAAACGTTTTTGACGCCCGACTTGTGAGGAGGCATACCGTGAGTGTGAATGATCCTATCGGCGATATGCTGACACGCATTCGCAATGCGTGCATGGCCCGCCATACAACGGTGACGATGCCGGCATCGAAGATGAAGATTGCGATTGCCGACATCTTGAAGCGGGAAGGTTTTATTCGGGATTATGCGGTGATCGATGATGGCAAGCCGTACAAGACCATCTCGATTACGCTGAAGTATATGTCCGATCGCCGGCCGGCCATTACCGGTCTGCGCCGGGTAAGTAAGCCGGGGCTGCGCATCTATACCAAGCGCGATGACATTCCGCGGGTGCGCGGCGGCCTCGGGCTGAGCATTCTCTCGACGCCGAAGGGTGTGCTCGCTGACCACGAGGCTTGGCGCGAGCGCGTCGGCGGCGAAGTGCTCTGCTACGTTTGGTAACGCGCACGGAGGAGTATCATGTCGCGAATTGGCAAACGACCGATTACCGTGCCGAAGGGCGTTCAGGTTACCATCGGCGAGCAGAACCTCGTGACGGTGAAAGGCCCGAAAGGTACCCTGACCCAACAGTTGCACCCCGCTATGCTGATTAAGCAAGAGGGAGATGTGATTACCGTCCAGCGCCCTTCGGACGAGAAGTTGCACCGGGCTTTGCACGGCCTGACGCGCACCCTGCTCCATAATATGATTGTCGGGGTGACGCAGGGCTGGCAGCGGGCGCTCGAAATCAATGGCGTCGGCTACCGCGCCCAGCTTGAGGGCAAGACGCTGGTGCTTAATCTTGGCTTTTCCCATCAAGTGCGTCTCGATCCGCCACCGAACATTAGCTATATCGTCGGTGAGCGCAAGTCGGCCAACGACCCACTGGCGCTGACGGTGGTCGGGATCGACAAGCAACAGGTAGGTGAAGAGGCAGCGCGCATTCGCAGTCTGCGTCCGCCGGAGCCGTATAAGGGCAAGGGCATTAAGTACGTCGAAGAGAAGATCCGCCGCAAGGCCGGCAAGGCTGGTAAGGCGAAGTAGCCGGCTGGAAACGCGGCTAGTGGTATACGCAGTAATAATTAGGATAGACAGGATTGGTTGCAACGCATCTCGCCCCTCTCGATCCAGTCAGAGAGGGGCGGAGGCAGGGATGCAACGCTACTGTTCTATCGTGATTGACCCAAGCGAGCGACGGGGGATAGAATCTCCGTTGCGGCAGTATTGAGGATAGTATGGGAAAACGAACACCACGTGAACTCCGGCTTCGCCGGCATAATCGCATCCGCAAGCGCGTGTCGGGCACCTCAGAACGGCCGCGACTGAATGTGTTCCGCAGCCATGCCCACATCTACGCGCAGGTGATTGATGATACCGTCGGCCATACGCTGGTGGCCGCTTCCACCACCGAAAAGGGCTGGAACGGCACGCCAGACATGACCAAGACGCAGGAAGCGGCGCTGGTCGGCAAGTTGATTGCCGAACGAGCGTTGCAGGCCGGGATTACGAAGGTGGTCTTCGATCGCGGCGGCTATAAGTATCACGGACGGGTGAAAGCGCTGGCCGAGGCGGCCCGCGAAGCTGGTCTGAACTTCTAGTTGCCCAAGGGCAGCGTAGCGGAGGAACTGTGAAACGAGAACGTATCAACCCCGACACGCTGGAGCTCGAGGAGCGAGTCGTCCAGATCAACCGCGTGTCAAAGGTCGTGAAGGGCGGCCGGCGCTTCAGCTTCAGCACGGTCGTTGTGGTCGGCGATGGCAAAGGCCACGTTGGCATTGGCATGGGCAAAGCGGCAGAAGTGCCGGATGCGATCCGCAAGGGGGCTGAAGCGGCTAAGCGCAATCTGATCCGCGTACCGCTGGTGCATTCGACCATCCCCCACGAGGTCGTGACCAAGTATGCTGCCACCAAAGTGATGCTGCGCCCGGCAGCCCCTGGTACCGGCGTTATCGCCGGTCGCGGCGTGCGCCCGGTGGTTGAGGCGGCTGGCATTAAAGACCTGCTCTCGAAGGTCTATGGCAGCAATAACCCGGTGAATGTCGTGAAGGCGACATTCAAGGCACTGAGCGAGATAACCTCGCTGCAAGAGATGGCGCGCCGGCGCGACATGACGACGCAAGAGCTGATGGAACGCCGGACGCGGCGCGAAACGGAGGCGGCGTGATGGGTAAGCTGCGCGTAACATACATCAAGAGCGCAATCGGCTATGCGCGCGATCAGAAAGAGACGCTGGCCGCGCTGGGCTTGCGCCGCTTGAATCAGAGTGTGCTCAAACCTGATAATCCATCGGTGCGCGGGATGCTGTTTAAGATTCAGCACCTCGTGAAGGTGGAAGAGGTTGAGGACGAGGTGCAGGCATGAAACTTCACGATTTGCGCCCCGCCGAGGGTTCGCACCGCAAGAGCAAGCGCATCGGTCGCGGCCACGGCTCGGGCAAAGGCAAAACCGGCGGTAAGGGTATGATGGGCCAGAAGGCTCGCAGCGGGCCCGGTCCTTACCGCACCTTTGAGGGCGGCCAGAACCGGCTGGTGAAGCGCATGCCCTTCAAGCGCGGGTTTACGAACAAGTTCCGAGTTGAGTATGAAGTGGTCAACGTTGGCAGCCTTGCCGATTGGCCGGCTGAGCTGGAAGTGACGCCGGAATCATTGTTGGACCGCCGGCTGGTGCGCCGCAAGAAGATGCCAGTTAAGATTCTCGGTGACGGCGAATTGAGCCAGCCGTTGGTGATCAAGGCGCATAAGTTTTCGGCCAGCGCCCGCCAGAAGATCGAGGCCGCCGGCGGAAAGGCAATCGATCTGACGTGGGTCGTCGAGCGTCACTCGCGCTCGCGCGGTCCCAATCCGAGCATGCGCAACGCTCGCCAATCGTAATCGGTCAGTGCGGCGAGAACCTCGTCGTTCTCGCCGCCCACAGGAAGCATCACCATGCTGCAGGCTGTACTTCGCGCTATTCAGTTGCCTGATCTCCGGCGCCGCATCCTCTTTACGATCGGGATGCTGTTTCTGTTTCGCCTGATCGCGCATATTCCGGTGCCCAACATCAACCCGGTAACGCTCGAGCAGTTGCGGCAGGCGCTGGCAACCAACCAACTAGCCCAGTTGCTCAACCTGTTTGCCGGCGGCGCGCTGGAAAACTTTTCGGTGGCGGCGATGGGTGTCTACCCGTATATCACCGCCCAAATTATTATGCAATTACTGCAGCCGCTGATTCCCGCGCTGCAAGAATTGCAAAAAGAGGGCGAACAGGGTCGTCTGCGCCTCAACCGTTACCAGTTGTGGCTGACCATTCCACTGGCGTACCTGCAAGCCTACGGTCAAACGCTGACCCTTGAGCGCACGATTAATCCGAACAACGATCCCATTCAGTCGTTGTTCCGCACCCCGTTTGATCTAGGAGCGAATTTCTTGCCGACGTTCACCGTGCTGACGACGATGGTCGCCGGCACGATGTTGCTGATCTGGCTCGGTGAACAGATCAACGAGCGTGGGATCGGCAACGGTATCTCGATCATCATCTTCGGCGGCATCGTTTCGCGGTTGCCCGGCTTGATCATTCAGGGTTTCCAGATCAGCCAAGCCGGTGATTTCAGCACCATCCTTGGCCTGATCGGCTTTATCGCCATTGCCCTGCTGACGATCGTCGGCATTGTGCTCATTCAAGAAGGCCAGCGCCGCATCCGGGTACAATATGCGCGGCGGGTGCGCGGCAACAAGGTCTATGGCGGCCAGAGCAGCTTCATTCCGCTGAAGGTGAATTCGGCCGGCATGATCCCGCTGATCTTCGCTCAAAGCATTATCATCTTCCCCGGCATCGTCGCGTCGTGGTTCTACCGGCCCGGCGGTGAAGGGATCGGGAATGCGATCGCCGGCTTCTTCTACAACACGTTCAATCCGACTGGACAAGGCGGCGGGATCGTCTATATGACGCTCCTCTTCTTGTTGACGGTTGGGTTTACCTACTTCTACACAGTGGTGATCTTCACCCAGCAAGATCTGGCCGAAAACTTGCAGCGCAATGGCGGGTTCATCCCCGGCATTCGCCCCGGCAAGAAGACGGAGGAGTATCTGATGAAGGTGCTCAACCGGATCACGCTCGCCGGCGCGCTCTTCCTTGGCTTGATCGCGGTGTTGCCCTTCCTCACCCAGTCGATTACTGGCGTGCAAATTGGGCTCGGCAGCACTGCGCTGCTGATTGTGGTCGGTGTGGCAGTCGATACGATGCGCCAGCTTGAGGCGCAGTTGATTATGCGCGACTACGAGGGTTTCTTGACCCGGTAGGCGTTGCACACGAACGGCAAAAAGTGTAGTACAATACAAGTCGTTGCTCGCCGGCATGCCGGTTGGGCAGCGTCTTTGTGAGACAGGCAAACGGTCATACCGTACAGGATGCTGTACGGTTCTGAAACTGAGCGAGCGCCGAGTCATGACCAACGTTATCTTGTTAGGACCGCCGGGGGCCGGCAAAGGCACACAAGCAAAGACCCTCGCCGATCGGACGGGTTTGACCCACGTCGCCAGCGGTGATCTCTTCCGCGCCGCGTTGCGTGAAGGAACCGAATTGGGTATGCTGGCAAAGTCCTATATGGATCGCGGTGAATTGGTACCCGATGAGGTCGTGATTCGGATGATCCTCGAGCGCATCCGGCAGCCGGATTGCGCCGCGGGTGTCATCTTCGACGGCTTCCCGCGGACCCAAGATCAGGCACGGGCGCTCGAAGAGGCGCTCGCGGGTGACGGCGCTCGCATTGATGCCGTGCTCTTTTTGGCCGTGCCACAAGATGTGCTGCTGCGCCGAATTGCCGGTCGGCAGACATGCCGCACCTGCGGCGCCATCTTCAATATCTATTATTTTCCGTCGCACCGACCGGGCATCTGTGACGCCTGCGGCGGCAAACTCTATCAACGGAGCGATGATTCGATCGAGACGGCGCAGCACCGGCTGGATGTCTACTTCGCCCAAACGATGCCGCTGATTGAGTACTATCAGCGGCAGGGCATCCTGCATGAGATCGATGGTCAACGTGAGATCGCGCTCGTGACAGAGGCAATGCTGAAAGCGCTGAGCCCGTATCTGGCGCCAGCGCAGCCGTAGGTTAGGAGGGATATGTCGAAGAAGAAGGACGTGATCGAGATGGAGGGCACGATCACGGAGCCATTGCCTAACGCAATGTTCCGGGTGCAGCTCGATAACGGGCACGAAGTGCTGGCTCACATCTCGGGCAAGATGCGGATGAATTACATCCGGATCTTGAAGGGTGACCGGGTATTGGTCGAGCTGTCGCCGTATGACCTGACCCGGGGACGCATTACGTATCGCTATAAGTAGGGGGGCGCGACGCAGCACGGCGGCGTCCGCCGCCGCAAGGAGGCTGAAATGAAAGTGCGAGCGTCGGTAAAGCCGCGCTGCGAGTATTGCAAGGTGATTAAGCGTAAGGGCGTGATCCGGGTGATCTGCTCGCGCACACCGAAGCATAAACAGCGGCAAGGATAACGGCAGGCAATATCCGCCCGCTCTGACGGGCCGAGAAGGACACTCCGCCAGCCGCATCCGGTTGGCGGAACCTATCAGTAGCGAAGAGGACAGGCATGGCACGTATCGCCGGGGTTGATATTCCCCGCAACAAAAAGATCGAGATTGCGATCACCTACATCTATGGGATCGGCCGCTCGAATGGCATGGACATTCTGCGCAAAGCGAATGTGAATCCCGATCGCCGGGTGCGTGATCTGACCGAGGAAGAGGTTGGCCGGATTCGCGAGATTGTCGATCGCGAGTATCGGGTCGAGGGCGATTTGCGCCGCGAGGTGCAGTTGAACATCAAGCGCCTGATGGATATTGGCTGCTACCGTGGCTTGCGCCACCGCCGCGGCATGCCGGTGCGTGGCCAGCGCACGCGCACCAATGCTCGCACTCGCCGCGGGCGGCGCGGTCAGGCGATCGGTATCAAGAAGAAGACCAAGAAGTAATTGCGATAAGGAGTGAGGCATGCCCGCGAAGGGAAAAGCGACCACGACGACGGCACGCCAGCGCGGCAAGCGCCGCGAACGTAAGAATGTGCCGCGGGGTCAGGCGCATATTCAAAGCACGTTTAACAATACGATCGTGACGATTACCGATCCGCAGGGTGCGGTGGTGTGTTGGGCGAGCGCCGGCCAGAGCGGTTTCAAAGGCTCGCGCAAGAGCACCCCTTACGCTGCGCAGGTGGCTGCCGAGAACGCTGCCCGCAAGGCGATGGAAAACGGCATGCGGTCAGTTGAGGTGTTTGTGAAGGGCCCCGGCGCTGGCCGCGAGGCCGCGATCCGGTCGTTGCAGGCCGCCGGTTTGCAGATCACGGCGATTACCGATGTGACACCCATTCCGCACAACGGCTGCCGCCCGCCCAAGCGCCGCCGCGTGTAAGCGCAACGGTTCGGTGATGGGTAGCGACAACGTATTCGGTCTGTCACTGTGAGACGACCGCAACTGGAACCGGAGGGCATTGTTCCCGGACGCCCACTGCGGTGGCGCGTGCAAGCAGCAGCGCCGGCGCCCATCTCACAGGCGTGCAAAGTGGAACGCAGCGTTCCCTGCGTTCGTGATATTGACAAAGGATAAGGAAGACTATGGCGCGATACACAGGCCCCGTCGGTAAGGTGAGCCGGCGGCTGGGGATTGGAATCACCGAAAAAGGACAGCGCATTCTGAACAAGCAGTCGGATCCGCCGGGCCAGCACGGTGCTGCCGCCCGTCGCCGGCAGTTGTCCGACTATGGGATGCAGTTGCGCGAAAAGCAGAAAGCAAAGTTTCTGTACGGCGTCCTTGAGCGCCAGTTCCGCCGTTTGTTCGAGCAGGCGTCGCGCCGCAGCGGCGTGACCGGCGAGTATTTGCTGAGCTTGCTCGAGCGCCGGCTCGATAATGTGGTGTACCGGCTTGGGTTCGCCACGACGCGCGCGCAGGCTCGCCAGTTGGTGAATCATGGACATATCGTTGTTGATGGTCGCAAGACAAATATCCCGTCGTATACCGTGAAGGTTGGGCAAGTGATCGCGGTGCGCCCGCAGAGCCGCAGCCGCACCTATTTCAAGAATCTGGTCGATAGCGGCGCGTTAAACAAGCACCGCGCCCCCGAATGGCTCCGGCTGAATGCGGCTGACCTTTCGGGCACGGTAGTTTCGCTGCCGCGCCGTGAAGATGCTGAGGCCGGGATCAACGAGCAGTTGATCGTCGAGTTCTATAGCCGGTAGTAGCTCCCGTCTGCGGGATGCAAACGAAGAAATGGGAGGCAGCCGTGCTCGATATCGCTCAACCAAAGATTGAGGTTGTCGAGACGACCGAGACCTTTGGGTGCTTTAAAATCGAGCCGCTCGATCCGGGCTATGGACATACGCTCGGCAACGCGCTGCGGCGCGTCTTGCTTACCGCCATTCCCGGATCGGCGATTACCCGCGTGCGTATTGCCGGTGTCTATCAGGAGAGCGATACCATCCCCGGCGTGACCGAGGAAGTGGTCGAGATCATTCTGAACCTGAAAGGCATCCACCTGCGTGGCCGCCACGAAGGCACGGCAACCGCGACGATCCGGAAACAGGGGCCGGGCATCGTGACGGCAGCCGATCTGGTTTTGCCAGAGGGGCTGGCGGTCGTTGATCCCGATCACTATATCTGCACCCTCGAACATGCGCAGGCGCAGTTTGAGCTGGTGGCAACGATTGAGCGCGGTCGCAGCTATCTGTCGGCTGATCAGCGCGGAATCCTCCCGCTGGGTGAGATTCCGATCGACGCGATCTTTACGCCGGTGCCGCGGGTGAATTATATGGTGGAAAACACCCGTATCGGCCAAGCAACTGACTTCGACCGCCTGATTCTTGAGGTGTGGACCAACGGCACCGTGCGACCGGTCGATGCGCTCGACTATGCGGCTCGGGTGTTGGTGCATTACAACACGACGATCGCGAATTTCAACCGGCTGGCCGCTGAACCGGAAGCCCAGCCTGAAGCGAATGGGTTGGAGATTCCAGCGAGCGTCTATGACACCTCGATCGAGACGTTGGAACTTTCGACCCGCACGTATAACTGCCTGAAGCGGGCCGAAATCACCAAGATCGGTCAGGTGTTGCAGATGGACGAGAAGGCGCTCTTGTCGGTGCGCAATCTCGGCCAGAAATCGATGGAAGAGATTCGCGATAAGTTGATCGAACGGGGTTATATTCCGCGATTGCCTGCGAATGGGGCGTCGCACTAAGAGGATACGATCATGCGACATCGACATGCCGGAAAATTGCTGGGGCGGTCGTATGAGCACCGCAAGGCGCTCTACCGTAACCTGATGATCGCCCTGATTGAGCACAAGAAGATTAAGACGACGCTGGCCAAGGCGCGCGCGGTCCAGCCTGAAATTGAACAATTGCTCTCGATTGCGCGCGAGGATACGCCGCATGCGCGCCGGATGGCGCTCTCGAAGCTGGCCAGCAAGGACGCGATGCGCAAGCTGTTTACCTTTGCGCCGACCACTTACGGCGGGCGCAATGGCGGCTACACGCGGATTACCAAGCTCGGCCCGCGCCGCGGCGATGGGGCTGAAATGGCCTTGATCGAGTTGGTCTGATGCGGACGATTGCGCTGCTGCTAGCCTATGACGGCGCCGATTTCGCCGGATCGCAGTGGCAAACCGACATTCGCACGGTGCAAGGCGCGCTCGAATCGGCATGGGAGGCGCTGACGCAGGAACAACGCCGGATTGTGTTGGCAGGACGCACCGATGCCGGGGTCCACGCCTCTGGGCAGGTGGCGCATGTGCAAACGGACACTCGCCATTCACTCGCTACTATCTGGCGTGGCCTGAATGCGCATCTGCCAACTGATCTGGCGGTGCAGAATGTCGGTGAAGCGCCGCGCGATTTTCACGCGCGCTTTAGCGCTCTGCAGCGTGAATATCGCTATCTGATCGATTGTGCGCCGGCGCCATTGCCGCAACTCCGCCATCAGGCGCTGCATTATGCAGGATCGCTTGATGTGCCGGCAATGACTGCAGCGCTTCGGCTATTGGAGGGAACGCACGATTTTGCCGCCTTCACAACGGCCACGCCAACCCAACGCTCGACGGTGCGGACAATGCACTGGACCCGGATCGTTGAGCGGGAGTGGTTTGACCGGCGGTTATTAGCCATCGAGCTAGCGGCACATGCGTTTCTGCAACATATGGTGCGGATGATCGTCGGCACGCTGCTGCTTGTTGGGCGTGGGCGGATGACCGTCGATCAGTTTGGCGAGGTATTGGCCAGCCGTGATCGCCGGCTGGCCGGGCCAACCGCCCCAGCGCACGGATTGACGCTCACGGCGGTGCGCTACCCGCCCGGCCTTATTCGCTGGGTTGAACCAATAGAACGGCAAAATGGCACGACGAAGGTCGAACAGCCTTCGTCCTACGTACACGAGGAATAGGTGCTGTGAAGACCTATCATCAGAAACCGTCAGAAGTGCAGCGCGACTGGTACGTGATTGATGCGAGCGGGAAGGTGCTCGGCCGGTTGGCGACGCAGATCAGTACGCTGCTGCGCGGCAAGCACAAGCCGACGTATACCCCGTCGATCGACGGCGGTGATTTCGTGATTGTGGTCAACGCCGAGAAGATTGTGTTGACCGGGCGCAAGCCGGATCAGAAGATCTACTATCGGCACACTGGGTATCCGGGTGGCATTAAGGCTACCCCGTACAAGATGATGCTGGCCAAGAGCCCGGATCGTGTTCTGCGGCTAGCCGTCAAGCGGATGCTGCCGAAGAACCGGATGGGCCGCCGGTTGCTGACCAAACTGCGCATCTACGCTGGGCCGAACCACCCGCACGCTGCGCAGCAGCCCAAGCCCTACATCCCGCGCTAGTGCAGCGTGGGCCGTTGTTACTGCAAACTCGCGCCCGCGCGCGTTGATCACGAGCACGCGCCATACCCGGCGCACAGGTGGTGAGGAGAAGGAATGGAAGCCAAGCGCTACTATCAGGGCACCGGCCGCCGCAAGACGGCGGTGGCGCGGGTGCGCCTCTTCCCCGGCAGTGGGGATTTTATCGTCAACGGTAAGAAGCCGGAAGATTACTTCGGCAATCGCGATCTGTTCCAGCGCAATCTGCGGCTGCCGCTGGTGTTGACCAATCACCTCAACACGTTTAACGTACTGGTGAAGGTCAAGGGGGGCGGCGTGTCCGGGCAGGTCGGCGCGGTGCGCCATGGTATTGCCCGCGCCCTGCTCGATTACGATAGCGAGCTGCGCGCAAAGCTCAAGCAGGCTGGCCTGCTCACCCGCGACCCGCGCGCGAAAGAGCGGAAGAAGGTCGGTCTCAAGCGCGCGCGCAAGGCGCCTCAGTATACCAAGCGCTAACGCAGACATCAGCGATTATCGCAGCGATGCAAGCAGGCAGACGGTCCGCGACCCGGCCGTCTGCTATGCATTATCATTCACCGGGCGGTTGGCATGCGCGTGATCACCGGAAAAGCCAAAGGGCATCGCCTAAAAGCGCCGAAAGGGCTTGGCACCCGGCCTATGCTGGATCGAGTCAAAGAGGCGCTCTTTTCCGTGCTGGAAGGGTACGGGCCAATTCGCGGCGCCGTGCTCGATCTCTACGCTGGCACCGGCTCGCTTGGCATCGAATGTTTGTCCCGTGGGGCTGACAGCGCCGATTTCGTCGAGCGCAATGCCCACGTCTGCTCGATCATCGCCGAAAACCTGCGCCATACTCGTTTTGATCAGCAAGCGCGCATCCATCATATGCCGGTTGATCGCTTTTTACATCGTCAGCGCGGCGTTGGACGCTATGATATAATCATCATGGACCCGCCGTATGCTGATCCAGCGATCGAGGCGACCATGCAGCTCGTCGCGAGCAGTGGCGTTGGCAAAGAGGGTAGTTTGCTGATCGTCGGGCATTCCCCCCGCGTCGCGATCGCCGATGCGTATCCCGGTCTGCACCGGATCAAATTTCGCCGGCTGGGCGATTCCTGTTTTTCGATCTACGAACTCGCGACCACCGCTACGCCGGAACAAGAAGGGTAAGCCATGCGCATCGCCATCTATCCCGGCAGTTTCGATCCGGTCACCTACGCTCACCTTGATATCGCCCGCCGCGCCGCGCGCATCTTCGACCGGGTCATCATGGCCGTGTTCGATCGACCACAAAAGCGGTTGCTGTTTTCAACCGAAGAGCGCTTGCAATTATTACGAGCGACGGCCGCTGACCTCGCCAATGTGGAAGTGATGAGCTATCACATCCTCACGGTTGAATTTGCGCGTGAGGTTGGCGCATGCGCCATCGTGCGTGGCCTGCGCGCCGGAAGCGATTTTGAAGCCGAGTTCCAAATGGCGCAGGTCAATCAGACGATCGATCCCGAGATTGAAGTGGTGGTGCTGATGGCCGGGCGACCATTCGCGCATATCAGCTCGACGGCTGTGCGTGAAATGGCAAGCCTAGGGCGCGATCCGGTCGAGTTTGCGCCACCGGTGGTTGTTGCGGCCTTACGGGAAAAGTTCGCGCAGAGGGGGTGATCGCCATCGAGCTGGATGATCTGATTGATGAATTGGAAGAGGTGATCGCTGCCGGGGTTCGCTTGCCCCTCAGCGGCGGGCGCACGCTGATTGATGAAGGTCGCGTACTCGAGATCATCGACCAGATGCGCACAGTCATTCCCGAAGAGATCCAGCGCGCCCGCCGGATTATCGCCGAGCAAGAGCAATTGCTCGCTGCTGCGCAAGCCCGCGTGCAAGAGGTGCTGAGCGAGCACGGTTTGTTGGCGGCTGTCGAAGCGGAGCGCGCGCGCCTGCTGCAACAGGCCGAACAGGAAGCCGCTGAGGTACGAGCCGGCGCTGATGCCTACGCTCGGCAAGTATTGGAAGAACTCGATGAGCGGCTGAGCAAGTTGCTCACGAGTGTGCGAAATGGCTTGCATGCGCTGGATAAGTGCCAACCGGGTGCTTGACAACCCGCCACTCTCTCGCCTATAATTCGGAGCTTGTGGCGGGGCCAATGGCGCGCCACAGGTGAATGTTATGACAGCTCTACGGTTTAATCTCGCGCAACTGCTGCGCGAAGAGATGGGAGCGCGACGTGATATCTCGTTTACCGAGCCGGTGCTGCGGCTCGATGACGATCTGACGTTGCGCAATATTAGCGGTCGCCTCCGTTTGACGCGCACGGCGGCCGGTGTGTACGCACAAGTGACTGTTCACGGCGTTGTCACCCTCACCTGCGTGCGCTCGCTTGAACAGTTTGATTACGAGCTTGATCTCGACTTCAGCGATCAGTTTTACGCCGTGGTCGATGTGGTGAACGGGCACCGATTGCCAAAACCGGTGGAAGATGATCCGTTTATGCTCGATGAGCTGCACCATATCGATGTGGGTGAAGCAATTCGTAGCTACGCGCTGATCAGCTTGCCGATGAACCCGGTCGCGCCGGCGTACCGCGACCAACCGGTTAACTATACGGTTGAGTCGGAAGGCATTGAGGAAGACGACGCTCCAGTCGATGAACGCTTCGCTGCGCTGCGTGAATGGGCGGAGCGACAACGGAACCAAAACTGAGGAGTACCAAATCATGGGTGCAGTACCGAAGCGAAAAGTATCGCGCCACCGGCGCGGCAACCGGCGGCAACATCTGGCATTGACACCGCCGGTTATGGTAACTTGCCCGCGCTGCGGCGAATTGATGCGGGCGCATCGCGCATGCCTGTCGTGCGGTTACTACAAGGGCCGGCAGGTCCTGAAAGTGAACGCTGAGTAGTCAGTTACGCTTGGATCGCGACACGTACAGGGTCCACAGGCATGAAGGGGCTGCCTGCCGATCGGATCGGTTCGGCAGCCTTTTACCGTAGATAGAAAGGCCGTGAGGGTGAGCAGGGAACGTTACGCGGCAGTGATCGGCTGGGGTATGGCCGTCCCCTCGCGCGTGATCACGAATGATGAGCTGGCACAACGGATTGACACCTCTGATGAGTGGATCCATACCCGTACCGGCATCCGTGAACGCCGAGTCGCTAGTCCCGGTGAGAGCACGTCAACCTTCGCAACCGCCGCCGGACGCGAGGCGCTAGCGATGGCAGGAGTCGATGCGGCGACCATTGATACAATCATCGTCGCTACCTGCACCCCTGATCGACCGTTCCCCGCAACCGCCTGCACGGTGCAAGCGAATCTGAACATCCCACGGGCGACCGCGTTTGATCTGGCGGCGGCGTGCAGCGGTTTCGTCTACGGACTGACCGTCGCCACGAGCCTGATCAAAAGTGGAGTGAGCCGCCGCCTCTTGCTGATCGGGGCCGATATCTTTACCCACTATATCAATTGGGACGACCGCAACACCTGTGTCCTGTTTGGTGATGGCGCTGGCGCAGTGGTGCTGGAAGCGACCGATCAGCCGTTTGGCCTGATCGCTTCCAACCTGAGCGCCGACGGCAACCTCGAAGACCTCATGGCGGTTGATGCCGGCGGCACGCGCATGCCGCTCACAGCCGAGTTGCTAGCTGAAGGCCGGCAATATGTCTACATGAATGGGCGTGAAATCTTTAAGCACGCCGTGCGTGAGATGAGCGATTCAGCGATGCAGGTGGTGCAAGCGGCTGGGTTGACGATCGACGAGATTGCGCTGGTGATCCCGCACCAAGCCAACGTGCGGATCATTGATGCAGTCGCGCGCCGGCTCGAAATTCCGCCTGAGCGGGTGATGATCAATCTCGACCGGTATGGCAACACGTCGGCGGCTTCCATTCCGATTGCCCTGTACGAAGCTGCCCAACAGGGCCGGATTACATCTGGCAACTATGTCTTAGTCACCGCATTTGGCGGCGGCTTAACGTGGGGGTCGGGCGTAGTACGCTGGGGCCGTCCGGCGCGGTAAGGGGTTTGCTGAGCCGTAATGAGCGGCCCAGAAGCTATAGCGAGCTAACACGGACGATGAGCGGTCACGCTGGCGCACGCGCCGAGGGGGAGGGCAAAGCGCTGGCAGGGAAGGAGAAGGCGGGCCAACCATGAGCATTGCATGGGTCTTTCCGGGTCAGGGATCGCAGGTAGTTGGCATGGGGCGCGATTTGATCGCGGCATCGGCAGCAGCACGCCAGATGTTTGCCACTGCGGACGAGACGCTTGATTTCGGGTTGAGTGAATTGTGCTTTAGCGGGCCAGAAACCGACCTCACCGCCACTGAGAATGCGCAACCGGCGCTCCTCACCACCAGCATGGCCCTCTTAGCCGCGATGCGCGAACTATTGGGCGACCGGCTCGAACCACCAATTGCGGTCGCCGGCCACAGCCTTGGCGAATATTCGGCCTTAGTTGCAGGCGGTTCATTGGATTTCACCACAGCGTTGCGCCTCGTGCGCCGCCGGGGCGAATTGATGGCCGCCGCTCACGATGGCAGTATGGCCGCCGTCATTGGGCTTGATGCCGGCATCCTCGAACAGATCTGCCAAGAGGTCAGTGCGGCGCTGCAACACAACAACCAACTACACGGCACCGTTGTCATCGCCAATTACAATGCTCCTGACCAGCTCGTGATCAGCGGCAGTGTGGTGGCCGTCGAACATGCCAGTCTGCTCGCCAAAAGTCGCGGCGCAAAACGGGTGATTCCCCTCAAAGTCAGCGCAGCCTTCCATTCCCCCTTGATGGTCGAGGCCGCCGAAGGCATGGCGCAGGCGATTGCCAATGCGACCGTCCGCGATCTGGATATTCCGCTGATTGCCAATGTCACGGCTGAACCGCTCCGCGATGCCGATGATGTGCGGCGCGAGATGGTTGCGCAAGTGGTAGCGCCGGTACGTTGGATCGCGTCGGTACAGCACATGGTGGCGATGGGGATCGACACCTTCGTCGAGATCGGACCGGGGAGGGTATTGACCGGTTTGATTCGCCGGATTGCGCCAGCAGCACGCTTGATCAACGTCGCTACCTTCGAGGATGTCCGGGCATTGACGGCTATGCAACCGGTATAGAGAATGCTATGGAATTGCAGGGGCAGGTTGCCATTATTACCGGTGGCGCGCGCGGGATCGGGCGCGCCACAACCATTGAGCTGGCTGCTGCTGGGGCGCGCGTATTGATCAACTATCAGCGGAGCGCCTCGGCGGCTGAAGCTTTGGCGGCTGAAATTGTCGCCAATGGCGGTGATGCGTTCGCTTATCAGGCCAACGTTGCCGATGAGCGGGCAGTGGCAAGCATGGTGCAAGCAGCATTAGAACGCTGGGGCCGGATCGATGTGCTGGTCAATAATGCCGGTATCACTGCCGATGCGCCACTGGCCCGCCTGCGCCCTGAGCAATGGCAACAGGTGATTGAAACCGATCTGACCTCGGTGTTTCTCTGTTGTCGCGCCGTTCTACCAGCTATGCGCGCTGCCGGCTATGGCCGGATCGTGTCGGTCAGTTCGCTAGCGGCGCTGGCCGGCAATGTCGGCCAAACGAATTATGCCGCCGCCAAAGCCGGCATTATCGGCTTGAACCGTTCGCTCGCCCGTGAAGTTGCTCGTGACGGCATTACCGTCAATGTAGTCGCTCCCGGTTATATCGAAACCGATATGGTGGAAACCGTGCCGGAAGCGTTACGGGCATGGGCGCTGCAAGCGATCGCGTTGGGCCGGTTTGGCCGCCCAGAAGAGGTCGCTGCCGCCATCCGGTTTCTCGTTTCGCCACGCGCTTCGTACATTACCGGCCATGTCTTGACCATCGACGGCGGTTGGGTGATGCCGTAGGGTTGTTGCACGGCAATGACCGTACCAAGGAACGGGATAGAAGCAACTATGATCGACTTCACCGGACAAGTAGCAATCGTCACCGGCGGGTCGGGAGGGATTGGGCAAGCGATTGTGCGCGGCCTTGCCCGGCATGGCGCGCGGGTGTTGGTAGGGTACCATCACGACGAGCCTGCTGCTGCCAGCATTGTCGCCGTGGCCCAATCGCTTGGCAGCGAAGCTGCAGCACTGGCAATCGATGTCCGCGAAGTTGACAGTGGGCCTGCATTGGTGAATGCAGCACTCGAGCGGTGGGGCCAGCTTGATATCTTGATCAACAGCGCCGGGATCGCCGATTATGGCCCGCTGAGCGAGATGAGCAGCGAGCGTTGGCGCCAAACGATCCAAACCAACCTGAGCGGGGTCTATCACACCTGCCGCGCCGCACTACGCCCGATGATGCAACAGCGCTACGGACGGATTATCAATGTAGCTGCGCTCTACGGATCCTCTGGCTTTCCCGGCCAAGCCGACTTTGCCGCGGCAGCCGGCGGGATCATCGGGCTGACGCGTGCCTTAGCCCGTGAAGCGGCGCCGTGGCAGATCACCGTCAACGCGGTCGCACCGGGAATGATCGAAACAGAGCTCGTACAGGCCATTCCCAAACCGATCCAAGAGTGGAGCGCGAATATTATCGCGTTACGCCGGTTGGGGAAACCAGAAGAGGTCGCCGCCGCCGTGCTCTTCCTTGCATCGCCGGTAGCATCGTACATCACCGGACAGACGCTGGCCGTCGATGGCGGCTGGACGATGGCGTAGGGGTGCAGCGTTCCACCTATGCCAGCATAAAAACGCAGATGCGGTAGTTGCCTACCGCATCGCGACTAAACGGATCAACTTAATTACCCGCCTACGTTAAACCCTCTTGGAAACCAACCGCCTCGAGAGTCCACCAGAGCGGCAAGAAGGTTCCAAACCACCGTACCCTCACAGGTCCTTTAGCTGCTCCGCCTTCAGCAGATTATGCGCCGGGCTAGCTTTTGCTATTGGATTATCTCACCATCCAGCGTGGGACAGCAGCTCCTTCTTACCCAACGCGGTGAGTTTGTTTGGGAGGCAACCGTACGGCTCGCAGAGCATCCGATTACTCAGCAGTAATCTGGCGCTTGTTTGTTCGTCTCCCCGACCCCATCATCCTTACCTTCTTTTTCGATGGCGGTCGTTTCTCCGAACTTACGCTTCATCTCTCTAGACTTACCCACACATAACTCTTTACATTAGAGATGAAGCGCTTGCTTTCCGGTTGCACCTAAGTGGTTGGTTCCTCCTTCCGGTTTCTGATATTCTCTCGAGGCTACGGCCTTATCATAGCACCCTGAAGGTCAAAAATCAAGTACTTAATCGTAACTTAACGATGATAAAACACAATTCTTTGTACTATCAGCCATCGGAAGGTTAAAAAGCTATTAAATATTCGTCAGGCACAACTACAGGAGTGTAAAGTGTTTTTTGTTTACACCGGCATATCAGCCGCGATCCGGGCCGCTACTGCTTGCCCTGAAAGCAAGACCAACGGGATACCGCCGCCGGGATGGGTGCCGCCACCGACGAAATACAGGCCGCGCACCCGGCGCGCGCGCAGGGGCGGACGGGCAAAAGCGGCAAACGGGGAATTGGAGCTGATGCCATAGATAGCGCCAAAAGCGGCATTGTAGCGCTGCGCCAGATCGCGCGGCGTCCAATGATGGGTGTAGCGAATGGCATGCCGCAAACCGCGCAAGCCCATCGTCTCAAGTTTGGCGATGATGTGATCGCGGTAAGCCGGCAGCACGGCTTCCCAGTCGATCCGGCCATCATCAGCCGGCGCATTCACCAGCACAAACAGATTCATGTGACCGGGTGGGGCATGCGCCGGGTCGGAGCGGCACGTCGCAGCGATATACACCGTCGGATCGAGGGCGGGACGACGCTCGCGCACGATCGCCTGAAACTCAGCCGGATAGTCGCCGCCAAAGAAGATGTTGTGGTGGGCTAACTGCGGAAAATCGCCCTCAACGCCGAGAAAGAGCACCACCCCGCTGTATGACGGTTCAATCCGGGCGAGGCGCGCCGCCTCGCGCTGGCCGCCGGGGATCAGCCGCTCGTAAGCGTATTGCGGATCGGCGTTCACCACCACTGCCGCAGCCGGCAGGACCGTGTCATCGGCCAGTCGCACCCCGCGCGCACTGCCGCGCTCAACGATGATCTCGACCACCGGCGCGCTCGTGCGCAGCTCAACCCCCAGCTCTGCAGCCAAACGGGCCAGCGCCACGGCCAATTGGTACATCCCGCCGCGCACATACCAACCGCCTTCCGCTAGCTCGATATAGGCAATCAGGTTAAACGTGGCGGGTGACAGGTACGGCGATGAGCCGTTGTAGGTCGCATAGCGATTAAAGAGCTGGCGCAGGTGAGAGCTGCGGAAGAACGCGCGCACCGCCGCATCAACGCTGCGGAACGAATCGATGCGCAGGGCATGGCGCGCCATCGTTGGCGTGATCAATTCGCGCAGGCCATCGAACGGGCGCAGCAGAAAGGGGCCGGCCACTGCATCGTAGATACGGGCAGTATGGGCCATAAAGCGAAAGAAGTTGGGCACATCAGCCGGGCTAATGCGCTCGATCTCTTGGATCAACTGGGGCAGTCGCTGCCACGCATCAAAGCGCGCGCCATCGAGCCAGAAATAGCGGCAGGTCGGCTCCACTTGCTCAAGGCAGAGATAGTCATCCATCCGGCGGTTGGCGGCGGCGAACAGCTCGCGGATCACCCATGGCATCGTCAACAACGACGGGCCGGTATCGAAGGTATACCCCTCGGCCTGATGGAGGTTCAGCTTGCCGCCGACACGTTCGTTCTTTTCACAAAGGATAACGCGCCGGCCTTGGGCAGCCAGCCGGATCGCCGCCGCCAAGCCGCCCAAGCCGCCGCCAACAATGATTATCGGAAGTTGGGTTGGATGCGCCATAACGTGACACAAGATAAAACGCAAAGACTCCAAGACGCAAGCAATTGCCGGGTGCTGATCGCAAGCCACCCGGCCAACCCGCTGCGCCTACGCGTCTTTGCGTGACGTTCACCGACTAAAACCGGCCCCGCTGGCCCGGAATCTGCGCGCCGAAGATGCTCGGCGGCAGTTTGAAGCCGTGCTGTTCGAGGCGAGGGGTAAATTTGGGCCGCACCCCGGTCGGGCGCAATTCAGTGATCAATTTACCCTCGCCAGTCTTGCCGAGGATTTCGAGCTTAAAGATATCTTGCAGCACGACGGTATCGCCCTCCATGCCCTGCACTTCGGTAATGTAGGCGACTTTACGCGAACCGTCTTCGAGGCGGCTCTGCTGCACAATCAGGTCGATCGCCGACGCAATCTGCTCGCGGATCACCTTCAGCGGCATATCCATGCCAGCCATCAAAGACATTGTCTCCATACGAGCGATCGCCTCGCGCGGCGCATTGGCGTGGAGCGTAGTCAGCGAGCCATCGTGACCGGTATTCATCGCCTGCAACATATCGAGCGTCTCACCGCCGCGACACTCGCCGATCACGATCCGCTCAGGGCGCATACGCAGCGAGTTAATCACCAAATCGCGGATCGACACCCGGCCAGTGCCATCAATCTCCGGCGGTTTCGCTTCGAGGCGGACAACGTGTTCTTGGGCCAATTGCAATTCGGCGCTATCTTCAATCGTCACAATCCGTTCATCTTCAGGGATGAAGTTCGAGAGCACGTTGAGCAAGGTCGTCTTACCAGAGCCGGTGCCGCCGGCGACCACAATATTCAAACGCGAGACGACGCAGGCCCGCAGGAACTCGGCCATCTCTGGCGTCATCGAACCAAAGCGGATCAGATCTTCGACCTTAAGCTTATTCTTAGAAAACTTGCGGATCGTAATCGTAGAGCCATCAATCGCACAGGGCGGAATGATCGCATTAACGCGCGAACCGTCGGGCAAGCGAGCGTCAACCATCGGCCACTTGCGGTCGATACGGCGGCCCAACGGGCGAATAATGCGATCAATAATCTTCATCACGTGCTCATCAGAAGCAAAGCGGACATCGGTCAGCTTGAGCTTGCCTTTTTGCTCGATGTAGACTTTGTAGGGGCCATTGACCATGATTTCCGAGATGCTATCATCATCGAGCAACGGCTGGATCGGCCCAAAGCCAAACAGCTCATCGCACACCATGGCGAAGAGCTTCTTGACATCTTGATCAGGCAAATTCACGTTTGCCTGCTGATAGACGCGGGCAAAACGCTCTTGCAATAGCCGTTCGGTCTCAGGAGAGCGTTTCAGTTCGGTCTGATTGCCTAACGAAGCCTGAATTCGGTCTACAATCCAGAGCGACAGATCGAGCATGCGCTTCTGGTCATTCGCCGGTGTTGCATCTTGCACCGCCGGGCGCGCCGGCGCAGCCGGAGCAGCTGCCGGGGGCGGCGGAGGAGGAGGCGCCGGAGCGACAGTCGCTGCCGGAGCCGGCGGGGGAGGGGTGGCAACAACCGGCGCAGGCTCGGGCTGAGCAGGATTACCGGTGAGACGTTTGAGCAGCGACATAGTGATTCAACCTCCTTAGCCGAGCTTGACGAAATACGCTTCGCAGGCGCGATCGATCAACTCGCGAGACATCGCCGGCGGAATACCACGGTATTTCGATTCATCCAATATCTGATCGCACAAATCACGCGGATGGCACGAGCGCAGCTCGCGTCCAACTTTCATATAGTGTTCTTGGATGAGGTAGCGCAAACCATCATCGCTATACGGGATGCGTTTTTGTTTGCACACGAGCTGGAAGATCGCCCGAAACTCGGTTGGCGATGGATTGGGCACCTCGATCTTATGGCGAATGCGGCGCAAGAACGCATCGTCAACCAAATCTTTGGGGTTGAGATTGGTGGAAAAGACGATCAGCACATCAAACGGCACTTGAATCTTCTTGCCAGTTTGCAAGGCAAGGAAGTCAACCTTCTTTTCGAGCGGCACAATCCAGCGGTTGAGCAGATCTTGCGGGCGGCACTTCTGGCGGCCAAAGTCATCGATCAAGAAGAGGCCGCCATTGGCCTTCATCTGGAACGGCGCTTCGTAGACCTTTGAAATCGGGTCGAAGATCAGCTCAAGCTGTTCGAGTTCAAGCTCGCCGCCCACCATCACCCGCGGTCGTTTGCAGACCACCCACCGCGCATCGGGATAGGTCGTCGTCGGCGCTGCCACCGGCCCGCCAAACGGTGATGGCGGCGGCAGTTCGGCATGGCTGACTTCGTTAACCTGCACAACCTGATGGTTGAGCGGATCGAAGACCTTGATAATCTGGCCATCAATTTCAACCGCGTAGGGAATAATCACCAACCCGCCGAGCAGATTTGCAATCCCCTCGGCAATGGTAGTTTTCCCATTGCCGGGAGGGCCGTACAGGAAGAGCGAGCGGGCGGAATTTGCGGCTGGACCAATCTTATCGAGCATCTTCTCGCTGACGACCAGATGGCTAAACGCCTTGCGAATCGTCGCCTGATCGATCACCAGTTCGCCGATGCTCTGGCGGAGGGTGATATCAACATACTGCTGCAACGGCACCGGGGCCGGGCCGGCGTACTGGTTCCGATCGATCACTTCGTGAACCTTATTACGGCCCTTGCCAGTGATGACGTATTGAAACGAACGCTCGCTAAAACCGCCTTCAGCGCCAATGATATCGACATATTCTTCCAACTTGAGAAACTCAAGCACCTTATCAATCACGCCGAGAAAGGGCAGCTTAATCGTCTCTTCGAGCTTCTGGCCGGTGATGGCGCCGGAAAAATAGATCACCTTCAGCACATGATCGGTTAGAAAACCCAGTGACAGACCCGTCTCAGCGATGGTGGCCGGCTGTGGCGGTATCTCAGGCATCCGTTGCGAAGGCGCGCTCGCTGGAGTGGCCGCCGGATTCACTTCGTGCAGACGGAAGCTCATAACCTACCCTTTCTGCCATAGTGCCGGAAAAGCAGGGCGCGGCAGCGGTCTCCCAACGCATACCGGTGAGACGCACACCTGCTAGAGTGTAGTATAGCTATCCACGAGGCGGAGCGCAAGGGGAAGCCGGCGTCAGGATCGGTGCTGACGCCGGCGCAGAGGTCACTCTTCGAGATGATCATCTTCGTCGGCGATATCTTGATCGATCTCATCGAGACCAATCTCTTCATCTTCATCGCCGCCGATAAAGTCCTCATCAAGCGTTTCGGTCTCTTCAACCAACTCTTCTTCGTCGAGCACATCCTCATAATCATCGAAGCGGATCGAGGAGAGGACGGTAGCGCCTTCACCGAGCTTACCGGGGAAAGAAACGCGCCCACGCTGGCTGGGGTCTTGATAAATTTCGCGGATCAGAATCCGCACATTACGCGAATCAGACTGCACGACCGCAGCGAGATAGCGATTGCCGCCATTCATCAGCTCAACGAGGCGATGGCTGAGTTTCGGCTCAATCCGGCCAATCCAATTGTCATCCAGATCGACGACATAGACCATCTTGCCCTCAACGCGCAATTCCACCTTTTCGCCAGTAATGAGGGCATCGACGGCGGGGCCGCGCTGCACATCAACCAGCGAGGTCAGGGCAGTGCGACCGGTTTCAGTAATAAACATGCGCATATCGACCTGTTGGCGGGTCGAGCGGGTCACCGGCGCTTCAGTGATACCACGCGCCAGCAGCGCCTCGAGGCGAGCAACATTCTTACGCGCAATCGGATTGGAGGCATTCAGGCGCAGGGCATTCTGATAGGCGCGGTGGCTATCGGTATACTTACCCAGCTCAAACAGCGCCTTCCCCAACCGATTATACGTCTCGGCATCTTCGCTCACGCGCAACAGCTGCTGGTTCAACTCAACCGCCTCTTGCCAGCGATTCAAGGCAGCCAATTCAATCGCCTTTTCTTGCAGGCGGCGGCGAATCCGCATCTTTTCATCTTGCTTTGACAAGGTCGTTCTCCTTGGGTTAGGCACTGAACCTATTGATCGAGTTGCGGTACACCCTGCAACGACCATGGACTGGTCACAGTAATATGCACCGGCACCAATTGGCCGGTCAGATCGGCAGGATGGCTAAAGAAGACCAGCCGGTTGCCGGGAGTACGGCCACGCCACTTGCCTTTGCTCTCGCCTTCGACCAAGACCTCAACCGTCTGGCCGAGGAAGCGAGCCATCCGTTCGGTGGCAATCTGTTCTTGCAACTGCTCGAGCCGGCGGCGGCGTTCTTCCTTCACCTCTGGCGGCACGGCGAGCGCCGGATCCTGTTCCTGTTCGGCAGCACGGGTGCCGGGACGCGCCGAGAAGGCGGCAATATGCACCTTATCAAAACCAATCTCGGCGCAGAGTTCCATCGTTTGGCGAAAATCGTCTTCGGTCTCGCCGGGATGGCCAACGATTATATCGGTGGTCAACGAGATATGGGGAATAGCGGCACGGATTTTAGCAATCAACGCCTTGTAGCGCGCAACGGTATAGCCGCGCCGCATCAACTTCAGCACGCGGTCGGAGCCGGCCTGCACCGGCAAATTGATTTCAGGCTGGCAGCGCGGCAAGCGAGCGACAGTTTCGATCAAGCGATCGGTCATCCACGCCGGATGCGAGGTAAGGAAACGGAGCCGGAGCAAACCGGGGATGGGATCGACCGCCTCGAGCAGATCAGCCAGCTCAGGCCGGCTAGGGAGGTCATGGCCCCACGAATCGACAATCTGGCCAAGGAGGGTAATCTCCTTGGCGCCGCGCGCAACGATCCGGCGCACTTCCTCGACAATCTCGGCCAAGGGGCGCGAACGCTCGCGGCCCCGGCGGAGCGGAATGACGCAATACGAGCAGGTCATATTGCAGCCATATTGGATCGGGACATGCACCGAAACCGGCGGATGGCGCCAATCGCGCACCGGCAAGGCCGGCTCATCGAGGGTATAGACTGGGTTGGGAGCAAGGGCGA
Organism: Chloroflexus sp.; assembly: GCF_034435895.1. Taxonomy (GTDB): domain Bacteria; phylum Chloroflexota; class Chloroflexia; order Chloroflexales; family Chloroflexaceae; genus Chloroflexus. The sequence continues at coordinate 30,706 of NZ_DAOTWH010000164.1, forward strand.
CCACCTCATCAACGGCGGAAGGCGAGACGAAATGATCGACCATCGGCAACTGCTCGGCGAAGATCGAGCGGTTATTGGGGCCGACCATGCAACCCCAGAGCACCACCTTGGTATCAGGATGGGCCCGTTTCACCCGCACCAGCTCGCCGAGCTTGCCCAGAATCCGCTCCTCGGCAGACGCGCGCACGCTGCACGAATTGAGCACGATAAAGCTTGCCTCTTCGGGGCGGGCAGCCGGGCTATAGCCCACCCCTTGTAAGGCAGCTTCCAACCGTTCGGAGTCAGAGATATTCATCTGGCACCCCACCGTCCAGACGTAATAGCGCCGCTCGCGCGGCGTCTGATCACGATCGGGACGGGGACGCTGATCGAAAAAGATCACATCCTGCATGGAACCTTTACCAGACGATGACCGGCAAACCGCACTCCATACTTTGGCGCGCCGCTTCGCGGAGCGACTCAAGGCAGCGGAAGGCATCGGAGCGCGGCGAGACGCCGGCTTTGATCAACTGCGGCGCCAACTCAGACAACTCGCGCAGCAACTGCACCGACGAGCCGAAGAAGGCTTGATCTTCTTCACCCTCATCATCTTCAAACGGCAGATAGATTGGATCAGCGAAATCAACCGGCAGGTAATAGCTATTGATCCCCTGCAAGTTGATCAGATGGCGATACCGGCTGGGGACCAACTCGTCCCAGACATCGGTCACGGCGCGATCGAGATCCTCTTCAAGAACGGGGCCATCGGCGATAATCGGGGCCAAATCATTGCCCCGCTCGAGATGGGCCGCCATGCGGGCCAACTGGTAGAGCGCACCCATCGTCTCGATCGAGCCTTCCCACACCTCGACGCCGGGTTGGCTGAGCAAATCGATATCAATACCGTACTCGCGCAGTTGATCCTGCACGGCAGCAACACTTTCGTACTGTTCTTCGTACTCGGCACGATCCTCATCGGGCCGCACCATAATCAATGACGCAACCGCCAGATCGAGTTCGGCGGGAGCATGAGCAGACATAGGGTTTCTCCTCACTGAGCGCACATCGCGCAACTTTTAGTATACCATATTATCATTGTATCACTGCGTGAACCGCCCTCTCGATCCCGCATCGCAGCACGGCGCAGCCAGCCGCATGAATTGTATCATCCTAGTCTTTGGCGCAGCATCGCTGCGCGATGGTAATGGACAATGAGGATCCGGCTGCTATACTATAAGCAATAGGCGCAACCGAATCGACGCGAGAGCAACGATGGCGATTGAATCGCACCATGCTCAGGCTCACCCCCGCCAAAACACCGCCAATACCCGCGATAACCGCAAGCAAGGTTGGATGGAGCGCATGCTTTTTGCAACGCTGAGCGCCATCGTCTTTGTACAAAGCTATTTAGGATTCCTGCTATGGAGCCAACCTACAGCCCATGAATGGCTGCTTGGTGAATGGTTCATCAACTACCAAGGCGGCTTTGTCCGGCGCGGGTTGATTGGTGAGATTTTATGGCAGATTTCACATTGGCTAGCACTTGACATTATTAAGCTTACCATCATTACGCAGATCACAACTATTATCATATTTGTAGTACTAGTTTATCTACTCATTCATCAAACAGATGCTTCACCATCCACGGTCATACTATTATTTTCTCCAGCTTTTCTCCTCTTTATGATCTTTACTTGGCCGCACCTCGGCGTGCGCAAAGAAGTCTTGTTTGGAATTCTCTTGTGCTTGCAACTGCTAGTTTTACGCAAATCAACCTTATCCTCAATAATATTACCTCTACTGACCGGTATTGGCGCAGTATTGGTTATCCTATCACATGAAATGCTCGTTTTATATCTCCCTTACTTGCTGATGGCCACCGTTAGCCACGAACAAGGATTTGGCCGGCTCTCGCGAATGACAAGCTTAGCATTGCTACCAGCCATTATCATTGCCGGCATGATCATACGCGCGCCGCAAGCCGATCCTGCCACCATCAACGCCATCTGCGCATCGCTCCAAACGGCAATGCCACGAGATTGCACCGAACCGAATGCACTTGGATCAATCACATTTCTCGGCGCAACCACCCAACAGGGTATGCAATTTACCCGATCGTACACTACTGCCGAGACGACAACCGTCTATCTGGTCACCGGCTTGCTTAGCGCAGTCCCCATTATCGTAACGATTACTACCTATCGATTATGGCAATACTTGTCACGCAACGCGCTAGCGTTCATCGGCGGTTTATGGGGATTATCACTGATCGCAACCGCGCCGTTGTTTATCGTTGCAGCAGACTATGGCAGATTTATTAACATTCATGTGACTTGCACAACCCTCATACTAGCGCAATTGATATACAAGCAGTGCGCCACATTTCCTCCTGCGCTCAGAAACAACACCGCGCTATGGATTGGAAGCATGCTGTTCATTGTCAGTTGGCAATTACCAATGTGGCTTATGTTTGCGACCTACGAGCGAGCCTTCCCATGGCTAGCATTGTTTGGTTGGAACAACTAAAAGGCGGTTGCACCAATGCAACCGCCTGCGCCAACACTCGGCTCTAGGATAGACGATCAATACCGCTCAAACACCGGCTCAACCACATCGATCGCACGATCAAACTCCTCATCGGTCTCGGGCTCAGGTTCGCCAACTGCGCGCGCCAGCATCCCCCCACGAACAATCTCAACTGTCACCCGCGGCATCTCGTCGGCAATCGCCTTGACGGCGGCCAACACTGGGCGAGTGGTAACGCCAGCCAGCATAGCGGGAACCCCGATCTCGATCAGGTCCTCACCGTCTTCATTCCGAATAATCAGCCGCTGCGCGCCCGGCTCATTAATCAGCTCGCGCACGCGAGCGAGCAAGCGCCAGCCATGAACGAGCTCAATCGCGATGTCCATGGTCCCCTCCTGCGCCGTGCTGGCGCTCTGTCTGAAATATACTCCGCTATAGTACAGTGTAATTGCAGGCCGTCGCTTTGCGTGAAATGAACTCTTCACCGACGGTACAGACATTTTAATTATCAAATTTCGATATTTTTAGCATAACTTTTATGAATACCACCAGATTGTTAGCTGATATAGTTTCAGACTAAACAATACCCCATCTTACCAATGGCTTTCTGCTCATAGCTGCAGGCTAGCATCAAAACAGGCAGCCATCCTCATCTTGATGCGCCTCAGCGCACAAAACGTTTGACACTCAGGGCAGCGACAGCGTATAATAGGAGAGGATTCGTTGCCCTGTAAGCAGAGGAGCCGGCAAGCAGCATGACACCCTCTGTTCGCACCCGAAACATTACTGTTGCGCTCGTTTCAACCCTGCTCATAGTGCTCCTTGCCCTTCAGCAGTTTTCAGTTGTGGCTGCGCCGGTAGTACCGGTCAATGTCATTTGGAGTCCGATCGCCATAACATCTTCAGGCCAACCCGGCCCAAGCGTGATACAGGTTACGGCAACCTTACAAAATCAGGGGCCGGCTGATACATTTACGATTTCGGCTAGCCAGCCAACCGGCTGGCCAGCCGTCACCATTATTCCCACCGCGTCAGTCACTCTCGATACAAACGCTTCACAGACATTTACGTTTTTGTATAGCATTCCCGTGACGGCAACTGTGGGAACTTTCCTCATTACTATCAATGCTGTACGCGCTAGTGCTGCTGTACGCGCTAGTGCGCCAACCAATCCTGTAACGCTTCCCATTACGGTAAATGTAATTATTCCCACTAATACACCCACACCAACTCCTACTCCTATCCCAACAATAACGCCAACACCCATTTGTTTCGATGGTTTTGAACCAGACAACTTCCCGGCGCAGGCTAAACGGATCGATGTGCAGATCCCGCAAGAGCACGTCATCTGCCCGACCGGCGATGAGGATTGGCTCTATTTTGGCGGGGTGGAAGGCAAAGTATATACCATTGATGTGCCGGTGATGAAACCGGGAATTGATCTGTCATTGGAATTGCTCGACAGCAATCTCAACCGGGTGGCGTTCAACGACGATTTCTTCAATCGCGATCCGGCCAACCCCAACCCCGGCGACACCCGGCCGCGCATTACTGTGCGCATTCCGGCTGACGGAATCTATTACATCCGGGTCCGTGACACCGCCGGACGCGGCGGGACCGATTACACCTACGTGATCGCATTGCTCGATGAAAGCTATGGCCCCACGCCAGCACCGGTCGAGGCGGTCTGTCTTGATATCTTTGAACCGGATGGCTTACCTGAGCAAGCGCGGCTGATCACCTCGAACGAGGTGCAAGAGAACCGTCGTCTCTGCCCGACTGGCGATGCCGATTGGGTGACATTCTTTGCCAAAGCCGGCAAACGCTATGTCATCTATACTGATACCCGACGCTACCGCGGCTCGACTTCCGTCAACGGCGAGACGCAGGCCGGCGCAGATACGGTGCTGGTATTAGCCGATCGCGATGGCGTCAGCATCCTTGATATCAACGATGATATGCTGGGAGGCAATACGCTCGACTCGCAGATTGAGTTTACACCTAAAGTGGACGGGTTCTACTTCGCGCAGATCAAGAACGTCGGTGATATTGGCAACCAATTCATTCGCTACGATTTGGTCTTGCTTCTCTGCTTGCCCGGCCAGACTGATTGCCGGCGACCAGATGCGCCGCTACCCGGTTTGCCGCGAAATCCCGCCACACCGCCAGCAACGTCAACACCGATTAAAGCGCCGATAGTGACGGATCCAACCCAGACACCGGCACCAACCGTAACACCAACGCCTTAGTGATGTAGAGGAATGATGCCGGCGCGCACCTTAGATAGCACCGGGGTCGTCGTTGAACTCATTGACCAGCTTGGCCCCCGGCCAGCAACTTCGGCGGCGGAAGCGATGGCAGCCGCGCAGATCAATGCCCGCCTGCGACAGGCGGGCTTCAGTGTCGCAACCCATTCCTTGCCCGCTGCCGCGCACCCGGGCACCCGGCTCGCACCGGCGGCGATTGGGTTGATGGCGGCGATCGGGTTGGCAGCTTGGCAGCCAGTAGCAGGCATAGCGTTTAGCCTCTGGCTGATGGCGCTGCTGCTGATTGATGGAATGTATGCGCCATTGCCTCCGCTCCGCCAACGAGGGATCAGCCAAAATATCATTGCGGTGCGCCCGATCGAGGTAGCTGACACCCAAACCTCGCCCCAGCCACGCTGGCGGTTGGTGTTGCTGGCGCCGCTGGATACGCCACCGGTTTGGCGCGGCCTCGCGCGCTTGATTGCGCCGACATACGAAGGGTTGCTGGCCCGGCTGGCACTCGGCAGCCTGCCGTTGGCAATCGCTGCCACCCCCACTGTATCAGCACTACGCTGGACATTGGCAATCATCGCCTGCGCCGGTGCATTGTTGTGGCTCTGGGCCACGCGCCGCCAGCTACCGCTCATGCAGCCCGATGGCGGGATCGCAGCCTTGGCGACGCTGATCATTGCCGGCCAGACCATCCCGCGCTTACAGCACGTGGAGGTGTGGGCAGGAGCTGTGGGCGCAGCCTACTGCGACCAAAACGGTCTCAAAGCTTTGATCGCGCGCTACCCCTTCGAGCCGGCCAATACGCTCATCATCGGCTTAGGGCCGCTCGCCTGCGGGCAATTAGCCATTATCAGCCGCAGCGGCGTCTTCCGGCACGAGCCAGCCGATCCGCTGCTGTACCGGCTGGCAATAGACGCCGATCGCGCTGAACCGGTGATTGATTTGGAACCGCACACCCAAGCGGTACGTGACGAACTGCTCTCACCATTGCGGCAGCGCGGATTTCGCACCTTGAGCATTCGCGCGGTAGCGAACGGCGAGAACACCTTCAACCCTTTGTTAGCCGAACGGGCTGCCCGCTTGATTGTAGCCATTGCTTGCGCCCTTGATACTGAAACGAACGATGATTTACCTATTCTACGGGCCAAATGAGCTAGCCCGCAGCGAAGCGGTCGCTGAAATGCGGGCCAGCTTGCCGGCAGCAGTAGCCGATCTGAATATCAGTGTGCTTGATGGGCGCAAACTCACCATCGAGCAATTAGTCGCCGCCTGTGAAGCGCACCCATTTCTGGCCGATCGGCGGCTGGTGATCGTGTACGATGCGCTCAAGCATAGCAAAGCCGGCAAAGCGCGGGAAGAGCTGCGTGACTATTGCGAACGGGCGCCGGCGACATGCGATCTGGTGTTTGTGGAACAAGACGAGGTTGATCGACGGCACCTGCTCTTTACCTACCTGAGCAAACGCGGCGCGGTGCGTGAATTTCCGCTGCTCAGCGGGCCGGAGTTATTACGCTGGATCGAACGGCGGGCGAAATCGCTGCAAGCGACGATCGAGCCTGCCGCCGCACAGCGGTTGGTTGATTTAGCCGGCAATGACAGCCGCGCGCTCGCGAATGAACTGGCCAAACTAGCCACGTATGCGGGGAGGGGCGGCACGATCGATCAAGCAGCGGTTGACCGGCTCGTCACCGACCAACAAGAGCAGAACCTGTTTACCTTCATCGATGACCTGAGCACGCGCCGGCTAGGTGCGGCGCTGCGCGGCGCGCGGGCATTGATCGAAGACGGCCAAGCGCCGCCATACATGTTGTTTATGCTGGCGCGCCAGATCCGGATCCTCTTACACGTGAGGCAACTGGTCGCTCAGCGCCGCCGGCCTGACGACATTGCCAACGAGCTGGGATTGAAGCCGTTTGTCGCTCGTAAAGCCGCTGAACAGGCGCGCAACTTTACGGCGGCTGAATTGGTCACTGCCCACGACCGGCTGCTCGAACTCGACCATGCGATCAAGACGGGAAAAATGCAGGCGGAAACGGCGCTCGAGCTATTTGTGGTCGAGATGTGCCAAGCGCAGCGGAGGCAGGGCTAGCCAAGAAAAGATACGGGTGGGTTTGCAACCCGCCCGTACCATTTGCTCATGCTCTACGGCGCTTGTTTATGCCGCGGGACCGGCCTGCGCGGCCAGCGCCACCTTCTTGGCCTTCTGGGCCAAGCGCGACTTCCGGCGAGCAGCGTTGTTCTTATGAATAATCCCCTTCACTGCGGCCTTATCAAGCGTGCTGTAGGCAAGGCGCAACGCAGCCTCATCGACCACGCCGCTAGCCAAGGCCAGCTCAGCCTTTTTGATCATCGTCTTCACCCGCGAGCGGTACGACTGGTTGCGCAGGTGCTTGCGCGCATCGCTCCGAATGCGCTTCTTTGCCGATTTTGTGTTCGCCAAGGTCAAACTCCTCGGATATAATTGGCGCGTTATGATGACACGTGAAACGGCGAGCGCTCGCTCGCCGCGCTAGCTCTGAAGTATAGCATAGGAACGCCAACCGTGCAACTGAGCGCCGTCTTGCGCCGTCTGAGCACCCAGCGCAACAGCCTGATCGTCATGGGCGGCTTCATCTTAAGCCGGCTGACCGGTCTGATCCGTGATATTGTCGCGTCGTACTATTTCGGCACCTCGGCTGAGATGGCAGCGTATGGGGCTGCGATCAGCACCGTTGATCTGCTCTACCTCGTGATCGTTGGCGGGGCGCTGGGCAGCAGTTTCATTCCGGTCTTTATCGAGGTCTGGGAGCGAGAACGGCCAGCGCGAGCGTGGGAACTAGCCAGTGCGGTGGTGACGTGGGCGCTGATGATCCTCGCCCTCGCGAGCGCCGGGTTGTTTGTGGCGGCGCCGTGGCTGGCGCCGCTCTTGTATGGCGGGCAAGGATTTACGGCGGAAACGCTTGAGCTGATTGTGGCCTTGACCCGGCTGTTCTTGCTCTCACCATTGCTGCTGGGGCTGGGGGGATTAGCGATGGCAGCGCTCAACGCGCGTGATCGGTTTACGATGCCTGCCTTAGCCCCCAGCATCTACAACCTCGGCATCACCGGCGGCGCGCTGCTCGCGCCATGGCTGGGCATTTGGGGCATGGCATGGGGTGTAGTGATCGGCGCGCTCGGATATCTGCTGATCCAGTTGCCGGCGCTATTCGCGCTCGGCATGCGACTGCGACCGCAGTTAGGCCGCCATCTGCCCAAACTGGGCAAGGTCGCGCAAGCGATGGGGCCGCGTGTGATCGGGCAAGCGGCGGCCCACCTCAGCATCGTTGCAACGCTGGCCTTAGCCGCCCGCCTGCCCGACGGCGATGCCAAGCTGGCTGGGTTGCGCTGGGCATACCAGTTGATGCTCTTGCCGTACGGCGTCTTTGCGCTCAGCTTAAGCACGGTCGCTTTTCCGCGACTGGCCCGGCTGGTGGCCGAGGGACGGCTAGCCGAGCTGAGCGACGACGTGCGGGCAACACTGGGGCGCATCCTCTGGCTAACCTTGCCAGCGACCGCCGGCCTAGTCACCTTAGGGCCGGCGCTGGCGCGCGTCTTGTTTGAACGAGGCGCGTTTGACAGCCTCTCGCTGAGCTACACTGCCGGCGCCTTAACCGGCTATGCGTTCGCCTTGCCGGCCTTTGCCGCCTCAGAAATCATGATCCGCGCCTTCTACGCGATGCAGCGCACATGGCCGCCAGTACTGATCGGGATCGGGCAAGTGACGATGAATATTGGGTTAGGCGCGACGCTGCTGGTGGCGGGGACCGATGTAAACGGGCTCGCGATTGCGTTCAGCATTGCCAACTCGCTCGAAGCGCTGGCGTTGGCGATCGTGTTAGGGCGCGCGCTACCGGGTCTCTGGCAAGCGCCGGCGCTGTGGCGGCGCTTGCTGATTGCGCTCGGTACGAGTGTAGCGGTTGGGCTGCTGTGGTGGTACGCGCGCGAGCTGATCCCCGGCGGCACGCCGGCGGCTAGTTATCGCTGGCCCGACGATCTGGCCGGATTATTGGTTGGCTTGGTCGTGGCGGGTGGTGTTGGGATGGTCATCTACGCTGCGTTAACCATCCTGCCGGATCGCCGTCGCCCGCTGGCCTGATCATGAAACGACGAAGCGCAGTTGTCCACCCTTGAAGGGTGCAAGGGCGGACAGAACGCACAAGCGTAGATGTGGTTCATGGCGTTGCGATGAGCTGTTTCACCCTCACCCCCAGCCCCTCTCCCGCGGGCGTAGGAGAGGGGCGGACAGATATAGAGTGCGGCAGTCAACCTGCCGCACTCCACAGCCGGCAAGCGGGGGCGATGCCGTAAAGACGCAACGCAAGCCAAGGCGCAGCGACGGTACACGCCAAGACGCGAAGGGCGCGCAGGGTCGCAGCGGGTTGGGAAGGGGAGGTGCAAGGACGGACGGAACCTGTGATCCGGAACCCGACTCTGAAGGGCTAGGCTAGGGTGGCGACACCCGCTTGCCGGTTGTCATTGCGAGGGAGTGGCGGCGCCCAGCGCGGCTGAGCGCCGTTCGCTGAAGCAATCTCCCACGAGAGCGGGAACAATGCCTGAGCGGAGTTCCGTTCGCGCTCGTGGGGGAGAGGCCGGAAGCCAGTGACAAAACCCACAACGCGGGCTGCTGGCCCTCACCCCCAGCCCCTCTCCCGCGTTAGCGGGAGAGGGAGTGGAGCGCCGGGCTTTGAGGCATTGCACAACGATCAACGGTTGTGATCAACTACATGTTCTGCCCGCCCCTCAACCACTGAAGGGCGGGCAACTATTTGGTTGGAGCAGAGTACGCTACGCATCTTGAGCCACCAAATTAGCCACAATCGCGCCGGAAGCGATCACGCCGGGCAGGCCAGCGCCGGGATGGGTACCGGCGCCGACGAGGTACAGGTTATCGATATCCTCTGAGCGGTTATGGGGGCGGAACCACGCCGACTGGGTGAGGATCGGCTGGATGGAAAAGCCCGCGCCGAGATAGCTATTCAGCGCATCGCGATAGTAGCGCGGATCGACCATATGCTCGACCACGATATGGCGGCGCAGATCAGGCATATAGTGCTCTTCGAGGAACGAGAGGATGGCCTCGCGCAGCCGCGGCCCGGCTGTGGCCCAATCGATCGGCGCCGCCAGATTGGGCACCGGCGTCAGCACATAGAGCGCCTCGTGACCGGGAGGGGCCAGCGTCGGATCGTTGTGAGACGGGCGATGGAGATAGAGCGAGAAATCGTCAGCCAGTCGCTTACGGTTGAAGATATCGTCGAGCAACCCCTTGTAGCGTTCGCTAAAGATAATATTGTGCTGCACCAAGCGGCCATCGTCGTAGCGCCGGTTAACGCCGAGATAGATCACCGCCAGCGACATACTGTAGCGCATGCGGCGCAGCCGGCGATCGGTCTGCACCTTGCGATAGCGCGGCGGGATCAGACGCATGTAGGTCTGCGGCACATCAGCATTCGAGACCACAATATCAGCGGGGAAGAGACGGCCATCTTGGGTGCGCACGGCGCGAGCGCGGCGACCATCGATCACAATCTCAACCGCTTTGGCATTCAACTCAAGCTTGCCGCCGAGTTCGGTAAAGAGTCGCACCATCGCCTTGACGATAGCGCCGGTGCCGCCACGGGCATGGTAGACACCCCACTTCCGTTCGAGGTAATGCACCATCGCGTAGATCGAGGTGGAATCAAACGGATTACCGCCAATAAAGAGGGGATGAAACGAGAAACAGCGGCGGAGGAAATCGTCTTGGAAGAACTGAGAAACAAACCGGTAGACGCTCTGATGTGATTTGAGGCGGATGAGGTCAGGCGCCACCCGCAGCATATCGCCAAAATGGAGAAACGGCTTATCAATCAGGCCAAATCCCTTCTCAAAGATCGGGCGTGTACTGGCGATAAAACGCTTATACCCCTCAACATCAGCCGGGTTCCACTGGCGAATCTGATCGAGCAGCGCTTGCTCATCATCGCCATACTCAAGGTAGCGACCCTCGTGATTAAAGAGGCGGTAATAGGGCCGGCATGGTTCAAGGGTAAAATAATCTTCGCGCCGTTTACCAGCCAACTGCCACAACTCATCGAACATAAACGGGGCAGTAATGACTGTCGGCCCGCTATCAAACGTATAACCCTTGGTCTGATAGACATAGGCGCGGCCACCGGGCCGATCGCGCTGTTCGAGGATCGTCACTGCGTGACCTTGGGCCGCCAAGCGGATCGCGGCGCTGAGGCCGCCAAAACCGCTGCCAATAACCACAATCTGCTTTGACGCCATACAACTATCACCTTTTGCGACACAACACGGCGCGCCGGAACGCCGCTCAGAAACCGGCCATGCCGATTGTAGCGGGGAACCGCCGCCAATGCAGAGAGAGTTTGTCGGCGCAGCGTGAAGAGACGATAACCGGCGCCCGCCCTACTAACAATTCTGTGTAGCAACCCCAATTCATAGCCAAGGAATTATTTGTATATCGTACGCACATTCACTGTGAACAGAATGACGAAAAGTTGCAAGACCGCAACTACGTGTTATAGCCGCTTTACTCCGCTACAACCGATCGCTAGGTATACTCGGCTTGCAAGCGATAGTAGCTAGACGGATCGCACCATGCGTCTGTGGATAGCCGAAGGTTTCACCCAAACGCAACAATGGCATCGCGCCATTACAAAGCGCCGCGCTGGTCATCTGTGGGCAGCGCTGGGCATTATCGTATTGAGCGGCCTGCTGGCAATATTCTTATGGTTCGTGATTGCCCGTCCAGTGAAAGTGTTACCACGAGGCGAGCAATTTCCCCCTTTTTCGTTAACCGATCAACGCGGCAGCCGGCTGCTCGACAGCGATCTGCGCGGGCGGATGGTGTTTGTCAGTCTAATGCATAGCCGTTGCGGCGACGAATGTGCCGAGCAGACCAAGCGCCTGCTCGAACTGCGGCAAGAACTGCAACGCAGCGGACGGCTGGGCAGCGATGTTCTGTTTCTCACCATCACCCTTGATCCAGCGCACGACACCCCAGCCGATCTTTCGGCATTGGCCGGCCAACTTGGCGTTGATCCGCAAAGTTGGCGGTTCGTCACTGGCGATCCGCGCGAGGTCAAGATGGTTGTCGGCGGCGGGTTAGGGGTGTACTACACCGAGCCTGACGCCAACGGCAAGCTCTACGCTGAACGGCGCACATTTCTGATCGATTCCAGCGGGATGATCCGCGCCTCGTACCCAGCCGAAGGGCCACCGCTGGCCATCGCGCTGCGCGACATTGATCTGCTCACGCGCGAAATGGGCAGCCAAGGGGCGATGCGGCTCGTGTACGAAGCGTCTCATCTTTTTGTGTGTTATCCGGAATAACCTCGAGGAGGAAAGGATGTCAAGCTACCGCCGCCCATCGGACGACGAGCATGAGGACGATCACGAGCCGCCGCGCGGCGCGCTCATGATCACGTTAGGGTTCTTGCTGGCGATGAGCATTCTGTGGATGCAGGTCTACCTGATCCTGTTGAACAACGGAGGGATACCGGCGTCATGAAAGACAAGAAGTTTATCAGCTACCTGTTTGAAGTGGCATGGATCCTACCCAGCGTTGCGATCCCGGTTTCAATGTTGGTAGCGATCTTGATCACTGCCTTTGCAATTGGCGTGCGGGTTCCCACCACGGCAGGGCGGGTCAGCGTCAGCGCAGTAGCTGCCGGAGCCGACTCCATCTTCAGCCAGACCGGCCTGCGCGAAATTGCTCCCGGTCGCTATGAGGCCATCATCACGGCGCAGACCTTTATGTTCACGCCGAGCAAAATTGAAGTGCCGGCTGGTTCGAGAGTCACCTTCATTCTCACCAGCAAAGATGTGATCCACGGCTTCAAGATCAATGGCACGCCTATTAATGTGATGGTTATTCCCGGTCAAGTCTCACGAGTTACTGCCACCTTTGATAAACCGGGAGAATACTTAGCCGTTTGTCATGAGTATTGCGGCGCTGGACATCACGTGATGTACGGCACAATTATCGTCAACTAAACGAAGCACTGCTCGACTGAAATCAAGGAGAGAGTTGCATGGCCAGTATTGCAGTACGCGCCCGCCCGGTGACAATCAGCACTGATCTCAGTGTTGAGCGCAAAATTGCCGGGATCAATATCTTTATCGCATTCGCCGCGCTCGCTGTCGGCGGCTTGATGGGTGTGCTCCAGATCCTGCGCTACAACGGGTTGGATCTCTACACCCCATCAAAACCGCTCCTCCCCGGCGGTTATTATCAGGGGCTGACCATCCACGGCGTTTTGAACGTATTGGTTTTTACCACCTTCTATATTATTGGCTTTTTGACCTACATCTTCACGAAGAGCTTGAATCGCCCGATGGCAAGCAGCCGGCTGGCATGGGTTACGCTCTGGGTAATGGTAGTCGGACTCCTCCTAGCGGCAATTCCACTGTTAGCGAACAACGCCACAGTGATGTTTACCTTCTACCCGCCGCTGAAGGCTGATGCGCTCTTCTACATTGGCCTGACGCTGGTAGTAGCCGGCACGTGGCTGTTGCTGGTGAATATGATCTTAACGCGCAATGCGTGGCTTGCCGATAACCCCGGCCAGCGCACGCCACTACCAGCCTATATGGCGATTGTAACCATGCTGATGTGGACAATCTCGACCATCGGTGTGGCAAGTGAGATGCTCTTCTTGGTCATCCCGTGGTCGCTAGGGCTGGTTGGCGGCACTGATCCGGTGCTGGCGCGCACGTTGTTCTGGTTCACCGGCCACCCAATCGTTTACTTCTGGCTTTTACCGGCATACATCTCGTGGTATACACTGGTGCCAGAACAGGCTGGTGGCAAGCTATTTAGCGACCCAATGGCGCGGGTCTCGTTCATTCTTTTCCTGATCCTGTCGCTGCCGATCGGGATGCACCATCAAGTGACCGATCCGGGCATTTCCGAGATGTGGAAGCTGGTGCATGCGATCTTCACCTTTGGCGTGTTCTTCCCCAGCCTGCTCACCTTCTTCAACGTGGTTGCGTCGCTGGAATACGCAGCACGACGCCAAGGCGGGGAAGGCTGGCTAGGGTGGATCTTTAACCTGCCGTGGGGCAAGCCCGAAATCTCGGCCCAAATTGTGGCTATGATGCTCTTTGCCTTCGGCGGCGTCAGTGGATTGGTGAACGCTTCGTACAACGTCAACCTCGTGGTGCATAACACAGCGTGGATTTCGGGTCACTTCCACCTAACGGTCGGCACGGCAGTGGCGCTGAGTTTTATGGGCATCACCTACTGGCTGGTGCCGCACCTCACCGGGCGGAAGCTGTGGAGCCGCGGGTTGGCGGTGGCGCAGCCGTGGCTCTGGTTTATCGGCATGGGTCTCTTCTCGCACTTCATGCACGAGCTCGGTCTCCGCGGCATGCCTCGCCGCACCGACATCGGCGGCGCACCTTATATGCAGGATGAGTGGCGGTTCTTCCTCTTCTTTGCCATGATCGGCGGTCTGATTATGTTTGTGAGCGCCATCTTCTACTACCTCAACATGATCATGACGCTGACCCGCGGCAAGAAGCTGGCCGAAGCGCCCGATTTCACCTTCGCCAAGGCGCTCTCTGGCCCTGAAGACGCACCCAAGATCCTTGACCGGCTGCTGGTGTGGGTCGTGATAGCAGCTATCATTTTGATCATCAACTACGTGCCGACGATCCTCGACCTTCTGAACACGGCAACATTTGATGTGCCGGGCCGTAGGGTCTGGTAACGAATGTTCGCATACCATTAACACCGTAGGAGCGCCGCACGGTTGTGCGGCGCTCCGAGTTTTCTTGACATTGACCGGTTTTCTGTGGTACTATCTCCCTTATCCGCACTATCAAAGGTAAACATAACAACGGAACGGCCATGCCCGCACACCGCGAGGGCAACGAGATAGAGGATTCTGTATGGCCCCATTGCTCGAAGTTCGCGATCTATGCACCTACTTCTATACGCAAGACGGCATCGTCAAAGCGGTTGACGGCGTCTCTTTTTATGTCAATCGAGGCGAAACGCTCGGCATCGTCGGCGAGTCGGGTTGCGGCAAATCGGTCACGTCGCTCTCGATTATGCGGCTGATCCCAACCCCGCCGGGCAAGATCGCCGGCGGCCAAATTCTGTTCGACGGCGAGGATCTGTTGCAAGCCAGCGAAGAGGAGATGCGGAACATTCGCGGCAACCGGATTGCAATGATCTTTCAAGACCCGATGACGTCGCTCAACCCGGTGTTGACGATTGGCCGGCAGATCACCGAGTCGCTCGAGTTGCACCTCAAATTGACCAAGAAAGAGGCGCGTGATCGCGCGGTCGAGCTGCTCGATATGGTGGGCATTCCCTCGGCCAGCAAGCGGCTCGATAACTATCCGCACCAGTTTTCGGGCGGGATGCGCCAGCGGGTGATGATCGCGATGGCGCTCTCGTGCAACCCCGAACTGTTGATCGCCGACGAGCCGACGACCGCGCTCGATGTGACGATTCAGGCCCAAATCCTCGAATTGATCAACCGGTTGCGCGAAGAGCTAGGTACGGCGGTGATTTTGATTACGCACGACCTTGGCGTCGTTGCTGGCATGACCGACCGGGTGACGGTGATGTACGCCGGTAAGGTGGTCGAAGAAGGCCCCACCAGCGAAATCTTTGCTAACCCGCGCATGCCGTATACGATTGGCTTGTTGCGTTCGATCCCGCGACTCGATGAAGAGCGGGGCCGGCGCTTAACGCCGATCCGCGGCTTGCCGCCGAATTTGATCGATTTGCCGCCGATCTGCCCCTTCAGCCCGCGTTGCGACTATGCGCGAGAGGAATGCCTCGCCAGCGCGCCGGCACTGCGCAGTGTGGGCCAACACCATCGGGCGGCATGCCATTTCGACATTACGATTGAGACCCCGATTCCCCAGCAAGTAACCAGCGACGTTGCGGCTTGACGAGGCGAGACATTCCATGGCTACGTTGGCACAATCCTCCAGCGAACAGTTGATCGAAGTAAAAGACCTGCGCATGCATTTCCCGGTCACACGAGGGATCATTTTTCAGCGGCGCGTAGGCACGGTGAAAGCGGTTGATGGCGTCAGTTTCACCATCAAGCGTGGTGAGACGCTTGGGTTGGTGGGCGAGTCGGGCTGCGGCAAGAGCACCACTGGGCGGGCGATTTTGCAATTGTACCGCCCCACCAGCGGGCAGGTGCTCTTTCAAGGCGTCGATTTGACCAAATTGCGCGGCAATGAGCTGCGCCAAATGCGCCGCCGGGTGCAGATGATTTTCCAAGACCCGTATGCCTCGCTCAACCCGCGCATGACGGTCGGCGACATTATTGCTGAGCCGATCCGGGTACATAAGCTGCGCGAAGGGCGAGCGGTGCGCGAGCGGGTCGAGGAGCTGTTGCATTTGGTTGGGCTCAACCCGGCTTTTGCCAATCGCTACCCGCACGAGTTTTCCGGCGGCCAACGGCAACGGATCGGGATCGCGCGCGCATTGGCGGTTGAGCCGGATTTCGTGGTCTGCGACGAGCCGGTCTCGGCGCTTGATGTGTCAATTCAGGCGCAAGTGGTCAATCTATTGGAAGAGTTGCAAGACAAACTCGGGTTGACCTATCTGTTTATTGCGCACGATCTCAGCGTGGTGAACCATATCTCTGACCGGGTGGCAGTGATGTACCTCGGCAAAGTGGTCGAGTTAGCCGAGGGGTCAAAACTGTATTCGATGCCGCTGCACCCGTACACGCAAGCGCTGCTCTCGGCGGTGCCGATCCCGGATCCGAAAGTGGAACAGCAACGCCGGCGGATCATTCTAGAGGGTGATGTGCCGAGCCCGCTCAACCCGCCGTCAGGCTGCCATTTCCACACCCGCTGCCCGATTGCCATCCAGCAATGCCGCGAAGAGGAACCGCCGTTTGTCGATTACGGCAACGGCCATTTTGCCGCTTGTTGGCGCGCGCGCGAAAGCGCAACGCTGATGCCGGAAGTGGCGCGGAAACAGGCCGAAGCCATTACCGCGCGGATTGCGGCTGATATTGGGCGGGTCAAGAGCATTACTCACGAGCAGGATCGCTAAGCCATATCTTTGCTCAATGCGCGCACCCGCAGGGCGAGAGTGAGCGCAATCGCGGCTGCCGGCGGGCGCCGTGCAGGATCAAGCACACAGCAAGCGGTCATCAGATCAACGATGCGCGGATCAGCAGGGGTATCGCCGAACAGATCGCCTAAGATCTGGCCAAACGCAAAGATGTCGGCGGCAGACGATGGTTCGGCGCCAGTGCGTCGTTCCGGCGCGATATAACGGTTCGGGGTAATGCCGCCAAGCGCGAGCGCCTCACTGCTCAGCCTTCCTAGCGCCAAACCGCTGATGGCCAGCCGAAACCCGGCGCGATACCGCAGATCAGGTGTTAAGAGCAGAGCAGCGGGACGGAGATCGCCATGCACCACATGAAACCGGTGGGCATACGCTAGGGCTAGCGCTGCCTGCCGGAGCAAATCAAAGAGGACGGCAGGCGGAACAGACACTCGTCGCAACCACATCGGCAGCGATCCAGCCGCCATATACTCGCTGGTGATATAGCCATAACTATGCCATTCGCCGCTCTCGCTGATGCGCAGAATGTGCGGATGGCGGAGCGCAGCCGCAATCCGCGCTTCATGGTGGAAGAGCGCGCGTAATTCAGTAACATAATCAAACGAGGCGCGCCACAAACGCACAGCGCATAGTTTACCGCTGCGCAGGTCGCTGGCCCGATAAACATCGCTGTACACCGATGAGGCAATCAGCGCTTCGATCTGGGCATGCCCGATAGTATCCCCGATCTGTGGTCGCACCATAGCCCCCCCCTTGCCGGCAACCACACCACGAGGCATTCGCCAACGCGGATCAGTTTATGTACACCGCATACGCACTCACCGTAAAAACGAGCAAGAACGCCAAGACTGTTTACCAATCCATTCCCCATCATTTACGCTACATACAGCGCCGCTTCACGTTCGGCCAAAACTGCACGCGCCTCGGCAATTGCGGCCAGCAAACGTTGGCGGCCACCGGCTTCGGCCAGCGCTTGCGCTTCGGCTAGCACGGCGCGTGCCTCGGCTATGGGCAGCAGGGGTGCGAGCCACACCCGAATTTGCGCGGCCAGATGACGGGCGCCAAGAGTGTCGGCTTGGGCCAGCGCCGTTGAGAGATAGTGAACAGCGCACGTGGTTTCACCACGGCGGGCGGCTACCAAGCCGAGATTAGCCGTGAGACCGGCCACCCGTTCGGGAATGCCGAGTTGGTTTGCCAAGCCCAAACCTTGTTGGAAGTACGCTTGCGCGGTAGCGAGATCGCCTTGGGCCAGCGCCACTTCGCCAGCGGTCGAAAGCAGGTACGGTTGCAATGCTAACAACCCGCGTTCTTCGGCCAACGCCAGCGCAGCGGTGATGATCGCGCCGGCGGCAGCCACCTCGCCGCGCAACAATCGGTGGTAGGCTTGGTTATTGCGAGCCAGCACGCGCCACGTACTGGCCTCATCCCCCGTCTGATCAGCAATGCGCTGCGCCGCTTCGTAACGCGCAATAGCGGCATCAAGATCGCCTTGCTGCGCGGCAATATTGCCCAGCTCGAAATTGACCTGCGCCAACGCGGCCTGATCGGCGACCGGACACGACAGCAGCACCTGTTCGGCAGCGGTCAAGCGTTCGGCAGCGCCATAGAGATCGGCCCCCTCGAGCGAAAGCGCCGTCCCCCACAAAAAGAGCGCCGTAGCCTGTTCGTTCGGATGCGCCGTAGGATCGAGCTGGCTCACCAGCGCAATCACATCGGCATAGCGTCCCTGCGGAATGAGGGCGCGGGCCAAAGCCAGCCGGGCCACGAGAGCGTCATACGCGGTTGGCGCGGTTGCCATCGCATCGCGGAAGGATTCAGCGGCCAGCGCCGCCGCCCCCGATTGCAACCGCGCCTCACCCAACTTGCGCAAGATGGCCGAACGCTGCGTTGCTGGCGCGCCGGCCAGCGCCTGCGCATAGAACTCAGCGGCTTCAGGCCAAGCCGCCAAGGCCGCAGCGCGTTCAGCAGCGCGCAAGGCATAGGTCGCGGCTCGTTCCAACCAGTCGCCAGCGGCAAAATGGAACGCAATCTGGCCGGCCAGATCGTCAAGCCGGTCGCGGTAGACGGTCTCAAGCGCTTCACCCACCCGCCGGTGCAACATCCGGTAGCGCAATTCGCCCACATCACAGGAGGCAACTTCCATCGTCAAGCTATGGTCAAAACAAAACCGGCCATCGGCACGGGGCAGCACCAACCGCGCCGCCAACAGCTCATCGAGCGCATCAAGCGCCGCCTCTTCCGACAGCGCTGCCGCTTTGGCCGCGACCACGAAATCGAAATCGCGGCCAACGACCACCGCTGCATCGAGAAACCGCCGGGCCGGATCGGAGAGCCGGCTGAGGCGTGACTCGATCAGGTGGTATACCGTCTGCGGCACGACCGGCTGCGCCGAGAGCGCACTCAGATCGACCATGCCATCGGCGGTGAGCCAGCCGGCAGTGCGAGCGTGGCGCACCAGCTCGGCGATGATATAGGGATTGCCTTCGGCGCTCTGTTCAAGCCAACCGGCGAGCGGATGGGCAAAGGTGGGGCTAAGGCGGCGGGCAATGGCGAGCGTCGCCTCCGGCGACAAGCGATCGATCGCCAAGCGGATCAGTCGCTCTTCACGCACTAAGGCGCGGATCAAACCGGCGAGCGGGCTGCGCGGTTCGGGCAGACGCGCGGTGGCGACCACCACCAGATCAGCTTCGGAGCTCCGCCGCAACAGATAGCCAAGCCAACCCAAGGTACTCGCATCGGCCCATTGGAGATCGTCGATCAAGAGACTCAGCGGGGTTTGGCGAGCGATCTCGACCAACAGACGGGTGATAGCCTCCCACAAGCGTGCCTCGTCGGGCGGTTCAGCAGGCGGCGGGGCCAGATCGGGCAACAGGCGGCCCAATTCGCTCCACCAGATCGGGGCGAGACGCACCTGCGCGCGCAAGGCAGGCCATTCTGGACGGGCTGCTAGCATCGCCAGCGCCGCGCTGATCGGATGGTACGGCAAATTCTGTTCAAGCTCACGAGCAACCCCGCTGAGTGCCAATCCGCCGCGCCACGCAAGAAACTCTTCGGCCAGACGGGTTTTGCCAATACCGGGCACGCCTTCAATCAGCAGCAAGCGACCGGGGCGCGCTTCAGCGCGCAAGCGAGCTAATTCAGCCTCGCGACCGGTAAACGGCAACAAGCCGTTGGCTACCGGCGGACGGAAGCGCGGCGCGGGAGCGACCGCGAGGGTATCGGTAATAATCGCGTCGTACAGCGCCTGCGTTTCGCGCATCGGCGGCACACCCAACTCTTGATCAAGCAGCTCGCGCAACCGCTCAAAGCGCCGGATCGCACCGACCCGATCGCCGCTCAGGTAGGCCAATCGCATCGCATCACGCTGAACGTCCTCTTGGAGCGGATCGATAGCGAGAGCGGCATCGAGCGCCCGCAGCGCATGAACCAGATCGCCGCCTTGTTCAGAGAGACGGGCCAAGCGCAGCCATCCTCGACCCACAAGCGATCGGGTTTGGGTACGGGCGCCTTCCAACCAAAACTGAAACGGCTCGCAATCGAGCAGATCAAAGCCAGCCAACAATTCGACGGGGTCGGAGGGCAACACAGCCGCCAAGGCGGCGGCACTGGCCTGCGGATCGGCCATCACGGCGTGCAACGCGCGCAGATCAACGGCAGCCGCCAGTGCAAGCTGCTCATCATCGGCAATTAAGGCATCGCCAACCGCGCGGCGAATGGTGTAGAGCGCGGAACGAAGAAGCTGTTGAGCCGCGCCACGCTCGTGATCGGGCCACAAGAGGGCCAACACCTGTTCACGCCGCACCGGTTGCGCGTGCGCAGCTAGATAAAACAGCAATGCCCGGTTGCGCCGTCGCGGCAACGTCACCGGCTGATCGTTGCGCAATACCCGTGGGACACCGAAGAGTTGAACGATGATCATGCACCCTCTTCATGCGGCACGGCGCTGGCGGGCAAACTAGCCTGCAACAACCGCCGCACTTCATCATCACTCGTCTGGCGAAAGTCATCATACCAGTAACTGAGGGCGTAGAACGGCTCAACGGCCAACACCGCAACCACATCATCGGCCACGGTGCGCAGATGGCGCACGCTCTCAGTACTGGCAACGGGCACTGCCACCGTAATCCAGCGCGGCTGCTGCAACCGCACGCAATTCACCGCGGCATGCATGGTCGCGCCGGTAGCCAAGCCATCATCAACAATGATCACCGTCTTATCGTGCAACTCCGGCGGCGGGCGCTGGCCACGATAAGCGCGGGCGCGGCGCGCGATTTCAGCCTGTTCCAGCGCGGTAATCTCTTCGATGACATAGGCAGGAATGCCCAAGTCGGCAATAATATCATGATTGAGCACCCGGGCACCTTGTTCGGCAATCGCGCCCATTGCCAACTCTGGCTGGCCGGGCGCCCCCAACTTGCGCACCAGCAACACATCGAGCGGCGCATGCAACGCCTGCGCGACTTCGTAGGCGACCGGCACACCGCCGCGGGGCAGGGCCAGAACTTGGAGGCGAGGCCGGTCAGCATACTGGCTCAAGGCCAATGCCAAAGCCCGCCCGGCAGCGCGCCGATCAGGAAAGCGTTGCGGAATAACCGGTGCTGGCATCGCGAACCCCCTTTCGAGCATCAAGGGCGAACCGCTGATCACGATCATAACACAGGCAAGGTTGCCCAACAATAGGAAAACGATTGACGGCAGGGCCGCCTCTTCGTATAATCTCGGCAGCAAGATGTGGCAGCATGCGAAAGGGCGGATATGAAATTGATTGTCTTCGTGGTCGAAGATGCGAATGCCGATGCCGGCGTTGACGCGCTGGTCGCCGCCGGGTTTCGAGTGACACGGCTGGCGACGACCGGCGGCTTTTTGCGCCGAGGAAATACAACGCTGCTGGTAGGCGTGGAAGATGCGCAAGTCGATCGCGCGCACGAGATTATGCAACGAGCAGCGCCGGGGACGCTGGCGATCACGATGGATCTTGAGCGGTATGAGCGGCTGTAGGCACCTGTGCGTATCCTGTATCTTGCTTCCGGCATTCCGGTGCCGGGCACATTGGGCGGCAGCATTCACACGCTGGAAGTCGCGCGCGGTCTGGCCCAGCGCGGCCATGACGTGCATGTGGTGGCAGCCAACCGTGAGCTGCCGCTCAGCCATCTGCGCCTCCGGCCAATGTTCCGGCTCGCCGGGCAGCCCTACAGCGGGTTCACGCTATACCAGCAAGACCTGCCCAAACTGCTGAGCCTGCTCGGCGTGGCGGCGGTCATGCGGTTGGCGCGCTCGTTACGGCCCGATCTGGTCATCGAGCGTTACTACAACTTCGCCGGGGCCGGCATGATCGCGGCGCGGCGGTTAGGCATTCCAGCGATCCTCGAAGTGAATGCACTGATGGTCGATCCGCCGGAAATCGCTAAGCGCCGGATCGACGATGCGTTAGGCGGGCCATTCCGGCGCTGGGCCGAGCGGCAGTGCCAGTGGGCTGACCGGATTGTGACGCCGTTGCACACAACGGTACCGGCTAGCATTCCGCGGACAAAGATCGTTGAATTGCCATGGGGCGCGAACGTTGAGATGTTCACACCGCCGGCGGCGCCGCCCCCCGGCCCGCCCAACATCGTGTTTATCGGTTCATTTCGGGCGTGGCACGGCGTGCAAGACTTCGCGCGCGCGGCGCGGCTACTGATTGAACGCGGACACCCCTACCGCTTCACGCTGATCGGCGACGGCCCTGAGCGCGCCGCCGCCGAGACATTGGCCGCGCCATACGCCCAACGGTTCACCTTCACCGGCGCGGTGCCGCACGAACGGCTGCCGGAACTACTGGCGCACGCTCACCTTGGCGTCGCGCCCTTCAACACCGCCCCTCATCCGGCCCTGCGCGCCGCCGGCTTCTTCTGGTCGCCGCTGAAGATTTACGAATATATGGCCGCCGGCCTGCCGGTCGTCACTGCAGCGATTCCGCCGCTGAACGCCATCATCCGAGAAGGGACGGAAGGGGCGCTCTTTCGCGAAGGCGACATCGTCGATCTGGCCGCCGCCATCGAGCGCGTGCTGGCCAACCCGGCAGCGGCGTTTGCGATGGGGCAACGGGCGCGCGCGCGCGTCGTGGCCGAATTTTCGTGGCAACGGCACTGCGCCGAGCTGGAACAGATCGGTGATCAGCTCGTGCAACGCCAACCGGTACGATAGCCACCACGAAACGCCACCAAGCTGGCGAGTGGATGCGTCGTTCAAGCCTATCAGGCACCCCCCGGCTTGCTTGCTCTTGGCCAACCGAGGCGCGCTTGCAGAGAACCCCGTCCTGATCCATAATCGAAGTAGGTCGTTGTGGCTTACCCTTTCCACATCACACTACCCACGAACGTTCGCGCACAGAACGCTCGTGCTGCGCATGGTTCACCGCCATGATGCTTGCCAACCTCAGCGAATTGGCTTGCTACCTCCCCGGCCTGATCCGGCGCCGGTTGCAAAACATTGGCGCCGATGGGCGGCTTGAACCAGCCAAGGAGAGCTTTCCGGCAGCCATTTTGTTTGCCGATCTATCGGGATTTACGGCGCTCACCGAACACCTGACCCATACCAATCCGGCTGGCACCGAAGAGCTGACGCACATCCTCGAACTCTATTTTGGGCATTTGGTCAGGATCGTCACGGCCCATGGCGGGGATGTGATCAAATTTGCCGGCGATGGCCTACTAGCCCTATGGTACGGCAACGAGTCGCTGGAATTGATCACACGCCGCGCCGTGCAATGCGGTCTCGCGATCCAGATGATTATGTCACCCGCCGTTTGGAGCACGGAAGTGGTTGATGAAGCGGCGCGGGGGTTGCGGGCGCGGGTAGGGATTGGGGCTGGCGAGGTAACGGTGATGCATCTAGGCGGCATCTTTGATCGCTGGGAGATCTTGATCATCGGCGAGGCCGTGCGTGATGCCGGCGCCGCCGAAGCGACAGCGCCGCCGGGAGAGGTCGCCTTAACCGCCGCCGCGTGGCAGTTAGCGCAGCCATGGTGCCAAGCGGCGCCACTGCCCGGCGGCTACTGGCGGCTCACCGCATTGCTCGATGACGTGCCGATGCAGGCGCTTACGCCACCACAGATCGACCTCGAACAAATCGAACTGTTACGCTCGTATGTGCCGAAAGCGATTTTGACCCGCATTGACGCTGGGCAAACCGCGTGGCTCGCCGAACAACGCTATGTGACGGTACTGTTTGCCCATCTTGGCGATCTGACGGCTGACACGCCATTGCTGGCAGCGCAAGCGGCGCTGCGCGCGATCCAGACCTGTATTTACCGGTACGAAGGCAGCATTAACCGGCTTGGCACCGATAACAAAGGGCCGACGCTGCTGGTAGCGTTTGGGTTGCCGCCGTTTGCCCATGAAGACGACGCGCTTCGCGGCGTCTTAACCGCCCACGACATTGTCAACACCCTCGCCGATCTAGGGTTTACCTGCACGATCGGCGTCGCTAGCGGGCAGGCGCTCTGCAGTTCGGTCGGCGGGCAAGAGCGGCGCGAATACACGATGATGGGTTCGGTCGTCAATCGGGCCGCGCGGCTGATGCAAGCGGCGCGGCAGCAAAGCACGCCCATCTTGTGCGATGGCGAGACGGCAGCCGCTTGCCGCGACCGGATCAACTTTAACGCTTTGCCCCCGCTGTACCTGCGCGGGATTGCCGATCCGGTTCATATCTTCCAACCGCTATTGAATATCACCGATGGATACGATCGACGGTCGTCGATCACCGACCGCTACACCAACTCCCTCGTTGGGCGGGCCAACGAAATGGCGCTGCTCAATGAACGCTTCGAGCGATTACGGCAGGGCCAAGGCAGCAGCATTGTGATTACCGGCGAAGTTGGCATCGGTAAATCACATCTCGTCCAAGCCTTTATTGCCCAAGCGCGCAACCACGGCGCGATCGTGCTCGCCGGTACGGCCCGCTTAATCGATCGCAGCCCGTACAATGTGCTACGGGCCGGTCTGCCGGGATTACTGAATGATCCGCGACTGGCCGATCTGACGGATGCGACTGACACCATCATCCGTGAACTCTGGCCAACGACCCTTATCGGCCAGACCCCCAACCTCGCCGCGCTGACGCCACCCCATGCCGGACGCCTGCGCGACGGTTTGATTACACTGCTCGTCAATGTGGCGGAACGCGCCTCCTTGGTGATCGCGGTCGAAGACACGCAATGGCTCGATGAAACAACATGGACGTTACTAGCCGACTTGCTCGATCGCCAGCCGCCCATCCTGCTGATCCTCACGGGAAGACCGCCGCTGAATCAGACCGAAGGGCAGCGCCGGCTGCTCTACCATCCATTGATGGATCAGATCAAATTACAGGGCCTGTCCCCGCTCGCCATTCATGATCTGATTGCCCAGCTCTTTGAAGTCGAGCAAGTCGATGAAGCGATCTGGCGGCTGATCGCCGAGCAGACGCAGGGCCATCCCTTTTTCAGCCTTGAGCTCGCCAAAGCCCTGCGCGATGCCGGATTGATTATGCGCCAACGCCAAATCTGTCGCTTCGTGCCGGGAGCGGCGAGCACTGCGTTGCAGATGGTGCGGTTGCCGGCCACAGTGCAAGGTCTGATCACGAGTCGCTTCGATCAATTAACGCTGGATCAGCAATTGACGTTGAAAGTCGCCAGCGTGATCGGGGTCGAATTTGACCCGGCGACGTTAGCGGCCATACACCCCGCGCAGATCACCGAACAACAACTGACCAGCCAGCTTTTCGCTATCCAACAAGCCGGCTTGATCACCCTTGAGCGGTTTGAACCAACGTTGTCCTACGCCTTCCGGCCAGCGGCGGTGGCTGAAGCGATCTACAACCTGATGAGTTTTGCCCAGCGGCGACAGGTGCATGCCCGCTTAGCCGAGCATCTCGAACAACACGCTGGCCATGATCCACTGCGGGCAACCACCATTGCCTACCACTGGCAAGCTGCCGGCGAGCCAGTACGGGCACAGCCGTATCTCGACCGGGCGGGTGCGCTTGCGCTCCACACCGGTGATTACGCGAGCGCGATCGACCTCTTGAGCAAAGCGAACCAGATCAACACCGACCAATCGAGCGTCACGATTGGCCGGCGCGAACGGATGTTAGCTGAAGCGTTTTATTGCCAAGGTCGCCTTGGCGAAAGCTACCGGTTGGTGCAGAATGCCCTTGCCCATCTTGGCATGCCATTGCCGTCCGATCGGCGGGCCTTGCTCGCGCCGGTGCTGATCGAGAGTGTGCAGCAGATGCTGGCGCTGCTTGGCATTCGCCCCCGCACCATGCCGACAGGGATTGAGATTGATACAATGGAAATTGCGCGCGCGGCCAATCTGTTGGTGCAACTCGACTATTACCAGCGCGACCCGCTGACGATGTTGCACAGCTTACTGCGCGCGCTGAATCTGGCTGAAGCCGCCGGGTTGCCATTGGCCCGCGCCCGCGCGTACGCGCACATGGAAGTTGCGCTGAACCGATTGCCGATCTTAGCCGCACTGTACCGGCGCAAAGCGATGCGGCTAGCGCGGGATTTGGGCGACCCGGCCACCATTGCGTGGGCCGCGCAAATGCAGGGTCTCGCCGCCTTGGGCCGGGGAGACTGGCAACGGGCGCAGGCAGCTTTGAGTCTCGGCTTGAACATTGCCCAACAGCACGATGAAACTCGCCGGTGGGTCGAATGCCGCGCCTTGCTCTGTATGGCGCAAGCGCGGACGGGCAATTTCGCGGCGGCGCTAACCGGCGCGGCTGAAGTCGTTGCGCGCGGCGAGCGGACTCGCGACCATCAGGTGCAGGTATGGGGCCGCCTCAGCGCGGTTGAGATTCATCTTGCGGCTGGTGATGTGAACGCAGCGATGGCCGAATGGCAAGCGGCGAGCAATCTGTTTACCGATTCGAGCCGGATCAGCCGCGCCGATCAGATTTGGCATACCATGCTCGCAGCACGGATCGCCCAGATCAGCGGCGAAACACAACAGGCGCATGAGCTGGCCATGCAAGCGTTGCAGCAGATTCACGGCGCGCCGCCGTTGGCGATTTACCTGCTGCGCAGTTATGAAGCGTTAGCCCAAATGCCGCTGCCATGGCGGCAACATTGGGAAGCGCGCTTCATTCGTTGGCAAGTAGGGTTGATCTTTCCGGTGGCATTGCGCTCGCGCCAGCGGCGACGACGATAAGTGGATGGATAGTGGTAGGAGGAGCGATAAGGGCGGGTTTGCCACCCGCCCTTACGCTATCGTTTAGAGAGTGCCGATCAGTTGACCGTATACTCGCCTTCGACGACGCCATCATCCTTGCGAGCACCGCTGCTGCCCGCCCCCGACGCAGCGCCATTGCCGTAGGCGGCCTGCGAGATCTTGAACATCGCCTGCTGCAACTCGTTCGAGAGTTGCTGGATGCGGTTGCGATCCTCTTTGGCGACCGCTTCACGCAGATCCTTGATCAGGCCCTCGATCCGGCTGCGCTCGATACTGTCAACCTTATCGCCCAACTCGTTGAGCGACTTCTCGGTCTGATAGGCGAGGCTATCAGCCTGATTCTTCAGCTCAACCAGCTCGCGGCGGGCCTTGTCTTCGGCGGCATGGAGCTGCGCTTCACGCACCATGCGCTCAACCTCGTCTTTCGAGAGGTTGGTGCTGGCGGTAATCGTGATACGCTGCTCTTTGCCCGTCGCCTTATCCCGCGCGCTCACATTCAAGATGCCGTTCGCGTCAATATCGAACGTCACCTCAATCTGCGGCACACCGCGCGGCGCCGGCGGGATACCTTCGAGGCGGAAGCGACCGAGCGTGATATTGTCAGCCGCCATCTCGCGCTCACCTTGCAAAATGTGGATGTCAACCGCCGTCTGGCCATCAGCCGCGGTCGAGAAGATTTCGGTCTTGCGGGTCGGGATGGTCGTGTTGCGCTCGATCAGCTTAGTCATCACACCGCCCAGCGTCTCGACACCGAGCGAGAGCGGCGTCACGTCGAGCAGCAGCACATCCTTGACTTCACCGCCGAGCACGGCAGCTTGGATCGCCGCGCCGACCGCCACCACCTCATCAGGATTGACGCTCTTGTTCGGCTCTTTGCCGAGCATCTTGCGCACCAGCTCTTGCACAACCGGCATACGGGTCGAACCGCCGACCAACACCACTTCGTCGATCTGGCTTGGCTGCAAGCCGGCATCTTTCAACGCGCGCAGCACCGGATCGCGCAGGCGATCGGTCAGATAAGCGGTCAATTGCTCGAACTTGGCCCGCGTCAGCTTCATCGCCAAGTGCTTCGGCCCGCTGGCGTCAGCCGTGATGAAGGGCAGGTTGATCTCGGTCTCCATCATCGAGCTGAGTTCCATCTTGGCCTTCTCAGCCGCCTCTTTGAGGCGTTGCAGGGCCTGCCGATCCTTGCTCAGGTCGATGCCCTGATCTTTGCGGAACTCATCGATGATCCAGTTGACGATCGCAGCGTCGTAGTCATCACCGCCGAGGTGAGTATCGCCGCTGGTCGACTTGACCTCGATCACGCCGTCGCCGACCTCAAGGATGCTCACGTCGAATGTACCGCCGCCAAGGTCGAAGACGAGGATCGTCTCATCTTTCTTCTTGTCAAGCCCATACGCCAGCGCCGCAGCAGTCGGCTCGTTGATAATACGCAGCACTTCCAAGCCGGCAATCTTACCGGCATCTTTGGTCGCCTGCCGCTGGCTATCGTTGAAGTAGGCAGGCACCGTGATCACCGCCTGCGTCACCGGCTCGCCAAGGAAGGCCTCGGCATCAGCTTTGAGCTTCTGCAAGACCATCGCCGAGATCTCTTGCGGCGCGTACTCTTTGCCGGTCTGCGGCACGTAAATGCGTACATCGTTGCGCGGGCCTTTCACGACTTTGAACGGCACCCGATTGCGCTCTTCAGTCACTTCATCAAAGTTGCGCCCAATAAAGCGCTTCACCGAATAGAGGGTGTTTTCAGGGTTGATCGTCGCCTGCCGCTTGGCGGTTTGGCCTACTAGCCGCTCGCCATTCTTGGCAAATGCGACCACCGACGGCGTGGTGCGGTTGCCTTCCGCGTTGGGGATGACGACCACATCACCGCCTTCCATAACCGCAATGCACGAGTTAGTCGTGCCAAGGTCAATTCCTACAATTTTGCCCATTGTGCTTGCCTCCGTTGCAATGTTGTCGTACCCATGTGGGCCTGTTGTATCTGTGTGTAGTGTACCGGTTTTCTAGCAATGATACACTAGCGGGATGTTAGAGGTGTGTTTGAATCTGATGGTTGCGTAAGAGGATTGCACGGGCAGCCCGCCGCCCGCTTTCCAGCGCGCCATGCACCGTAGCGATTTCAGCGCCGGTAACGATGGCTTCGCCGGCAAAGAACAGCGGGCCAACCGGTTCGGCGAGCGCGACTCGGGCCGCCGGTGTGCCGGCAGCGCTATAGGTGTACGCGCCCCGGCTCCACGGATCGCGCGACCAATCGACCAAGCGGCCAGCGCGGTAAGCGGCGGCGGCATCAACGCCAAATAAGGCGCTCAGTTCGCGCAACGCCGTTGCGATCGCTTCGGCTTCACCCAGATCGGCCACCGCCAGCGCCTGCCGGCCACCCATATAGCCCATCAGGGTTGGCACGCGGGCGCTCGTCACCGGCCACCACGTCGCAATCACGCCATCGGTGCTTAGCACGGTAAACTCCGGCCAGCATTGGCGGTCGAACCAGAGCGCCAGCTTGGTGACGTGGCCCATTGGGATGGCTGCGATGGCGACTTGCTTGGCCGCTGGCAGCGGCGGATCAAACGCCGGCTGGCCGGCCTGCAAGAGCGAAACCGGCACTGTTATGACAAGCTGACGCGCTCGGAATTGGCGGCCATCGGCCAGCTCCACCGCGACCTGCTGTGCATCCCAGTGCACCAGCGTGACCGCAGCTTCCAGTTCGATCGCTAACCCGGCGCTCAGCGGTGCAAGCAGATGGCGATAGCCGCAGTCGATATGAAAGTTATCCTCCCCGATCGTGCTCAAGCGCCGTTCGCGCGCCAATGCCGCCGCGCTGAGCCGGTTCAAGTCGGCCCCTTCAATATTGGCTAGCCAGCGCCCGGCTAAGGTGCGCGCTTCAGATGATGGCGCGAGCCGGTCGAGCAATTCGGCCACCGTCACTTCGGGGCCGCGATACGCGCAGATCTGCTGGTAGAGCGTATGCACGGCTGCCCCAACCGGATCATCAGCGGCCAAGATCCGCCCGCCGAGCGCGAATCGGCGATCGCGGCCCCAGCGCGAGGTGGGCAAGCCGGCGCGCCCGACCAATTCCCACGTGGCGGCGCGGTGGCCATGGATAAACTCAGCGCCAAACTCGACCGGGCCATACTGCTCGTCCGTCCAGATCCGGCCACCGATCCGATTCCGTGCTTCGAGGACGAGCACCTCATAACCCGCGGTATGGAGGGCGTTTGCCGCCGCTAAGCCGGCGATGCCAGCGCCAATCACTATGACATCGTACATACAACCTCTGTCATCGTTCAAAAACTGTGCTCATGGGCAACGGCTCTCACTCTTAGCCCTGCGGTGGCCCCCACCCCCTTGCCCCTCCCCCGCTGGGGGAGGGGAGGGTGGAATTTACCGCAGAGGTCACCGAGGCCTCGGAGGATGATCGCCATACCCAAAAAACCTTTACGTGCTTTGCCACCTCGGCGCCTTTGCGTTTACCATCTCTGCGCCTTTGCCCCCTCTGCGTTGCTGCGTTGACGCCCCCACCCCTAGCCCCTCCCCCGCTGGGGGAGGGGAATAACAACAGCGCTACGTCGCCAACCCCAACCGCAACAGCGTCGCCCGCGCCTCGTCGCCTAACAATGTCTCGTAGAGCAGATCGACGACACGGTCCGGCGATCGTTCGCGCAAACGAACAAGGTACCATTCATACGCCAGCGGCTGCCCGGCCAACGTGACGATCCCTATCCGTTCAAGCCGCGCCGGCAACACACTGACCGGCAAGAACGCCAACGCTAAGCCCGCCTCCACTGCTGACCGCAGCAGCAATGGACTGTCGGCTTCGAGCGCCACACGTAGATCGGCGGCATTAACACCGCGGCGACACAAACCATCATCGATCACGCGCCGCAATGGATGCCCGATCTGCGGTAAAGCTAGCGGGTAGTCGCGTAAGATTCCGGAAGGCACCTGATCTTGCTGCAAGAGCGGATGACCGGCTGCCGCGGCCAACGCCAGCCGCTCGCCGGCCAGCAAGCGCGACTCAAAGCCGCGCCGGCGCGGCGCATCGTTGACCAACACGACATCACAGCGCCGCTCAGTGAGGTATTCCAACGAGCGATCGGCGCTTTGCACCTCGACCTCAACCGTCACCGCCGGGTATTGGCGTTGCACGATGGCGAGCAACGCCGGTAAAAACACTTCGGCGCCGCCAATTTGACAACCGATCGTCACCCGCCCGCCAATCTGGCCGCGCAACGCGCTTACCGCCTGCACCGCCCGTTCAGCCATTGCTACCAGTTCACGCGCGCTGCCAAGCAATTGTTCCCCGGCTAACGTGAGCACCATCTGCTGCCCGCTACGCCGGAACAAGCGCACCCCGCCGACCTGCTCTTCGAGCGCCCGGATCTGCTGGCTGACCGCCGGCTGCGACATATGCAACCGTTTGGCCGCCGCCGAGAACGAGCCGGTCTCGACGACGGCGAGAAAGGTTTGCAAATGAACAGTATTGAGCATAGGGGGTTAGTGGCTTAGTTTCGTCGTATCGTACCGTTGGTGCAACTGCACCGGCTGGCGCGCCTTAGCCTTGGCTGCTGCGCGCAGGTTGAGCATTTCCACCATCACCGAGAAGCCCATCGCAAAGTAGATGTAGCCCTTGGGAATGTGCAGTTCAAAGCCTTCGGCGACGAGCGAAAAGCCGATCAGCAACAAAAAGCTTAGGGCTAACATTTTGATGGTTGGATGTTCATTGACAAACTTCGCAATTCCTTCGGCCAAGAAGAGCATCACACCCACCGCGATGATCACCGCCGCCATCATCACCCACAGCTCATTGGCCATGCCGACCGCAGTGATGACTGAGTCGAGCGAAAAGACAATATCGAGCAAGATGATCTGGAACACCACCGCCTGCATGGTCGCTGCTGCCGCCGATTGCTCGGTATGCTCAGCGCCTTCCAACTTCTCGTGAATCTCGGTTGTGGCTTTGTAGATCAGGAACAGACCGCCACCGAGCATAATCAGGCTGCGACCGGTGACATGCCACGGCCCTAGCTCGAAGAGCGGCTGGGTGAGACTAGCGATCCAACTGATCGACAAGAGCAGCAAGAGGCGGGTGATCAGCGCGAGGCTCAGCCCAATCTGCCGCGCCGGACGCTGCTGCGCTGGGGGCAGCTTGCCGGCCAAAATGCTGATGAAGATGATGTTGTCAATCCCTAACACAATCTCCATCACTGTTAATGTCACCAGCGCCAGCAGATTCTCGACCGAGAAGATGGCTTCCATACCGTCTGTATCCTTTTCTGTTGCCGGATGCGCCGCGCACAGCGCTAATGGTAGCACTCGCCGGCAGGCCGGTCAATCACAGATATTGGTATAATGGTAGCGGTTCGCATACAGCTTGTGGTGTTTCTATGACGTGGCAACTCGCTCATCGCAGTCCTGATCAGCTCACCGTGCGCTTCATCCCATGGCTGACGTGGAGTTTCGCCGCCGTGGTGATCTATGGCGTTGGCACGATCGCGCAGCCATTCCTGACCGGCGCGCAGACCATAACCACCGGCGAAGTGGTGTCGATTACGCTGCTGGCCGGTCTGATGCTGTTTACGCTCATCACCGGCGGCCAGCTCGGCATTTGCCGGATCGACCATCGCAACGGCAAGCTTACCGTCACCTCGTATGGCTTGCTGGGCCGCGCCCGCCAAGAACGCCCGCTGGCCGATGTCAAAGGGCTTGAGGTGCGTGTGTTGCGCCGCGCCCAGTATCGCTTGCTGGTGGCGTTGCGTTCGGGCGAACGCTTGCCGCTGGCGCCGTTCTACTTGGTCAGTTTCAACGATCGCGGCATTCGCCGCATCGCCGAAGCCCTCGGCGTCGAACCGGAAATGATCCAAGAGCAGCGCACATTCCGCTGAGGGCTTCATCACGCTCCGCTGCCCATCGTGACATTCATCGAACCCTATGATTCCACTCCAGCTTGCCTTACGCAACTTTATGTGCTACCGCGCCGATGACGACGGCGCGCCGCTCCGACTCGATCTTGACGGCTTGCATGTACTCTGTTTGTCGGGCGAGAATGGGGCCGGCAAATCAACCTTGCTCGATGCGATCACATGGGCCTTGTGGGGGGAAGCGCGCAGCGCCGACGATGAGTTGATCGCGCAAGGCGAGACCGAAATGATGGTCGAGCTGGTATTTGCGCTGGATGGCCGGAAATATCGCGTGATTCGCCAGCGCCAACGCGGGCGCAGCACCGGCAAAGGGACTAGTTCCGGCAAGACATGGCTCGATGTGCAGAGTTTCGACGGCGCGGCTTGGCGACCGATCGGCGAAAACACCATCCGCGAGACGCAGGCCAAAATCAACGACCTGCTGCGCATGTCGTACCGCACCTTCATCAACGCCTCGTTCCTCTTGCAAGGCCGGGCCGATGAGTTTACCAGCACGACGGCGGCGGAACGCAAAGAGGTATTGGCCGAGATTCTCGATCTAGCCGAATACGCCGCACTCGAACAGCGCGCGCGCGAACGGGTGCGCAGCCTTGAGGCCGAGACCATTAAGGTACGCGGCCAGCTTGAGTCGCTCCAACCGATTGCCGCGAAAGTCCCGTTCTGGCAACAGGCGGTTGCCGACGCCAGCCAGCGGCGCGAGCAGTTGCAAGCCACCCGCGCTGCGCTGGAAACCGCCTACACCACTGCTTTCACCCGCCTGCGCGAGCTAGAGGCGCTGGCCCAGCGCCACCGCGAGCTGCAAAACCGGCTTTCCGCGCTGGCCGGCGAGATTCAGCGCCACGAGCGCGATTTGGCCGAACTCAGCCAGCGGATTGCGCACGCCGAGCAGGTGATCGCCAAACGGCCCGTGATCGAGCAGGGGTTGGCTGAATTGGCCGCCGCGCGCGCCGAACTTGACCGGCTAGAGGAGTTGCGCACCCGCTTCGATGAGCTGACAGCGCGCAAAAACGAGTTGCGCGAAGCGTGGCGGGCCGAACGCGACCGCTTGAAAGAGGAGTTGGGACGGGCCGAACAGACCCGTGACCGCTTGTGCGCTGATGTGGCCCGCTTGGCCGAGTTGCGCACCCAAGAAGAGCAGTTGCAGCAACGCTTGCGCGAACTGGCGCCGCTGCATGCGCAATTGGTGCGAGCACAGGCCCAGCGCACCGAGCTTGAGCAACACCTCAACCAGATCCGCGATCTGGCCACGCGCCAAACCATCCTCCGCAATCAGCTAGATCAACGCACCACGGCGCTCCACGCCGAATTGACCCGCTACCAGCAAGATCAGCGCCGGTTGGCAGAGCAGCTCGCCAAAGCTGCACAATGGCAGGCCGAACTCGCCGCTGCCCAAGCCGCCCGCGCGGCGGCCTGCGAACTGGAAGCGCAGCAACAGGCGCGCCGCACCCACGAGCAAGCCACCGTTGAC
>NZ_DAOTWH010000165.1:0-7583 GCF_034435895.1 Chloroflexus sp.
GGCGTGGCTGCGTCACAACGTACCAGCGGGCAGCGTCGTGCTCGAAGCGGCGGCAGTAGAGAACGACGCCGCAGTCGCCGCCGGCAGCGAACCACCGCGTTGCGGCGGCTCGTACAACTGGCAAGGCTTTGGCGGGGTGGCTGCGGCCAGCGGGCATGCCACCGTGTTGGGTTGGGTGGGCCACGAAATGCAATGGCGCGGCGGCGATCCGGCGGCGCTGGCCGAACTCGGCCCGCGTTGCCTCGCTGTTGACGCCATCTACCGCAGCGGTGATCCGGCCCGCATCCGCTCGCTCATTGACCAGTACGGCATTGATTACATCTATGTCGGCGCGCTCGAACGCGAGCGTTACCCTGCCGAACGGCTGGCGGCGCTGGCGCAGGTGGGTGATCCGGTTTTTACACAAGATGAGGTGGTTATTTACCATGTGAAATAATATTGTATATCAAATAAAAAACTATTGTCGTTATGTGTCATTTGGCTCAAAACAATCATTACTGCTAAGCAAAGGCTGCGCTAGGCAAATACTGCATAATATCAATTTCTGCGATTAAATGGTCAAGTAAAATATCATGAACATCTTAAAAAACAACATTCTCTATAGCCTATTTTTTGTATACGCCATTATTACTTTTTCTGTAGACGCATATACTTTTGTAAGATCAGCCTTCTTCGGCGTTGATTTTCACTCATATTGGTATGCTGGCCATTTTGTACGTCAAGGTACTGACCCTTATTTCGCAGCCATTCATGGGATCTCGCTGCAGCTTCCTATAACGTATATCGACGGCAACCTTGTTAGCCATGAACCGGTGGCGCAACCCGATTTGATGCGCGTCCCTGCCAACACTGCACCAATAGTATTGTTACTGACCATCTTTGCTTTTTTTTCGTGGCACCATGCCGTTTGGATTTGGTTTCTTTTGAATACTCTATTTGCGATCTTGAACGCTATTGTGATAGTAAAATTATTTACAAATAAACCCAGTATAATTCATTATCTTTTATCAATCTTATTGTTTCTGTCACTGTTTTCCACTAAGTCAGCACTTCATACAGGGCAAACTACTCTTATTGTCAGTCTTCTCATGTTTCTAGCCGTTTTATTTGCTGAGCGCAATGTTTTTGTTGCTGGAATTGCGCTTGGAATCGCTTTGTCTAAATATTCATTGTCTTTGCCTGTAATTTTATTTCTCTGGTTTAAGCGAAAATATTCGCTTATTAGTATCGCGGCTTTGGTGCAAATTTTGAGCGCTTTTGTATTGGCTTGGTTGACAAATACATCTCCTTTTGTTATTATTATTGAATATTTGACTATGATCGCCGCCCATATTTCACAATCTGGCATACATCTCGCTAGTTATTTTGTGAAAAATAATATTATAGTAATAATTTTAACGATCGGAATTACCATTCCCATGCTCTTGGTTGTTCATTATTGGACGCAGATCCGATCATTTAACTTGCTTGAAGAACAGAGACAATTACTAGATATGAATGTTTTAGCTCTGTTTAACCTTCATACATTACTTTCATTCTATCATCGTGAGTACGATGCCGTTATATGGATTATCTCTTTCTTTGTGTTATTCTTTGGTTTGAAAATCAATGTCTGGAATGTGTCCCAATATGGCAAGATTATTATTTCGGTTTTGATGTTTCTTTCGGTTTTGTGGATGGCGAGAGCCGAAATCTTGCTTTCACTCCTACGCATGCCGAGCGGCATTGAAAATATTCTTACAACTACTGTCTTATTTGTGAATTTTATGGTTATATTTTTCTTTTTTTACCGCACCAAAACTAAAATCACCTCTTTATAAGTTTGTTTATTGCTCTGTCAATCGTTCAAGCTTCAGGAAAGATTGTTCCTGATGGAAACTTGGTAATAATTATGTACCTCCTGCACATCGATATAGAGGTATACTCTATAATGTGAGGTGAACACTGTTTTAGACCAGAGGATAGTAGTCACATGCCATCAGCAACCGATTACGACGTGATCGTCGTCGGCGGAGGCCACAACGGCCTCACCTGCGCCGGCTATCTCGCCAAAGCGGGGAAGCGTGTGCTCGTGCTCGAACGGCGACCCATCGTCGGTGGTGCCGTCTGCACCGAAGAGGTCATCCCCGGCTACAAGATCGATGTCGGCTCGTCGGCCCACATCATGATCCATCTGACCCCGATCGTGCGCGACCTCGAACTCGAGCGGCACGGCCTCGAGTACATCGACATGGATCCGTACGCTTTCTACCCCCTGCCCGACGGGAGCGGCGCGATCTATTTCTACCGCGATGTCGAGCGCACGTGCCAGAGCATCGCTACCGTTAGCCCGCGAGACGCCGAAGCCTACCGGCGCTTCCTTGACTTTTGGACGCCGCTGAACGAGGCGGTGTTCGATGTCTTCCTCAATCCGCCCTCGGTAACGCGCCTGTTCGGCAAGGTGGCATCGAGCATTCCGCGCTTGCCTAAGGCCGAGCAGCAAGTGCTGGAAGTGACCCGCCGCCTCTTCACCAGCTATGCCCAGTTGATTGAAGAGACCTTTGAGAGCGAGGCGATGCGGGCGGCGATGACGTGGCTGGCCGCGCAGAGCGGCCCGCCGCCGGACGAGATCGGCGCCGGCGACTTTTTCGGCTGGCATGCGATGCTGCACTACAGCGGGGCCAAACACCCGCGCGGCGGATCAGGCATGTTGACGCAAGCCATGGCTCGCTCGCTCAAGGCGATGGGTGGCGAGGTCGTGCTCGATGCGCCCGTGCGCCGGATCATTGTCCAAAACGGGCGAGTGCAAGGGGTCGAGACCGCCGACGGCCAGCGCTACTCGGCTCCGATCGTGGTCTCGAATGCGCATGTGCTGACCACCTTCCTGCAATTGGTCGGCCCCGAACACCTCAGCGCCGATCTGGTGCGCCGGCTCAACCATATCCGCATCGGCAACGGCTTTGGGATGACGGTGCGTTGCGCCGCTGAGGAATTGCCCGACTACACCGCTGCCCGCAGCTATGGTCGCCCGCACGAGAGCCATCACGGCTTGCAGTTGCTTAGCCCCAGCATGAACTATGTGCGCCGGGCTTACGAAGACTATCTACGCGGCGAACCGAGCCGCAATCCGGCGGTGATCGCAATGACCTTCTCGGCCATCGATCCCGATGTCGCCCCTCCCGGCAAGCACACGGTCTTTGTGTGGTCGCAATACTTTCCCTACAAGCTCAGCGATGGCCGCCAGTGGGATGATATCCGCGAATCGGTCGCCGACTCGATCCTCGAAGTGCTCTACCGCTACGCGCCCAATATGCGCGGTAAGATTATCGACCGCTTTATCCAAAGCCCGCTCGACCTTGAGCGGCGGATCGGGCTGCTGCGCGGGAACGTGATGCACGTCGAGATGAGCTTTGATCAGATGTTCTTCTTCCGCCCGCTGCCGGAACTCGCCGGCTACCGCGCGCCGATCCGCGGTCTTTACCTAACCGGGGCTAGCACCCACCCCGGCGGTGGCGTCTTTGGCGCGAGCGGCTATAACACGGCCCGTGTGGTGCTGGCCGACACCAAACAGCGCCGCTGGGGGCCGCTAGTGTTGGGAGCAGGGGCGCTCGCCGCCGGCGCGGTGCTCGCCGGACGCCGGCTCTTGCGCCCGTAAGCGGATCATGAACCGCAGAGGAAGCAGAAGAGGTTTTACCGCAGGGGGCGCAGAGGAGGACGTAACTACTTACGCCCTCCGCGTTCTCGCGGTAAACCCATGACTACCCGCGTGTTTGCTGGCCCCACCAACTACCGGCCCGCTCGGCGAGATCGCTGCCGAGCACGCGATCCAGCAACACCAGCGGCGTCTTGGCCAAGCGGGGCCGCCAGCCGGCCAGCGTCAACGTGAATGCTGCGTAACGCAGCGCCGCGCGCAACGAACCGTTACGCGCTTCGAGGTTGGCCATTGCCGCGTAAATATCGGCCAACACCTCGCGCCGCGCCGGCGACAGCTCTGGCATCACGGTAAAACTCTGTTCGGCGATTTGCAACCATTCGCGGTAAAAACCGGCAAACTGCGCCACCGTCTTCGAGGCGGCGTGCAGCCGATAGGTCGCCACCACGGCGGACGTGGGTTGAAACGGGCCAAGTTGGGCCAACCGCAGCCAATACGCGATATCGAGCGCGTAGCGCATGCGCAGATCGAGCGGGCCGGCTAGCCCAACCGCTGTCCGGCGGATAAAGACCGTCGGCTGGATGGGGATGAGCAAGCGCAGCAGGGCGAGCGGATGGTACGGACGGGCCGCGATAGTGCGCAACGGCTGGCCCTGCGCATCGGCGTAGAGCGCGTCGGCGTAGACGGCAACCGCCGCCGGATGGGTTTGCAACGCCGCCACCTGCGTGGCAATCGCCCCCGGCAGGTAGGTGTCATCGCTATTGAGCCGTGCCAACACCGATCCGCGCGCCCGCGCCCAACCCCGGTTAATCGCATCAGCTTGGCCGGCATCTTTGCCCACCACCACCTGCACCCGCGTGTCGCCGGCAAACGCGCGCAACACCGCTGGCGTCTCATCACTGCTGCCGCCGTCGATCACCCACACTTCCAGATTGGGATATTCTTGCGCCAAAATGCTGCGCAGCGTATCGCCAATGTAGCGCCCTTGATTCAGCGATGGCACGACAATGCTCACTAACGGCTGCGCCGGATCACGGATCACCGGCGGCGGCAGGTGAGCGGTGAGCGGTGAGCTGGGCATTTCCGCCCAGAGCGGATATTCAGCCGCGAGCGGGAGCATTGGTTGCAACGCAGTAATCCTTGCCGATACGAGCGGTCTCTGGTACCATACCGGCTACATTCATTCCGCTTGCCGGCTGCACGACTATGACCGAACTACAACCAGCATCAGCGTTGAACGGGTTGCGCCTGTTGGCCGACGAAACCCGCTGGAAACTCATCACCGTCCTGCGCGACAGCGACCGGCAAGTCGCTGAGTTGACGGCGGCAACTGGGTTGGCCCAAAATCTGGTTTCGTACCACCTGAATACGCTGCGGCAAGCCGGGTTAGTCAACGCCCACCGCAGCGACGCTGATGGCAGGGTGATCTACTACAGCTTGCACCTCGCCGCACTAGGGGCATTGCTTGCGCAAGTTGGCCACGAATTGGCCCTGCCGGAACCAACCCCGCCGCCGTTGCCGCATATCACGGTCGCATTCTTGTGCCGCGCCAACAGTGCCCGCTCGCAGATGGCCGAAGGCTGGCTGCGCGCGTTGAGCGGCGGGCAGGTGCGGGCAGTGAGCGCCGGCACCCAACCGCAACCGATCCACCCGCTGGCCATCGCCGTGATGGTGGCGGCTGGCGTGCCGATTGATCAGCAGGCTGCCAAACCGATTGAGGCGATCCTCGATCAACAACCGCAGGTCATCGTCACCGTGTGCGACATTGCCCGCGAAGAGTGCCCGGTTTGGCCCGCCGCCGCTCGCCAGATTCACTGGAGCATCGCTGACCCGGCGGCGGTGACCGGTGACGATGATCAACGCTACGCCGCATTTGTCGCCGTGCGCGACGAGCTGCGCGAACGGGTGTGCGGATTATTGGCGCTGCTGTCAAAGTGGTTTGGCGCGCATTAATGCGCAACCATCACCTCACCGATCACCATCGGCTGCCAGATAGTCGGCCCGTGGCGGGCTAAAGGTATCGATCGCCACTGTCTCTTCCAGCGTCCAGACTGCATGCGGCGTACCACCGGGAATGGCGACCGAACTGCCGGCAACGGCTTCGATCAGCTCGTCGCCAAGTTGAAAGCGCAAGCGTCCTCTCACGACATACGCTACCTGATCTTCGGGATGGCTGTGCAACGGCACATGACTACCCTCGGCCAGCCGCACTTCCATCTGGTACATCCGCTCGGTCAAGGCAATGCGCCGCCGGAATACGCCGGGAAACAATTCGATCCATGGCCGTTCGGACATGGGTCCTCCTGTATTGGGGATGATCGCGCTGATCCTGACGTGATGATACCAAAAAAATCATCGCGCCGCGCGGCGCGATGGGCTGATCCAGATTGCGTTGATCTATATTGGAGCCGCACAGCTGTGCGGCTCTAGGGGGATAATCCGCTTGACGTTAATACACGCGCGCCGCACGACCATGCGGCGCGATGGGGTACTCCAGATCACGTTGATATATTTGGAGCCGCAGGCCGTGCGGCTCTACGAGGTCTATTACGCGGTGGTTTGGTAGGTCGCTAACACGGCGCCGGCTTCGACCGTCGCGCCGACTTCGACCCGCACTTCGCCGATCGTGCCGCTGTGCGGGGCGGTGATCTCGTTCTCCATCTTCATCGCTTCCACGATAAACAACACTTGACCAGCTTCAACCTGCTGGCCGTGGGCCACCCGCACTGCCACCACCCGGCCTTGGATGGGGCTGATCACGCCATCAACCGGCGCGGCCAGCGCCGCCTTTTTCGGCGCCACGCGGCGCGGCGTAGGACTGCGCACCGCCGCCGGCTGGGGCGGAACAAGGCTCATACCATCGCCAAACACCGCCACCCCAAACCGCCGCCCGTTCACCTCCACCGTAAACCGGCGCGGTTCGGGGGCCGGCTCTGCCGGGGTAGGCGTTGCCGCCGGCGGCATCAGCTCGGCAGTGCGGGTGAGCAGCTCTGGGTGGCGCGGAATGAAGTTGATGGTCGCCGCACCGGCCACGAAGACCGGGTGTTCGAGAGCGGCACGGTGGAAGGGGATGATCGTGGTGACGCCTTCGATGCAATACTCGGCCAGCGCCCGCCGCATACGCGCAATCGCCTCGTTGCGGTCGGCCCCCCACGTAATCAGCTTTGCCAGCAGCGAATCGTAGTGCGAGGGCACGGTGTAATTGGCCCGCACTCCGCTATCCACTCGCACCCCCAACCCCACCGGCTCGCGGTACTCGCCGATCGCACCCAACGCCGGGCGGAAATTGTGCAGCGGGTTTTCGGCGTTGATCCGGCATTCAATCGCGTGGCCGCGCGGCACGAGGTCTTCCTGCTTCAACCACAGCTTCTCGCCTTGGGCGATCCTGATTTGGGCCGCTACCAGATCGACGCCGTAGACCATCTCGGTCACCGTGTGCTCGACCTGAATGCGGGTGTTCATCTCAAGGAAGTAGTACCGCCCATCTTGATAGAGAAATTCAAGCGTCCCGGCGCTAACATAACCGACCGCTTTGGCCAGACGCACCGCCGCTGCCCCCATCTCGGCGCGCAGCTCAGGGGTCAGAGCCGGCGAAGGGCACTCCTCGATCAGTTTTTGGTGGCGGCGCTGCACCGAACAGTCACGCTCGCCGAGCGCCACTGCATTGCCGTAGCCATCGGCCAGCACCTGTATCTCGATGTGGCGCGGGTCATCGAGATACTTCTCGACATAAAGTTCGCCGTTCTTGAAGGCGACCTCGGCTTCGCGCCGGGCCGCAGCAAACGCCTCCTCCACCTCTTCCGGCGAGCGCACCCCCCGCAAGCCGCGCCCGCCACCGCCGCCAACCGCCTTAATCGCGATCGGGTAGCCAAACTCCTTCCCCAACCGCTTCACTTCAGCCGCATCGGCCACCGGCTCAAGCACGCCGGGCACCAGCGGCACACCTGCCGCT
>NZ_DAOTWH010000166.1:0-9719 GCF_034435895.1 Chloroflexus sp.
GGTGAGGGTCAGCAGCCCGCTCTGCGGGCTGCTGGTCGGGCGTAGTCTGCTTACCTCAAGATCACCGGCACTATCACCCGATATGTCGGTGGCACAAACGCGCCTTTCGCAGTGTACATGGCCGTATTGCCGGCATTGTCGATGGCAGTGATGATGATCCGCACATCAGGCCAGTTGCGTGGTACGCTTGCCAGCCAACGCCGCGGATTCTGCGCGTCTTTCGTAAAGCTCAGCGGCGTCCACGTGATGTTGTCGGCAGCGAGGTAGACACCGGTCACGTTCACCTGCGGGTTGGCAGGGTGATCAGGATCGCTCACGATCACCTCAATCGACGTCGAAATGCTCTGCAACCCGGCATCTTGCCCAGCGATGCGCACTTGTTCGATCACGGGCGGGTTCTCATCGGCGAGAGCAGTGCTAGCGCCGCTTGCTGCCGGATCGGTGTAGACGATCTGGTAGACAAGCTGGGTGTAGGTGCGCAGAGTGCCGGTGACGCCGTTGGTAGCGCGGAATTGGGCAGCCGTGCTAATCAGAGTGTCGCGTTGATCGGCGTCGCTTCCAGTCGTGCTGTGGCCAAAGAAACGGTCAGGCACCCACACCCCGATCCCGACGCTGAAGTCAGGTTCGATCGTCGTCGTAATCAACGGCTCGAAGGTTTCGGTCACGATTTGGGTGACAGTGGGGTTGAAATTCTCGACCGTGTTGTATCGCCCGCCCATGAAGATGACATCGCGCACGACCAACGGCGTGGGGTTGCCATTGTCATCGCTCCCCGATAGGGCGGTAATATCATAAGTGAAGGCGGGCAATCCCGGCATGCCGATCAGATTGTTGTTAAAGACGGTGACAGTTGGAGTGACGTTGAAAGTGTTAGCAAGCAAGAACGTATCGCTGATCGTGAAGTTACTCGCATTGAGCTGGACAACGCTGCCGGTGCGGGTTGGTTTCAGGTAATTGGTGTCATAATTGATGGTGAACGTAATCGTGCGCGTTAACTGGCTGCCGGCAATCGGCGTTGGCGCTGTGCGATCGCCTGCCGGCAGCTCAGCATTGAGGTCTTCGACCGGCGCGGTCAGCGGGTTGTCAACCAAGACCCGCTTCCACGGCAGGCCGTACAGCGTCGTGATCGCTAACACTTTGTAGTCGTAGGCGTTGAGACCGATTGACGTGCGCAGATAGCGGAGCTTCGCGTTGACTAGCGCCTCGCCGATGCTGCGCCCAACGTAGGTGAACCCATCGGGTGCATCCAGATCAGGCCGGGTTTCGTTGCGCACTAGTTCTTGGGTTAGCAATGCCGATAACCGCTCGCTATAATCCACCCCGTCGAGGGTGCCATAGCCATAGCCGGTGTTGCCGATCCAGTTGCCGGCGTGGCGGTTGAAGGCTTGGGCGAAGTCGGCGGCGTAATAGCTGCTCGGTAAATTGCGCGCTTGGATGATCGCGTTGGTGGGCACACTGTACCCGCTGTGACAACCAACCGAATAGTAGATGGTGTTGTAGAAGAAACCGGGGCACATCATTGGGTAGAAGTCGCACACCTCTATGACTTCCCCATAGCCTGTGGTCAAAATGCGATCGGCGGGGAAGTTGGGATCGCTGCCGGGCCCGGCAGCAAGCGCGGCGGCAGGCTCGGCGGCAGGGATGAGCTGCCAGTGGTCGAAGTGGGCGTTGAGCGAGCTAAGCAGGGTGTTGGTGTGGGAAAAGACCTCTAGTGGCGTGGTGAAGAAGCCGGTCGCATTAAGTGGCTGTTCGAGCCAATTGTTCTCGAAGTCGCTGCGATCCCATGTGTTGTTGATGATGGTGCGTTTGGTGACACTGATCGATGTCGCTTGGGTCAGAGTGCGCGTGATGGCGTTGGCGCCGTCGATTAAGAAGTCGTAGCCGGTGATCGAAGCGCTGCGTGGGTTGTATGCTTGCCCAGTCAGCAGTATGTTGTCTTCATACCATCCGGGCCGGTTGCGGCGCAAGAAATCGGCGATCTCTGCCGGTTGTTCGACGAGCCGTCCCACGGCTAGCTGGGGCACAAACAGTGGGAAACCGTAGAACCGGTAGGGCTGATCGGTGCCATACGGATCGTCGCTCAACATCATGCGGTTGCGCAGCGCCGCACCGAGCGGGTTGTCGGGCGAGATGAGACTAGCGCCGTTGCTGCGAGTATCGATCGTCTTCAGATATTCGAGATAATCGGCTTCGTTTGCGATCGTCGTGAGGTCGGGCAGCCGGAAGAAGGGGATGATCTCGTCACTGCCGACCAGCACAATATGGCGCACATTGGGGTATGGTGTGAT
Organism: Chloroflexus sp.; assembly: GCF_034435895.1. Taxonomy (GTDB): domain Bacteria; phylum Chloroflexota; class Chloroflexia; order Chloroflexales; family Chloroflexaceae; genus Chloroflexus. The sequence continues at coordinate 2,289 of NZ_DAOTWH010000166.1, forward strand.
TGGATTCGTTTCATCGCCGAGATTGAAATTATTGTTCGCTCTGATCCGGTATTGTACGCGCACGTCACTCGAACGGCCATTGTTGGCGGGATCAATCGCCGCTTCGATCACGTGGTCAATGATGCTGGCGATATAGTTGGCGTGCAGTGGGTTGCGTTGATTGACCGGTTGCGACCATTCGGTCAGCAATTGGCCAAAAGGTGTTGCCTCGCTGCCGGTGATCACCTCAAGATTGGCCAGATCGATCACGGCGCCTTTTTCTTGGATCAGCGGTTGTTCGCTGACACCCATCATAAGGGTCTGGGTGAGCGAATATGATTGTTGCAGGGTGATGGAAATGATATTGATGCTTGTAAGATCGCTCGGATATACCTCCTCCATGCGGCCTGAGTTGATGATGTAGAGGGTGGTAACGGCGGGATCAGGCTGGTCGGTGTAAAACTCGACATGCGGGGCCGGGCCGAGCGATTGGAGTGTGCTGCGCTGGAGTGTGACAACCAGCCGGTATGGAAGCGAGCTAGTCTGGCCGGCGCTCGAGGGAGCGACGGCGACGAAGTACAAGCCCGGTTGCCACACAATCGTCTCGATCCGTTCGTCGCGGGTGCCGGGGTTGATGCTGATAGAGGTAATCTGGCCGCCGATGGAGGTAATCTGGCCGCCGATCTGGGTCACATCCTCCAAGCCGCGTTCGCCATTGTCAAACTCGAAGGTTTCGGTGGCGCCGCCGACGCCGGTCACTGGGTCAACCCCGCCGCCAAAGACCAGATCGTAGTCGGCGCCGAGGTTGGTGAGCTCAATGGTGATCAATGAACCGGGGGCGTCGATCGTGAATGCGAAGTAGTCAATGTCGCTCGATGACGAAACCACGCCACTGATCGGCTGCCGCCAGCTATCGGTGCGGCCTACTGCGATTGGCTGTGCATTTGTGCCGGGTGGCAAGATGCGGTTGTTCGGCTCAATCTCATTGATGGGTGATAATTCGGTAATGCTCGTAGTGCTGGTGGCATCGATTGGTTCAGCCTCGGCGGCAGTGGCGGGGGTTGGGTGTGGTGTCAATGCCAGTGGCGCCAATACGAGATTCACCAGTGTCAGCATGAGCAGGAGGCGGCGCATAGCGATACTCCTTCCGAATGAAGAACCACGATGTTCACGCCGGCAACGCCGCTGCAAGCGCCAGATCGCGCTGGGCATCGAGTTCGGTAAAAATGGCGATCGCTTCCGTGCGAGCAACCGCTGCTGCGGCAAAGTCGTGGCGAGCCAGAGCTAGCCGGGCCTGTTGGTAGCGGACTTTCCCCAACTCGTAGCGATTGTCAAGTTGGGCCAAGGTGGAGCTGCTGCGGGTGAAGAGATCCTCTGCAACATCAAGATCGCCGGATGCCAACGCGATCTCGCCGAGCACCCGATTGGCGATCGCCGAGTCGTCGGTCTGGCCAAGCTCTTCGGCAATAGCCAATGAACGATTGGCATCGGTACGGGACCGTTCGCGATCGCCTAAGGCCAATGCCGCCAGCGCGGCTAACCGCAATGCTTCGGGCAGGAAACTGCGGGCATTGATTGCTTCCAAATCAGCGATGGCAGCCTCAAAGAGGGCGAGCGCCTCAGCGGCGCGCCCTTGATTGAGCAGCACTTCGCCGCGGTTGTAGCTGGTCACGGCCACGCCAAGCCGCGACCCAAGCCGGGCAAAGAGTTCACTAGCCCGCTGGTACAACGCACCGGCCCGGTCAAGCTGGTTCCGCCCTACCAGCACGACGGCCAGATTGTTTGCGGTGCGGGCAGTGGCCAGCACATCGCCGATATTTTCCGAAATCGCCATGGATTGTTCAAAGACGGCGATTGTCTCGGCCCACCTCCCGGCTTGAGTGTAGACCCGGCCGAGGTCGTTGAGCACATCGCACAAGCCGGCCAGCATATTTGCCTGTTCATAGAGGGTGCGCGCTTGGTTGAGCGTATCGATGGCTTGGGTGCGGTCGCCTTGATAGCCGGCAATGTTTCCGATAATCTTGAGGGCGCGGGCTTGATCAGTAGCATTCCCAGTTTGCGCCGCCAAGGTGTACCCGATCCGTGCCCATTCCATTGCGTGGGTGTAATCGCCGGTACGGTACGCGATACCGGCGCCTAAAATGTAGCAGCGCGCCGTTTCCGCCGGGATGCCGCGATGGGTGTGGGCCATCCCCGCGGTCAGCCGGTCGAAGGCCGCTTGATAGCGCGAACGCCGCTCTTCGACCGTGGCGAGCATGCGGTGCATCCGCAACCAGCGTTCACTGACCGGTTCGTCGCCTACCGGTAAGCTGAGCTGCAGCGCCTCGTGGAAATGGTGTTCCGCTTGATCGTACTCACCCAAGACCAGATGCAATTCACCGATCGCTTCGTGGATTGCGTCCACTTGATCGATCAGTTGGGCCGGCGGCAAGACCGTCGTTAGCCGTGGAGCGATGTTGAGCGCAGTAGTGTAGAGGGCGAGCGCGTCGCGGTTGGCGAAGCGCCGGCGGGCTTGCTCGGCGGCCTGCACGTGGTAACGAAACGCGGGCAGCCACTCCTCGGCTTGCAGAAAGTGCCATGCCAGCACGGCGTAATGCTCCTCGAGCTGATTGGCTGCGATCGCTTCGATCCGGCGGGCGACGCGCGCGTGCAACGCGCGGCGGCGAGCGTAGAGGATGCCTTCGTAGGCCACATCCCGCAGCAGCGCGTGGCGAAAGATGTAGGCTAGAATCCGCTCTTGCTGGTCGGCTTGGATCAATTCGCCTTCGATCAGGTGCTGGATGCTCTCGTCGAGCGCGGGCGGGTTCGAGTAGATGCCTTCCACCACCGGGTGCAGAAAGCGGCGCCCAATCACGGAAGCGACCTGCACCAGCTCTTGGCATGCTTCGTCGAGCCGGTCGAGCCGGGCGATTAACAGACCTTCGATGCTGCGCGGCAGCTCGATCTTCTCGATTGGTTGCGTCAGTTGCCATGCGCCGCTTTCTTCATTGCGCACCAGTAAGCGGTCACGCACTAACGCGCGCACCAACTCTTCGATAAAGAAGGGATTGCCTTGGGTGCGCTCAAGCAGCGGCAAGATGTCGTTGGGCGGCGGCCCGCCAAGGAGCGCTGCAAGCAAGGCTTGGCTGTCGCTTGGCAGCAATTCGCTTAATTCGATCCGGACAGTGTTGGGGTGCGTTTCCCACGGTGCGGGCGACGCCATTTCGGGCCGGTAGGTCAGCAGCAACGCCAGCGCCCGTCTAGCGACGGCTTTGCTCAGGCGTTCGAGCACTTCGAGCGAGGGTGAGTCGGCCCAATGGCAATCTTCGAGCACCAACAAGACCGGCTCGTGGGTGGTGGCGGCGAGAAAGATTTCGACAATCAACTCTTGCAGCCGGTCGTGCCGTTGTTGGGGCGATAAGCCGGCGGTGAGCGGCGTGTCGGCCAGCGGCAAACCGAGCGCATCGGCTAGCAGCGGCGTAAACCGGCTGGCATCCGGCACGAGCCGTTCAACGCGGGCGATCGTGTCGGTAGCTAATTGGGCCGGCGTGGCGCGCAGGTCTAGCCCTAACGCATTCATCAGCGGCGCGCGAATTGCGGCGTAGGCGGTGCGTTGCTCGTAACTTTGGCAATCGCCAAACAGGATCGTAAACGATGGCACATCCTCGGTCACATGATCGTGTTCGGTAGAAGCGATGACTAAGCGCTGGATCACCTCCTCGACTAAACGAGATTTGCCGGCGCCGGCTTCGCCAACGATGGCAATCGTGGCGCCTTGCCCATGTAATGCGGCCCGCGCCGCTGCCAGCACCTGTGCTAATTCAGCATCGCGCCCGATCAGAGGGGCGATGGTCAGATGTTCCAGACTGTGACGAGTTGCGACTGTCGCGATCTGGACGACTTTGGCCGGCGTCACCGCTGCGCTTAAGCCCTTGAGGTGCAGCGGCGCTCCCGGCTCAAGCACAAATTGGCCTGCGACCGCGGTCTGGGTGCTGGGCGAGAGGTAGATCGCTTCATCGGGCGCAGCCGCCATCAGGCGCGCCGCCAGATTGACCGCCGGCCCCATAACGGTATATTCATAGCGGGTTGCGCCACCCACCCGCCCGGCAAAGACGGTGCCGGTATTGATGCCGATCTTCTGCGCCAGCGGCGGGGCGACTGCGCCTGCCAAGGCGGCAATTTCGGCGTTGGCGTCAAGTAATGCTTCGCGTAACTCAAGCGCGCAGCGCACGGCCCGCGTTGGATCATCTTCGTGAGCTGTCGGCGCCCCGAACAACGCCATCAACTTGTCGCCATGGGTGTACATATCGACTTTGTTGATGATGCCGTCGTAGCGATGGACGACTGCCTGCGCGCGCCGGTAGTAGGCGTTGAAGATGGTGGCGGCTAGGTTGGGATCAGAATCGAGCACCGCAAGGTGGCGGGAAAAATCGTGGACATTGGCAAAGAGCACTGTCACCGGGCGAAACTCACCCAATTCGCCGGCAGCCGGGTCAAGAAAGCGGCGGGGCAGGCGATGCACGAGGTAGGGTTGTAGGGCGGCCAATTGGCGGGCCAAGCGGTTGAGGGTCGCCAGATCATCGGGGCCGTCGAGTGGCAGCGGTAGGGGCGGTGCGATAGTCGCCTGCGCTACTGCCAGCTCGAGGAGACGGTAAAAGCCGTCGCGGCACACCTCAAGCTGCGGCTGTTCAAGGAGTTGGGCGGTTTGGCCGGTAATCACCACCTCACCCGGCGCGGCGATCTCTTGCGCGAGCGCCACCCGGTTCACTTCCGGCCCGGTCACCACCAGTTCGATATGGCTCTGATCGCCGACTTCGGCGGCAAAGACGCGCCCGGCATGTACCCCAACCCGTAGCCGCAACGTAAAGGTGCCGGCCCGGGTTGCGAGATTGGCGAATTCAGCCATGCGCGCTTGCATCGCCAAGGCCGCCGTACATGCCGCAGTCGCGTGCTGATCGCCGAGCGTGGCAGCATCGAAAAAGACGGTCAGCGCATCGCCGCCAAACTTGAGCAGTGCCCCGCTCCGCGCTTGGACTTCGTGCAACAGCGCGCCGAATAACCGGTTGACGACTGCCGACACTTCTTCAGCACCTTGCCGGCCAAGTACCGATAGCCGTTCGGAGAGGGCCGTGAAGCCGGACAGATCAGCAAAAAGGAGCGATCCTTCCCAGAACGCGCCGGTGGTGCGTCCGGGTTGCGGATCGGCGAGTTGGCTCTGCACAATACGGGCTGGAATGTAGGCGGCATGGGCTGCCAGCCGGGTACGCAGATCATGCCCAATGCGCGCGCGCACGGGGGCCGCGAGATCTCCGATGGTAGTGAGTTCGGCGATCTGCTGATTGTCAAGATGGACGATCAGATCACGCCATGCTGTCAGCGAACCGGTCATGACTGCTTCCATGCTCGATCTCGGCGATCGGTAAGGCGTTTGCATCTATATCTGTAAACGAGTCAACGCCAAAGATTGTTTCGCGGTTGCGGTTCCGGTCTTGTTACAATGGATCGGATGATGGTGCCCGCAGGCGTCGTCATACCGCAGTGAGGTTCAGTCAAAGCAATGCCACACCTTGCCCTGATGCCCGCAGCGATCCCTTTGCGTCCGCAGGATGTCTCCTCGTTGGTTGGCAATACCGCTGGTTCTCCGTTGCCGTGAATTGATCGCAGCCTGCTTTCTAGCATGTCGCTGCGCTCTCATTTTGCAGCGAAGGTTGCAAAATGAGAAGAGGGTAAACCGGCCTTATGGATAAAAAATTTTTTAGTGACCTCTTGACAATATCTTGCGAGGGGTGTATACTCATCGCAATTGCAAAAAGTGTAATAATAACACTAATTGGAGAACGCCCATGGTCGCCCAGCTCTACGCAACGACCGGCGCAACCGCTGCCGCATTGATAGCCGAGATTAACGACTTGCGCCGCCGGCGCAACGCCATCATTTTGGCTCACAACTATGAATACGGTGAGATTCAGGAGATCGCCGATTACGTTGGCGACTCGCTCGGTATGGCGCAGGCTGCGGCGCGCACCGATGCCGATGTGATCGTGGTCTGCGGCGTCTACTTTATGGCTGAAACGGCAGCCATTCTCAACCCGCAGCGCACGGTGCTGATTCCCGATGCCAATGCCGGTTGTTCATTGGCCGATTCGATTACGGTCGAGCAGTTGCGGGCGTGGAAGGAGGCCAATCCCGGCGCGGTGGTGGTGAGCTACGTCAACACTAGCGCCGCTGTTAAGGCCGAGAGCGACTATTGCTGTACGTCGGGCAATGCCGAGCGGGTGATCAATGCGATTCCGGCTGATCAGACCATCCTCTTCTTGCCGGATATGTTCCTCGGTAGCTACCTGCGCCAAAAGACGGGCCGTCCGCTCAAGATTTGGGCCGGCGAATGCCATGTCCACGCGGCGATTCGCCCGGCAATGATCGAGCAGAAGCGGGCGGCGATGCCTGATGCCGAGTTTCTGATTCACCCGGAATGCGGCTGTGTGAGCAGCGCGATGGATGATCTGGCCCGCGGTGCGATTGATAGTCGCGGCACCTATATTCTTTCCACTGAGGGCATGATCGCGCATGCCAATCGCTCGCCAGCCAGCCGGTTTGTGGTGGCGACCGAAATCGGCGTCTTGCACCGCATGCGCAAGGCCCATCCTGACAAACAGTTCGTGCCGGTCGATGAGTCGATCAGTTGTCGCTATATGAAGCTGATTACGCTTGAGAAGGTGCGCGATAGTTTGCGCGATCTGCGCGAACCCGTCACTGTGCCGCCGGAGATTGCTGCGCGCGCGCGAGTCGCGATTGACCGGATGTTGGCGTTGTAGTCGTGGCAAGCACCGCATTGTCGCCGGAGGAATCACCATGCAATCTATCTCTGCTCCGCGGAGTGCCTTACAATCACTACCCCTGGCCCGCGAACGGCGCGTTGATGTCTTGGTCATTGGCGCCGGCGCGGCTGGCCTGACCGCCGCGTTGGCCGCCGCAGCGCGTGGCGCGCAGGTCTTGGTGTTGGCCCGTGGTTCGTTGCCGGAAAGCAATTCGGCGTGGGCGCAGGGCGGCATCGCCGCGGCGCTCGATCCGTCCGACTCGCCGGGGATTCACGTCGCCGATACCTTGACCGCCGGCGCCGGTTTGTGTGACGTAGCGGCGGTGTCGGTGTTGGCCCACGAAGCGCCAGCGTTGATGCGGGAATTGGCCGAACTCGGCGTTCCCTTTGAGCGTGATGCAGATCGGTTTGCGTTAGGCTTGGAAGGCGGCCATTCGCGCCGGCGCATCGTTCACGTCGGTGATGCTACCGGCTGGGCAGTGACGCAGATGCTGATCGAGCGCGTGCGGGCGATGCCACGCATCACGGTGTGCGAGCAAGCGCAGGCGGTTGATCTGCTCACCGCCAGCGAGCGGGTGGTGGGGGCGTTGGTGCGGTTGGCCGGCGGCGCGTGGTTGCGGGTGCTGGCGGCGGCGACGGTGTTGGCTAGTGGCGGG
>NZ_DAOTWH010000167.1:0-11393 GCF_034435895.1 Chloroflexus sp.
ACCACGCCGGGGGGTCCACCAACCAGTACGCCGACGACCACGCCGGGGGGTCCACCAACCAGTACACCGATGATTCCACCGACGGATCCGCCTACTCCGGCTGTGCCGCCCGACTCGCCCGGTGCACGCCCTGATCTAGTGCTGAGTAAGTCGGTTTCGCTTGCCGTGGCGCAAGTTGGTGATCAAGTCGTGTATACATTGACCCTCAGCAATGCTGGTGGCGTGCCTGCGGTTGATGTAACGATCGATGATCCGTTGCCGGCCTTTTTGCGCCTGATTGATGCGAGTGCTTCCAGTGGCGCTGCTCGAATCGCCGGTAATCGCGTGACGGTTGTCGTGCCGGTAGTGGCGCCGGGTGAGGTAGTGACTATTACGATTCGCGCTAAAGTGGTGGCCGAACCGTTGCCGCCGGATAATCGTAATGTGGCGGTGGCGCGCTCGGGTACGACCGAGATTATCACTGACAACAATACCAGTAGCACAACGTTGCTGCCGCCGGTGCCCGATTTGACCCTTGCGAAGTCAGTATCGCCGGCAATGGCGCGTATTGGTGATCAAGTGGTCTATACCCTGACTATCGGGAATATCGGTGGCGCGCCGGCAACCGATGTTACCCTGACCGATACGTTGCCGTCATCATTACGCTTGCTTGGTGTAAAGACGACGGCTGGTAATGCTAGTGCTAGCGGCAATCAGGTAACGGTCACTACGCCATCGCTCGCTCCCGGCGAGACGATTATCGTACAGGTGACAGCCCAAGTGGTTGCACCGCTCGTTGCGCCGAATAATGTGAATACCGCCAGTGTGCGCACGAGCGATCGCGAGATTACCGCTGATAACAATACCAGTAGCGCGACCCTCGGTGTACTGCCATCGTCTTTGCCGCAAACCGCCGGCAACCCGATTCGACCGTTCCTGAGCTTGATTGGGTTGGCGCTGGTTATCATTGGCTTGGGCGCGTTGTTGCAACGGCGCTCGTATCGATAGGAATTGGGATCGAATGCGGCGATTTCTGCTCTGCTTCCTTGCCTTGGCCACTCTGCTTGCCTCGGCTGCGCCGGTGACGCTGGCGCAGCCGGGTGCCGGCTTGCTGTTGCAACCTGTTTCCGGCGGGGTCGAGGTGCGCTGGCAATTGACCAGTGCTCGCGAACCGCAGCGGTTTCTGCTCTACCTAGCTGATGGTGCGCCGGCAGCGCCGGTCATCCGCGCGTTGCGCGATCAGCCATTGGCTGAACCGTTGCCGTCGCCATCACTGCCGGCGCTGGAAGTTGATGGTGAACTTCGCTTGCCATTGCCGGCGTTTGTGCCCGCTCCGCCTTCGGCGCCGCTCCGCTTGGTCGGCGAAGGGTTCCATCGCGGGATTCGTTCGGCGCTCTACGAGATTGCTCCTCAATATCTGTCCAGTGACCAACCGCGCTTGGTCCTGAGTCTCGTGGCTTTTATCGCCGGCGCGTCGCTGACGCCGGTTAGCAGCACTTTTGCTGCTCAGCTCGCCAGCGTGCCTGCGCCTGATCCGCTCGCTGCGCGCGATGCATGGACGGTTGATGTCGCTGCTGAAGGCATCCAGCAGATGAGCGCCGATGCTTTGCGCGCGCTCGGTCTTGATCTGAATGAGGTGCCCCCTGACCGCTTGCGTCTCCAACGGGCCGGTCTGATCTTTCCACTGGAGGCGGTCACGAGTGGCGCAACGGTGACAGCTCTCCGCTTCTACGCCCCTCCCCCCGGTGATCGCTGGTCGGCGACCGACCGCTATTGGCTGACGGTCGAACCAACCGATACCGCGCTCATGGCGACGCGCGCTGCGCAGCCGCAAGCCGGCGATCAGCCGGCTGCCATTCGCGTTGCCGGTGTCTGGCCGTCCGATCCGCCAACCATCTACGAGCCGGCATTGGCCGGTTTCGATGGCGATCGCTTCTTTAGCCGCCAGCTCGATGCGGTGGCTGGTTCACCGGTGAGCACCACCATGACGCTGGCCGCTTCTTTGCCGTTCGCCCCCAGCGGCCCAATGACGGTTACGCTTGAATTAGCGACACTGGTCAAGCATAGTGGCAACCACCGGCTTCACCTTGCGGCTGCTGGCGGTTGGAGTGCCACCATCACGTGGAGCGGTTCAGGCATGCATCGCGCCACCGTAACCTTGCCGGCGCCGGCGAGCGCTATTACCCTCACTCTCGATCCGGTGGCCGGGATCGATCGCGTCTATCTTGATCGCGTCCTCTTTGACGCGCCAGCGCAAGCGACCTTTTCCGCGCCGGGGGCGATCTTTCGGGGCCAAGCCGGTCGTTTCGCCTATCCGTTGGCTGGCGCTGCTGCCGGTGCAGCCGTCTACGACATCACCAATCCGCAGCAGCCGGTGCGCCTGACCTTCAGTGGCTCAGCCTTTGCCGATGACGCGCCGGCGCCGCGCCGCTATCTGGTCACTGGCACCGCTGCGCTCCACACCCCGGCAGTTGCCCGCCATCAGCCGGTTGATGTAGCCACGCCGCGCAATGCTCGCGCTATCTACATTGCACCGCGCGCCTTCTTGCCGGAGCTCGAACCGTTGCTGAACCGCCGGCAAGCGCAGGGGTGGGCGCCGGTTGCGCTGGCAGTGGAAGATGTCTTTGCCGGCTGGAGCGGCGGTGAGCCGGATCCGACCGCGATTCGCCAGTTTTTGCGTTATGCGACGGCCACATGGCTCACTACGCCGGAAGCGGTCATCTTGGTGGGTGATGGCAGTTCCGATCCGCGCAATTATCTTGGTCACGGCTGGCCAAGCCTGATCCCGCCCTATCTAGCCGTGGTCGATCCGTGGTTGGGCGAAACGGCCTGCGAGACCTGTTTTGCCCAACTGAATGGCGAAGATCCATTGACTGAGAGCCTCTTCCAGCCTGATCTGTGGATCGGGCGCTTGCCGGTGAAGACCATAGACGAATTGCGCGCGCTGGTCGCTAAATTGTTTGCGTATGAGCAGAGCAGGGGCGCGTGGCAGCGCCATACGGTCTATCTGGCCGATAACCCTGATCTTGCCGGCGATTTTGCTGCGTTGCTCGATGAAGCAATTGCACTCCAGCCGGCTCAAACCAGCGTCACCCGCGTCTATTACGATCCGGCTGGGCCAGCTGGGCGGGTGGCTGCTGCGGTAGCGGCCCGTGAGCAAGCCTTTGCCGCCTTCAACCAAGGTGCAGGCTTGCTCGTCTATGCCGGGCATGGGTTGCAGTTTCAGTGGGCCTTTACCCAAGTGGAGGTGACCGATCCGTTTCTGCTGAATGTGGATACGGCGACCGATCTGCGCAACGCGCCGGCGCTGCCGATGGTACTGAGTATGACCTGTCTCACCGGCGCGTTCCAGCATCCGTCATTCCGTGGCACGACGATCGATGAAGCGTTGGTGCTCAACCCTGCCGGCGGCGCGATTGCTACGTGGAGTTCGAGCGGGTTTGGCGTGGCTTACGGCCATCGCCAGTTGTTAATCGGTTTCGTCACGGCGCTGTGGGCGGCTGAACCACGGTCGCCGCTTGGCCAGTTTGTCGCTGCCGGTTATGCCAATCTTGCCGCCAGCGGCGAGTCGCGTGAGTCGCTGTACACCTTCTTGTTGTTGGGTGATCCGCTCACGCCAGTCGCTGCCCGCCCCTTGTATCAGGTGAATGTGCCGATCGTGCAGCGGTAACGCGCATCCTTTACGGATTCGTGGCCGGTGGTTCGGCAGGCGGCGGCATGGGGTTGCCATTGGCCGTCGCCGGGCGAGTCTGATCGACTTGTATCCACCCCACGTACCGCGCATCGCCGGCCCGTACCAGTGCCTCATACCAATCACCTTCGCGATTGAAGACAAAGACGCGGCTATCAGCCGGTACGCGCGCCACCAGCCGCGCCGTCTCGGCTGGCCCGGCCCGCACTGCCGTCTCGGCGCTGGTATAGAGGATGGGCCATTCAGGTGGCAACAACGCCGCGCCATCGTTCGGATCGCGCTGGTTGAGGTAGCGCAGAATCCCTTCGGCAATCCCGCGCGCCGCTAGATCGGGCTGGGCCACGATAATCTCGCGGTCAGCAGCGTTGGTCAAGAATCCCGTTTCGACAATGATTGCCGGCGTGGTGCGGGCGATCGCGTGGCTGTGGCGGCGGTAATTAAAGGCGTAATAACCGCGCATATTCACGGTGACGCCGTTCCGATCCTCTGGCAGGCCGGTGATCACGCCGTAGGTTGCGGCAACTGCGTCCATCAACGCGCGGCTCGCCGCCGATGCCCGCCACGGCGTAGCGACCTTCCATCCCCGCTCTCCTTCCACGGATCCATCGGCATGGATCGCCACGAACGCATCGGCGTCATACGCCGGCGGTACGGTGGCCGGCAGCAGATCCACCTCCACCCCCGCCGCGACCAGCAGATCGCGCACCCGCACTGCAATCGCTTCGTTCACCTGCGCTTCCGTGATCCCATTCCAGCGTGCTCCCGTCGAGGTGCGCAAGTGGGCCTGTTCCTCAGGCAATTCGTGCGGGCGCAAGTGCCCAATCTGAATGCCAACCCGCGGCGGTGTGCCGAGCGGGCGCGGCGTTGGGGTTGGCGGCGCGCTTGGGGTCGCGGTTGGCGCTGTCGGCACTGCTTCCGCTATCGTATCACTCACCGGCGGCGGCAGGGCTTGCGCCACTCGCGCCGGTGTCGCCGTTGGCGACGGCGGCTGGGTAGGCGAAGGCAGCGGCAACGGTGTCGCCGTTGGCGCGCTAACGCCCTCTCGTTCCGTCGTTCCTACCGGTGTGGGTACACACGCAGCTAGGATGAAGAAGTGAAGTAGAATAAGGCAAGTTATCAATCGCATACGCGCATCATACCATTTCTGCGGCGATGGTTGTTAGAGAAATTGCTGAGAAATCCGGTACTGCGGTGTATCCGCGCTATGCTTTCTATGCGATGCCTGCGGCAATAAGGAGGAAGCTGCTATGTTAGTGGTGAAGGTGGGGGGCAGCGCCGGTAACGACTACGACGCGCTCTGTGACGATGTGGCGGCCCGCTGGCAAGCTGGCGAGCGGCTGGTGCTCGTTCACGGCGGCTCGGATCAGACCAATCGCTTGGCCGAAGCGCTCGGCCATCCACCCCGGTTTGTTACCTCGCCGGGTGGCCACACCAGCCGTTATACCGACCGGCGCACGCTCGAAATCTTTCTGATGGCAACTGCTGGTCTGATCAACAAACAGTTGGTTGAACGGTTGCAGATGCGCGGGGTGATGGCGTTGGGACTGAGCGGTCTCGATGGCCGGTTGCTGGAAGGCAAACGGAAATCAACCATTAGAGTGATCGAGCAGGGTCGCCAGATGATCTTGCGCGATGATTGGACGGGGACGATCGAGCGCGTGAATACGCCGCTCTTGCGCATGCTGCTCGATGCCGGTTATCTGCCGGTGGTAGCGCCGATTGCCTGTTCCACCGCTGGCGAAGCGGTCAATGTCGATGGCGATCGCGCCGCTGCCGCTACCGCCGCCGCGCTCGGCGCGCAGACGCTGATCCTGCTCTCGAATGTGCCCGGCCTGCTGCGCAACTTCCCTGATGAGGCGTCGCTGATTCCCCACATCCCGCGCACCGATCTCGAGGCCAATATGGATTATGCCGCTGGGCGGATGAAGAAGAAACTGCTCGGCGCACAAGAGGCGTTGGCTGGTGGGGTGCAGCGCGTCATTCTCGCCGATGCCCGGATTCCCGCCTGCATTAGCCATGCGTTGGCCGGCGGCGGCACCCATATCGCCTGAGTCTTACGGAATGCGGCAGTCATACTGCCGCATTCCAAAAAGCCAATTCTCCACTCCCCGCTCCCGCGTCAGTAGCAGCAAGACAAGGGGTACGAGCAACATAGCTCCCTCCCTCAGCGGGAGGGCTGGGGGGGCGGTGCGCCCCGCTCCCCGCCTGTCATTGCGAGCCGCGCTCTGCTCTCGCGTGGCGAAGCAATCCCCCGCGAGCACGGACTGCATCCCCTCAGGTATGGGTTTCACCGAAGCAGGAGATTGCTTCGTGCGCTGCGCGCCCTCGCAATGACAAAGGGTCTCGGCAGGCGCAGTGTAGGAATAAGCCCCTCACCCTCTTGGCCTCGCTCTCACCCCTCGGCGGGAGCAAGGCAAGGGTTACGAGCACCATCGCTCCCTCCCCCAACAGGGGAGGGTTGGAGTGGGGGCATCCTTGCGAATGCCATCCGTGAGCCATGCTACGCGCTGAAGTGGGAGATTGCTTCGCCGCCGCTGGCGGCTCGCAATGACAAGGGGGATCGAGGGATCTGCCGCTACCCTAATCCTCCCCCAGCGGGGTTGCGGGGCGGACAGCAGCGCTATGCGATGCCATAAAGCCCCGTGCTGTGCTCCTCATCACTCCTCCCTCAGCGGGGGAGGGGCAAAGGGTGGGGGTATCAGCCCGCGCCGCGGGCTTCGTAATCCAAGCCCGGCCCTTGAGGGCCGGGTTCCGGACAGATGGTCTGTCCACCTGCTCTCACCTCTCGGCGGGAGTAAGGTCGGGAGTGATGTTCAACGCTCGATCACTTTTGTGTCTTTTCGTGGCTATTCCGAATCATCCCGCGCATCTACTTCCCGTTCACAAACTCTCGCACCAGCGCCGCAATCGCGCCGGGGAGCGGCGTCAGCGCATACGGGTCTCCTTCAATCAACCCCTCGTATACCCCATCTGGCCCTAACGCAAACCGCTCGATCGCGTCGAGATCAACATCGCGCAACGACCATGCCAACCCCAAGATTTCATTGGCGCTCAGATCAGTGCGGATGTGCGGGCGCAGCGCGGTGGTCACGTGCGCGGCCAGCTCGACCTGCCGCACCGGATCGTGTTCGCGAATCCGGCGGGCAATCGCCAACACAATCATCTGCTGGCGTGCTTCGCGGGCGTAGGCACTGTCGGCGTGGCGGGTGCGGCTCAAGATCAACGCCTGTGCGCCGTCAAGCCGCTGCTTCCCCGCTGGGAAGTAGATCGTCGTAATCCCGTAATCCATCGTCGGGTAGGCCGCATCATAGATCGCCTGCTCAAGCTCAACCTCAATCCCGCCGATGGCGTCAACTGCTGCAGTAAAGCCGGTAAAATCAACCCACACGATATGATCAATCGGTAGTCCGAGCAGATTCGTCACCGTGCGCCGGGCGAGTTCAGCCCCGCCGATGGCCGGATTCATCTCGCCGTAGACGGTTGCGCTGTTGATCCGGCCATACTCGTACCCCGGAATCTCGACGATCAGATCGCGCGGCAGCGAGAGCAGCGCCACCCGCCGCGTAGATGGCTCGATCCGCACCAGCATCACCGCGTCGGATCGCGTGGCCCAACTCTCGCCGGGCCGCCGGTCACTGCCCAGCAACAGAATGTGAATCGCATCGCCCTTCGGCAAACGCACGCCAACGGTTGGCATCAGCGTCGGCACTGGCGCGCGGCCATCAATTGCCGGCAAGCGGATGGGTGTTATTGAAGCGGCAATCGCCACTTCCAACGCTACTGGCGTTGGCGAGGAGACAACGGTGATCGTTTCGCTGGTTGTCGCCGGTTGATCTGGCGCTGGTAAGGGTGAGGGGATGGGGGTGGGGAGCGCTTGGGTTGGCAACGGCGTCGCTATGGCTATTAGCGCCGGCGTTGCCGTGATCACTGGCGAGGGCAATTGCATTGCCGCCACGTTCTGGCTAATCGTGATCCCTGCCAACACGACCCTGCCGGTTTGAAAGCCGAGCCAGCCGGCGAGCAAGGCGAGCAGCAGAAAGAGGAGGTGATGGCTCGCCCAGTTGCGTGCGGGGGGCCGTTCCGGTAGCGGCGTCGCCAGCAAGGCTGCTAGCAGGGCCTGATCGCTTCCTGCGGCCAGCTCGCGGCAAGCGGCGCACTGCGCTAAATGATCGTGCAGACGCGCTTGAGTTGTTGACCCCGAACCGGGCCGGATGCCGGCGGCGAGGAGCGCGCGTGCTTCACTACAGGTCATACGAGTGCCATTCGATCACCGGTCATGCATAGATTGAGTATGAGTTGCCACTCTAACTCAGGAGTGAGGCAGTAAAATTGTCGCATCCTATCGTAAGCGGGTTGCTATGCTAACGTTCATCAATCCTGCGCCAGTGACCACAACCGCGAGCAAAGTGACTCTTCCAGCAAAAATATCGCACCTCGTAGTATACCATTTTGCCTAGCCATCTGCTATGATACAAAACGGAGCGATCTTCGCCTTTTTACAATGGTAAGGAGCACTTGTATGCGACGACCCCGTCTGCTTTGGTGGATCGGTGTACTGGTCGCGATGATGAGTCTTGTGGTTCCGGTTGCCGCCGCTCCCATTCGCAACAATATCGTTAATGTCAACCAGTTCGATGATGAGAAGCATCTCCCGCCCAACTTGCTCAGCGACGAAGAGATTGAGCGGATCGATCGCTTGCAGAATGGCGCTTCGTATCCGCTTGCCATCAGCGAGATTAGTCCCGATGACGCCGCCGTATTGATCAGCTCCAATGAAGGAATTGCCTTCCTCGATATCGCCACCGGCGATACGGTGCCGGTCGATGCCACGCTGTTCGATTTCTTCGTCCCGCTGCCCTTCTTGGGTTTCGGCAGCTATAGCTGGCAAGATGAGAGCACGCTCGGCGTGCTGGCAGCCAACTTTTTCGCCACTGGCAACGCAGATGCGCTTGCGGCCCTCTTCATCGATCGGTTTACCGGTTCGATTAGCGTAGCGCCGGTCGGTATCCCCGATGAAAACATTAGCATTGTCTCGGTGGCGCCGAATCTCACCAGTTGGCTGATCCTCCGCGAACAGCCGGAAGCCGAAGATGAGCCAACTGCTGTCGGTGCCAAGCCCTTTACCGTTCGCCACACCCTTGGCTTTCCGGCGCCAATTGCGGCCCGCGCCAACCGGATCGAACTGCCGGCCCGCGTCCAGCGCCGGGTCGATCTCTTCCGCCAGCGCCGGCCCGATCTCCTTGCTCGCTTCCTTTTCCAGCAGGAAGAGGATAGCAGTACGGTGGAAGTGACACGCAAGCCGTATAACCTCTTCCTGTATGATGTGAATACTGGTGCAGAGCGGTATATTACCAGTGTTCCCTACGCTTCGGCCCTGCTTAATGATACGTGGACGAGTGACTCTTCCCAGTTGGCCGTGTCGTTCTTCGGCATACCCGATGCCGAGGGGCGCGGCTATTACGTCGGTTCGCTCATTTCTGAAGAGATCTACCGTGATGTGACCGGCAATCTACCCCCGCGCCAGAATCCGGTTATTCAAAACAACAACACCTATGTGATCGACTTTGCCAGCGGCCAGACGCAGGTGATTCGCCCCGATGCCGCCGCCGGCGCGCCGATCCTCGAAGCGCACGATTGGGCTCCCGGCGGGCAGGCGTTATTGATCAAGGCCCACCATCCGGCTTATCTCAAGGGCCGCACCCATCCGGTCTACTTCCCGCGCTTCTCGTCGCGCACCAGCTTCCGCTTCTACGACCGCGATGGCAACGGCCAGTTCCGTTGGACGAAGACCTTTGCGCATCCGATGCTATCAGGCGCTGATGTTGTCTTCAGCAGCATCGCCGATTTCGTCAGCCCCGACGAGATTATTGTCCGTGGCGTGGTCGGCAGCAATCGCCATCCCTACTATTACAACCGCGTTTCCGGCGAGTTGCGCAATCTGGCTGACCGTGCTGGTTCCTATTTCAACGTGGTTGCCACGAGCAGCAGCACCCGCCAGATCGTCTTTACCTATACCTCGTACACCGCGCCGCCCGATATCTATCGCCTGCGCTGGGACGGCTCCGCGCTCTATCGGTTGACGTGGCAGAACGAAGAATTGCGCGTTGAGGCCAATCTCCGCCAAGACCCGGTGACGTTCACCCTGCGTAACGGGCAGATGCGGGTCGGTACCTTGATCCAAGCGGCTGATGCGCCCTTCCCGCCCAAGAATGTGCGCATGATCGTTTGGCAAGAGGGCGGGCCGAATGTGCCGATGCTCAATCAGTGGGCGGCCAATGTCGAGAATCCCTACGCGCTGCTGCCCTCGTTTGGCTTTGCCCTCTTGATCACGCCGGTCGCCGGTCGCCACGGCTATACGCCCGAAGTCTTTAATTCATTGGTTGACAATTTCAACTTCGGCCAGATCGATATTGATGAGCAGGCCGAAATTGTGCAACAGGCGATCACTCGTGGCTGGACATCGCGGGGCAAGGTGGGGATTACCGGCTGTTCGTATGGCGGGTATTTCGTCGTGCAGAGCATTGTCCGCTACCCCGATCTCTACGCGGCGGCGAACCCGCAGTGCGCGTTTATTGATGTGCTGAACGAATGGAAGCTCGGCAGCGTCATTTTGCCGCCTTACCTCGAAGGCTTGCCGCCGTACAAGGCGCTCAACGAGTATGTCAAAGACTCGCCGAGCTACGGCGCCGATAAGGTCAGAGCCGCCGTGCTAACCTTCCACGGCACCGACGATTTCTTGCCGATTGTGCAGAACGAAAACTTCCATCTGCAATTGGTCAATCGCGGTGTGCCAGCCCGTATGGTGCGCTTCATTCACGAAGGTCACGGCTTAGGCATGACCGAAAATCAGCTCTACGCCGCCCAAGAGCAGATTCAGTGGTTCCGGACGCATTTGAAATAAGGGGGATCATGACTGGTAGGGATGGGGTTCAATCCTATCCCTACCACCATGCTATTGCGACCATGTTTACCCGACGACCTTTCTATTACCGCCTTAGCGAAGGCATGCGTATTAGCGTGCGCCCGCATTACCTGCCGGGCCATTCGTTTCCGCCGTTGCAACGCTTTGTCTTCGCCTACGATGTGCGGATCGAGAACATCAGCCGGCACGCTGCTCAGTTGATGAGCCGGCGTTGGACGATTTACGATTCAATCGGTGAAGAGATGGAAGTGGTGGGTGATGGGGTGGTTGGCTTGCAACCACTGCTCAACCCCGGCGATGTGCATGAGTATCGGAGTTTTTGCTTGCTCAAATCGCCGCGCGGTTGGATGGAGGGCGAGTACTACTTCCGCACGATGGACAATGCCTACTTCACCGCGATCATCCCGCGCTTCGATTTAGTCGCCGACCCCGAATGGATCAGTGACGAGGAGTGACTATCGCAGTTGCATCCGCTCTCGTTCCCGGCGGTAAGTGCGGACAAAGACAATTGCCAGCAGCGGCAACAGCCACGCCCAATTGGGCCGTTCTTCGCGTAACAGCCGCCAAATGGCCCGCATTTGGATCAAGAACGGAAAGCGGGCAAGTTGCACTTCAGCAATGGCTTGCAATTGACGCTGCCACGCCGGTGTGGTGGCCGGCGTCGGTGGTTGGTTCGCCCCCAAGCGTGGGAGCGGTAGCTGCAGCGCGTCGAGCAGGCTAGCACCGGTAGCAGGTGGTTTGTTCATAGGTGTGAATCTTTGCGAGTGGCGGCGGCGGGGCATAGCGCCGCTATGCCCCGCC
>NZ_DAOTWH010000168.1:0-6175 GCF_034435895.1 Chloroflexus sp.
CCTTTGCCGGCGTGATGGGGATTGCCCTCTTTGCCAACCTTGGCTTGCCGGGATTGGCCGGCTTCGTCGGCGAGTTCTTCATCTTCCGCGGCGCGTGGGCGACGCTGCCCTTCTTCACCGCGCTGGCGGTGATTGGGTTGGTGGTGACGGCGCTGGCCTTACTGCTGATGTTCCAGCGCATCTTCCTCGGCCCAGCCACCGGCAACCCGCGCGCGATCGCTGATCTGCGTCCGCAGGAATTCTGGACGATGGCGCCGATCTTGCTTTTGTCACTGTTGATTGGCGTCTATCCAGCGCCGTTGATGAACTTGGGCAACGCTGCCGCCGGGCAATTGGTCGCTATCTTTACGCGGGTGTTGGGGTAGGTCTGAAACCGGCGCTGTGGTTGGTGGCAAACTCCTCCAACCAGCGCCGGATTGCGCAAAGGTGATTGCATGGGGTTGATAACACTTCCCGCCGATGTGCCGTGGCTGAGCCTGATCTGGCTAAGCATGCTGGCGCCGGCGATCATCATCGCCGTCATTCCCGATCGCTACCCCGACCTGATGCGGTGGGTGGGAGCGGGATTCGCGCTGCTGTCGCTCATCTTGTCGCTGTTGGTCTATTTGGCCTACGATCCGGTGAAAGGCGGCTTCCAGTTTATCGAACAACTCGACTGGATTCCGCAGCTCGGCATCAGCTACTTGCTCGGCGTTGATGGGATCAACTTGCCGATGCTGCTGCTCAATGGGATCGTGATCTTTACCGGCGCGCTGATGAGCTGGAACATCGAAGAACGCACCAAAGAGTATTGGGTCTGGCTGTTGCTGCTCACCACCGGCGTGTATGGCGTCTTTAGCGCGCTCGATCTATTCCTCTTCTTCGTCTTCTACGAGCTGGCGGTCTTGCCGATGTATTTGCTGATCGGCATTTGGGGCAGCACGCGCAAAGAATACGGCGCAATGAAGCTGACCCTGTTTTTGATGGCCGGCAGCGCGTTGGTCATCATCGGCATGATCGGGCTCTACTTTGGCAGTGGGTTACGCACCTTCAATATGTTGGCGCTGGCCGAGCAAGGCTTCATCTCCGGCAACCTGCAATGGCTGCTCTTCCCGGCGTTGTTCGTTGGGTTTGGCGTGCTGGCCGGTATGTTCCCCTTCCACACGTGGAGCCCGACCGGTCACGTGGCGGCGCCGACGGCGGTGAGTATGTTGCACGCTGGGGTGCTGATGAAGCTGGGTGCGTATGGCTGTCTGCGGGCGGCGATGTGGTTGATGCCGGTGGGGGCGCGTGATTGGCTGCCGATTATTGCCGTGCTCACCATCTTTAACGTCGTCTATGGCGCCAGCATCGCGATGGTGCAACGCGACGCCAAGTTCATCATCGGTTATTCGTCGGTGAGCCACATGGGTTTGGTAGTGATGGCGCTGGCCGCCGGCACGCAGATTGCGTTGTTGGGAGCGGTGTTGCAAATGTTTGCCCACGGTATCATGACGGCCCTCTTCTTTGCGGTGGTGGGGCGGATGATCTACGATCGCACCCACACCCGCCAATTGCCCGAATTGGGCGGGTTGGGCCGGGTGATGCCGTTTGCAGCGGCAATGTTCATTCTCGGCGGTCTCTCCTCGATGGGGATGCCGGGATTGGCCGGCTTTTGGGCCGAATTCAACATCTTCATCGGCGTCTGGGAACGCTACCCGTTGGTGGCGGTGATTGCCGCTTTGAGCATCCCGATCACCGGCGCGTACATTCTGCGTGCAGTGTGGTCGGTGTTTTACGATGAGGTGAAGAATCCCGAATTTTTGCACCTGCCCAAGCTGACGTGGCAAGAGTACACTGGCGCGCTGATTCTGGCGGTGGTGCTAATTGGGTTGGGGTTGTATCCGGCGTGGCTGACCGAGTTGATCGATACCGCGGTGCGTCCGCTGGCGGCGCGGTTGAGTGAAGTGGCGGTGGCGCTGCGGTAATCAACGCCAAGGCGCAGAGGGTGACACGCAAAGGCGCAGTAGAGCCGGCCGGCTGTCCGGCTCCGCAGAGGGACGGACAGCCATCCGTCTCCACCCCGTCACAGCGGGAACATATCTGTAGCGACGGACGTCTGTCCGTCTCCTGCCCCACTAAAACACATGTTGGATTGCATTGTTCAGCATCAACACGGTTGGGTGTGAGCGCATCACAATGAGGGACGTATGTTTCAACTAACCGACATCCCGCGCCTCTTGCCAGAGATTTTGCTGCTGGTGCTGGCGCTGTTGGTGCTAGGGTCGGATATTCTCGAAAAATGGGGGCGCACGCCGCAAGCGCAGCTTGAACGGGTCAAGTCATCGGCGTCGCTCACCTCAATCGGGTTGGGGATGGTGCTGGCAGTGGCGCTCTTGCAGAGCGGCTACATCTACCAGTTGCCGGAGACAGCGCCGGTCAATTTCTTCACCAACATCATCCGCAACTTACAGAGCGGCGGACCGGGGGGCGATCCGGTGGCCGGCGTATTCGTGGTCGATCATCTGACCATGATTGCGCGGCTGCTGCTCATCGGCGCGGCCCTGCTTACTAGCTTGCTCTGTCTCGATGTGCGGCCCAATGCCCACCCCGGCGAATTCTACGCACTGATTGTTTTCGCCACCCTCGGCATGTGCCTGATGGTGGGGGCCAACGAGCTGTTGCTGGCTTATTTGGGACTTGAGCTGACCTCGATCCCGCTCTACCTGCTGGCCGGTTATTTCCACAATCAGGCGCGCTCGGCGGAAGCGGGGTTGAAATACTTCTTGTTTGGGGCGATCTCGTCAGCGATCTTGCTCTACGGGATGAGTATGGCCTTCGGCGCGGCGCTGAATGGCGTGGGGGGGGCGACGAACCTGAACGACCTTACCCGCTTTGATCGCATCGGCGCACTCACCCCGTCGAGCGGCGGACTGATCACGTTGGCAATGTTGTTTATTGTCGCCGGGATGGGCTACAAACTGGCGGTCGTGCCGTTCCACGCTTGGTCGCCGGACGTGTACGAAGGCGCGCCGACGCCAATCACGGGCTTTATCTCGACTGCCTCGAAGGCGGCGGGTTTTATCCTGCTCTTCCGCCTACTGACCGAGACCTTCCCAGCGATGGCTGGTGCGCCGGTGTTGGGTGAGGCAGCGGGCGGTTGGACGGGGGTGCTGGCGGTGCTGGCTTTGCTGACGGTGGTGTTCGGCAATCTGGCGGCGCTGCCGCAGAATAATGCCAAGCGTCTGCTGGCCTATTCGAGCATTGCCCATGCTGGGTTTGTGGTGTTGGGCTTGCTAGCATGGGCGGCGGCGCAGCAATTCGATCGCGAGCAAGGCTTGGTTGCGCTGCTCTACTACCTGATCATCTATAGCTTAACGAATATCGGCGCGTTCGGTGCGCTGGCGCTGATCGGCCAGCAAGTGGGAGGCGACGATGTCGAGCATCTGCGCGGTCTAGCGAGGCGCAACTTGCCGCTGGCGCTGCTCTTCACTGTCTGCATCCTCTCGCTGGCTGGCATCCCGCCGCTCGGCGGCTTCTTTGCCAAGTTCTACATCTTTATGGCCGGCTGGCAAAGCGGCGCGACGTGGCTCGTCGTTATCGCGGTGGTGATGACGATTGTCAGCCTCTACTATTACCTGCGCTTGCTGAAGGTGATGTTCATCGAACCGGTGGTTGACACGACGCCGCTGCCGATGTCGCGCGGGGTGGCGGCAGCGTTGGCGATTGCGGCGCTGGGAGTGCTGGCGTTGGGCATCTTCCCGAACGTGATTTTGAGGGTGTTGGAACGGGCGTAACAGCGAGCCGCCAAGCGCGCCAAGGTGCAGAGGACGCAAGGGGGGTGTTGAGGGAAGCGCCGTTCTGTTGTTATTGCGAGCCGCCGGAGGCGGCGAAGCAATCTCCCCCTTCAGCGGGAGCGATGTACGCAGGCATATCATCCGCTGACGGAGGGGATTGCTTCGGGCGCTACGCGCCCTCGCAATGACATCCTTCCTCTCTGCGCCCTCGGTGAACTCTGCGGTAAACAGACCCTCACCCCCTACCCCTCTCCCGTAACACGGGAGAGGGGCGCTGCGGTCGCACGCTACGATGCCTTGCCCGCAAACGACGCGGCTCCCCCGCTCCCACCGTGAGGAGGGAGCGGGGGCCGGGGGGTGAGGGAGTCAACGCAAAGCCGCCAAGCGCGCCAAGGCGCAGAGGACGCAGAGGGGGGGATGGGGAAGAGCCGCTAACAGCCACCAGCGTTTTACTATCATTCTTTCGTGGCTTTTGCGGTTTTTTTGGCTGTTTCTTTCTTTGGCGACATCGGCGGTACATAGCTTGCCCCGCTGGGGGAGGGGTAGAGGCGTGCTGGTGATGGAGGATGCGGCAGTGTCACTGCCGCACTCCAGCAGGCATGATTACCGCTCCAGTGGTTTTGCGGGATCGTTGCCCCATTCATTCCACGAGCCATCGTAGATCGCGACGCGGCGACCGCTGACAATCTCGAAAGCAATAGCGGTCGGGGTGGCTGAGACGCCGCCGTTGCAGTAGGCGACCACTTCCCGATCGGCGGCGGCATCAGGATCAATCCCGGCGGCGAGGAAGCGTTCGCGGAGCTGATCGGGTGAGAGGTAGGTCTGGTGCGGCCCGCTGACCAGACTCTGGTAGAAGACGTTGCGCGCGCCGGGGATGTGGCCGCCGCGGGCAGCGCGTGTCTCGAAGCCGCGATACTCTTGTTCGTTGCGAGCATCGATCAAGAGCAGGTCGCTGCCTAGCGCCTGCAACACCTGATCGGCGGTCTTGCGCAGATGCGGTTGCGGGCGCGGTGTGAAGGTCGCTGGCGGATAGTTGGGCACTTCGGTGGTGAGCGGACGGCCTTCGGCCAGCCACTTGACCAAGCCGCCATTTAAAATCCGCACCTGCTCGAAGCCGTAATAGCGCAGCACCCACATCAGGCGGCCAGCGAACATCGAATACCAATCATCATAGGCTACAACTACCGTATCATCGCCAATCCCGCGTTGGCCAAGCTCGCGAGCGATTTTGGCGGGTGGCGCGACCTGCACCAGCACCGGATCGTCGAGATCGACAATGTCGCGCGTCCAATCAATATAGACTGCGCCGGGGATGTGCCCGGCGGCGTAGTCTTCGTGGCGGGCGAAGTAGTGGGGTTTGGGAGCGGTCGGCGGCAAGACGGTACCACGCATATCGACAATGCGCAGGTTAGGATGGCCAAGATGAGCGGCCAGCCAATCGGTTTCAACCAACGGGCCGGGTGGCAGTTCGAGGGTCATAGCAATACTCCTGTGGAGATGAAGGGGCAAAGCAGGCCAAGGCGCAGAGGGATCGTAACGCAAAGACGCAGAGTGCGCAAAGAGCGCAGAGGGTTTTGAATAGGGAATCGATAGCAGAGACGTTCATCCAAAAACCTTTGCGAACTCCGCGTCCTTAGCGCCTTTGCGTTTTACCTCATTGCGTTTTCAAGATCAGACAATGATCGTCATCGGCGCTTCCAGCAGCTTGCGCAGCTCTTGCAGATACTGCGCCGCCACGGCGCCATCGACGATGCGGTGATCGGCGCTGAGAGTCAGATTCATCACCTGCCCGATCACGATCTGATCATCACGCACCACCGGCACTTTACGCACCGCGCCGACGGCCAGCGAAGCGGCCTGCGGCACCGAAATGATCGAGCCGAACTCGACAATGCCGAACATGCCGAGATTGGTGACTTGGAAGGTCGCGCCTTCCAGTTCGTTCTGCTTGATCTTACCCTCGCGGGCGCGCAGAGCCATATCGCGGATTTCGGCGCTGATCACGCTAATGCTCTTCTTGTCGGCATCGCGTACGACCGGCGCCACTAATCCATCATCGAGCGCGACGGCCACGCCGATATTAATCTGGCTATGGCGCACGATCCCCGGCTGGCCGTCGGCAGTCTGGCTAAAGCTGGTGTTGACGGCGGGCACCTTGGCGAGCGCTTTGGCTGCCGCCTTTACCACCAGATCATTGACCGAGACGCGGGCGCCGCCGGCGGCAATCTGCTCGCGCAGCTCCATCAGCGCATCGGCATCAACCTCGATCGTGAGGTAGATATGGGGCACGCCGGGCTTGCTCTCGTTCATCGCGCGCGCGATCGCCTTGCGCATACGGCTGAGCGGCTCAGCGCCAGCCAGCGTGGGAGCGGGGGCAGGCGCCGGCGCGCGGGTTGGCGCGGGCACAGGTGCGGGGGCCG
>NZ_DAOTWH010000169.1:0-10152 GCF_034435895.1 Chloroflexus sp.
CCGTCCTCCGTGTCAACCGCGGTGCGATTGACGATAGGGAGTATAGCAACTCTTGCCCGATTTGTCAAGCGGCTCTGCGTAACCGAACTGAACCGCTTTCCTAAGCGATATTTCTCGTTATGCGGCGCGCACCGAATCCGTCACAAATTGGCGAATTTGCGTGGTACACTGTGAGCAGGTCACGGTTTCGCTGTCGCCTGTGACCTTGCCGGCCAGAAAGGAGATTGCATGCCTGCCTTAACCGAACGTATGCTGGCGCTGGTTGATCAGTGGAATGCAACCGGCGACCGTCGGGCCATCTTTCTGGCCTGTTACCAGCGGATGACTGAGCATATGTTATCTGCGGTAGAACGCGATGAATTTCACGATTCAGTTTGGGTGCATCGGCTGATCGGCGACTTTGCCGATTATTATTTTGTCGCCCTCACGGCGTGGGAACAAGCAACCGGCGGGCCGCAGGTCTGGCAACATACCTTTGCGTTCGCGACGCGGCGCGACACAGCCCTTGTGCAACATCTGCTTTTGGGGGTGAATGCGCATATCAATTACGATCTGGTCTTGGTGTTGGATGATTTGCTGCGCCCGGAATGGCCACACCTTTCGGAATATGAACGCCAGCACCGGCGCGCGGACTACGACGCGGTCAATCGGGTGATTGCGCTCACGATCGATCGGGTGCAAGATGAGGTGATCGCGCCATACGCCCGCGCGATGCGCATCCTTGACCGCGCCTTCGGCCCGCTCGACGAGTGGTGTACGGCGCACTTAATCCGCAACTGGCGCAACGATGTTTGGCAGCAAGCGATGCAGATGATCGCGACAAATGACGGCGCCGAACGAGCTGCCGCCCGCCAGCGCGTTGACCGCATTGCCACGCAACGCGCCCGCTTGCTTAGCGGCGACGCGCTCGGCGCGCGGGTGTTTGGGTATCCGTTACGCTGGCTGAACCGGCTACGGCTCATCTGAACAAGCTCTCAAATGTAGATACGACATCTAACGTACTTGTAATCCGTCATCAAGAGGGTGTATGTCTGTTGAAACACAGCCGCCGCTTTGGCGGGTATGGTTATGGCCCGCTGTCGTTGGCATTGCGATTGCCGTTGCAAACGTGCTCGTCTTTATCTTGTTACCCCCCGATCTGGTCGAACGATTAGGCGCCCTCGGTTATTTGGGCGCTTTTCTTTCGGCGGGAATCGCTAACGCTTCCATTGTGGTGCCGGTGCCGTATTATCCGCTCTTGATCCGGCTGGGACAGGCCTTTAATCCTTATGGCGTCGCTATCGCCGCCGCTGCCGGTTCAGTGCTCGGCGAGCTGGTCGCCTTTTACGCCGGGAGGAGCGGGCGCAAGGCACTGGAGCACACCGCGTTCTACGAGTGGGTGCATTGCCAGATGCAGCACCGCTGGCGCGCGCCGGTCGTGTTGTTCGTCCTCTCGGCGCCGCCGAACCCGTTTTTCGACATTGCCGGCATTATCGCCGGCGCCGTTGGTGTGCCAGTTTGGTTGTTCGCCACAACGGTCTTTCTAGCCCGGATTGTACGGATGGGGTTAGTCGTGCTGCTGGGATATACCCTCTTTGGCGGTTGGTGAACCTGACCGTGTGGCACATACGAACTCCTCTGCACCTATGCTACAATTCAAGGTAACGCAGGGCGCGAGGCTGGCGCGCCACTGGAATAGGATCGCCAGCAAGAAAGCGGAGGTTCGCGATGGAGCGCAACCTTGGAATGGATTTGGTGCGGGCCACCGAAGCGGCTGCGCTGCGTTCGGGGCGCTGGATGGGTCGCGGAGACAAGAATAACGCTGATCAGGCCGCAGTTGATGCGATGCGGATGGCACTGAACAGTGTGCCAATGAACGGTATCGTGGTGATCGGTGAGGGCGAGAAGGACGAAGCGCCGATGCTCTATATCGGCGAACGAGTTGGCAATGGCGAGGGTGACGAGATCGATGTGGCCGTTGACCCGGTTGAGGGTACCACGCTGCTCGCCGAAGGTATGCCCGGCGCGATCGCGATCGTTGCCGTGGCCGATCGGCACTCGTTCTACAATTGGCGCGGCATCCCATATATGGATAAGCTGGCCGTCGGCGAACGGGCCAAGGGCGTGATCGATATCAATGCGCCGGTAGCCTACAATATTCGCGCGGTGGCACGCACGCTCAATAAGCAAGTCGAAGACGTGACCGTCGTCGTGCTCGATCGTCCGCGCCACAAGGATCTCATTCGCCAGATTCGCGAAATCGGCGCGCGCATTAAGCTCATTGCTCACGGCGATGTCAGCGCCGGGATTATGACCAACATTGAGAACCCGCCGGCTGATATCTTGATGGGGATCGGTGGTGCGCCGGAAGCCGTGCTGACGGCGGCGGCGCTGAAGTGCATGGGTGGCGAGATCCAGTGTAAAATCTGGCCGCGAAACGATGAAGAACGCGCGCGCGTCGCTGAACTTGGGATCGATCTCAAACAAGTATTGACGACTCGTGATCTGGTGCGCGGCGAGAATGTGGTGGTGGCGGCCACCGGCATTACCTCCGGCGAGTTTCTCCGTGGCGTCGAGTATTTCGGCGGCGGCGCCCGCACCCATAGCGTGGTGATGCGCTCACGTTCGGGGACGGTGCGTTACATCGATGCCACCCACCGCTGGGATAAGCTGATGCGCATCTCTGATATGCCGTATGTCCATTAAGCTTGCCGCGCAACCTACAACGGTGCGCGACCGGTTGGTGCAGTCGCAGCTCTTGATTGCATTGTTGGCGTTGGCCACCGGCGGTCTGATCGGCGGCGTGACGGCGTTGGGGCCGTTGTACGCCGCCGCCGGTTTGCTGGCCTTGGCCATTGCCACCGCATTGTTGGTGAGCGTCAAGGCCGGCTTGATCGCGGCCTTGGCCGTAGCCACAATGATCCCGTTCGGCACCTTGCCGTTTAAGGCGATTATTACGCCGAATTTCCTGACACTGGTGCTGATGGCGCTCAACGGGGTCTGGTTTTTGCGCGCGCTGGCACGCTCTGATGCGTATGATGTTCGCTTCGGTTCGCTGGGCTTGCCGCTGATCGGGTTTCTCGGCCTAACCCTCTTTTCGCTGGTGCTCGGCGCGCGCGGGTTGCCCGACCCGCAAACCCTCCACAATTACGCCAAGTTTGTGTTGGGGGTCTTGTGCTACCTGACCGTGATCAATTGTGTGCGCGACCGCGATACCGCCCGGCTGATCGTGCGCACCTTGATTGTGGTGGGCGGTTTGTCGGCGCTGATTGGGCTCATTTTGTGGGCTTTGCCCGATGCGATCGCCTTGCAACTGCTGGTGGCGCTGGGCCGGATCGGGTACCCGACCAGCGGGCGGGTGTTGCGGTATGTGGAAGATGACCCCAACGGCCTCGAACGGGCGATCGGTTTGGGGGTTGACCCGAACAGTTTCGGCGGGATGCTGGCCCTCGTCGCGGTGCTGACCCTGACCCAACTCGCCGCGCCGCGCCCGATCTTGCCACGCTGGTTATTGGTAACTTTGGGCGGATTACAGGTGCTGGCGCTGTTGCTAACCTTCTCGCGCGCGGCCCTATTTGGCCTCATCATCGCAGCGGCCTTTTTGGCCACCGTGCGCTATCGCCGGCTGTGGCGGTATATGATTGTCGCCGGTGTCCTCGGCGGCGTGCTGTTGCTTGGATTAGGCTACGCCGATGAATTTATCAATCGCGTGCTCTCCGGCGTCCAGTTCCGCGATCAGGCCCAACAGATGCGCCTCGACGAGTACGCCAACGCGATCGCGATTATCCAGCGCTATCCGGCGTTTGGCATCGGCTTTGGCCAAGCGCCCGATCTTGACCTCTCGGCGGGGGTGAGCAGTATTTACCTCGCGATTGGCCAACGCATGGGCTTGATCGGGCTGGCCGTTTTTTTGGGCCTGATCGGATTTTGGTTTACCCGCAGCCTGCGCATCTTGCCGCACCTCGATGATGAGGCGGCTAGTTGGCTGCTCGGCTGCCAAGGCGCGATCGTCGCCGCGCTCGCCGTCGGTTTGGCCGATCACTATTTCTTTAATATTGAGTTTAGCCACATGGCGACGCTGTTTTGGTGTACGATCGGGTTAGGCAGCGCCATTGAGTGGCTGATTAACGAACCGCCGTCGTAAGGACAACGCAATCCAGCGCCTCAACGACGGCAATACCGATGAGTTTGAAATCAAATAATCATGGCAAGTAAAAACAACCATCTCGGCGTAGTCGCCGACAACCGTAAAGCTCGTCACGATTACGACATCGAAGAGACCATCGAAGCGGGCATTGTCCTCTCTGGCAGCGAGATCAAATCGGTGCGCGCCGGACGGGTGAATTTGCGCGGCAGTTTCGCCCGCGTCGTCAACGATGAAATTTTTCTCTATGATGCCCATATCGCGCCGTACGAACAGTCGGGCAAATACTTCAACCACGACCCGCTGCGACCGCGCAAACTCTTGCTGCACCGCCGCGAGATTAACCGGCTGAATGGGTTGGTGCGGATGAAGGGCATGACGCTGGTGCCGCTGAAGATCTACTTCAAAGGGCGGCGGGCCAAGGTCGAGCTTGGGGTTGCCCGCGGCAAGAAGATGTATGACAAGCGCGAGGATATTGCCCGCCGCGATGCCGCGCGCGATATTGATCGCGCTCTCAAGCGTTCGCGGCAAGAACGGTAAATGGGAATAGCCGCAAAACGACACAAAAGCACGGATCAAACCGCCGTACTTACGCTGACAAGGGCACATTATGACCGACCGTTTCGCGCGCATTCGTGATCGCTACCTATCCGGGGAAATCCCGTGGGATCACCCCGAACCGCCGCCCGAAATCATCGCCCTCAGCCGTGAATTGCCGCCGGGCCGCGCCATTGATCTCGGCTGCGGTCTCGGTCGCGCCTGTATCTGGTTGGCCCGCGCCGGCTGGCAGGTTGACGGGATCGATTTCATTCCTGAAGCGATTGCCATGGCCGCCGAGCGGGTGGCTGCCGCCGGGGTTACTGATCGGGTGCGCCTGTTTGTCGCCAATGTCACCAAGCTGGATTTTCTCAGCGGGCCATACGATTTGGCAATCGATGTCGGCTGCGGCCACGGCTGCAACGAGCCAGATCTGAATGCGTACCTTGACGAAGTGCACCGGTTGCTGCGACCGGGCGGGTTGTTTGTGTTGTTTGCCCATCTGCGCAATAGTGATCAGACAGAGACGCTCAAGACCAGCATCGAGCAATCGGCGCTGATGCTGGCTCTGCGCCAGCGTTTCACCGTCGAGCAGTTTGTGCCCGGCGAGACGGTGGTGATGGGCAATCGCGGCCCCTCGGCGTGGATCTACCTGCGCCGGATGTAAAGGCAAAGCGGTAGAAAAGCGAACTCGTCCGGTTGTTAGTGCGAGCCGAGCGCAGCAAGGCGAAGCCATCCCCCGCGCGAGCGGAAACACACCGCTCAGTGTTCGTTAGATCGAGAGCAGGAGAGTGCTACGAGGGCTACGCCCCGCGCATTGACAAGAGTAGACTATTGAGCCACAACGGTACAGCATCTCTGAGTCTGGGTATCGCGCTGTCTATACTGGAGTAACCGATGAAACCCATCCAAGACACCTATCCCGATGAGTTGAGCCACTGCTACGGTTGCGGGCGTCTCAACCCCGATGGGTTGCAGATCAAGAGTGTTTGGGACGGTAACGAAGCCATTGCTCGCTTTACCCCATGCCCTTACCACACTGCCGTTCCCGGTTATGTGTACGGCGGGTTGCTCGCTTCGTTGATCGACTGTCACGGCACCGGCACCGCTTCGGCAGCCGCTTACGCGGCGGCTAGCCGCGAGCCGGGCACGGCCCCATACTTGCGCTACCTCACGGCTTCGTTGCGGGTGAATTTCTTGAAACCGACCCCGCTTGGCCCTGAATTGGTCATCCACGGGCGGGTGAAGGAGATGGCCGTTCGTAAGGTGGTGGTTGAGGCGTGGATCGAGGTGAATGGCGAGACGACGGTGCAAGGCGAAGTGGTGGCGGTACAAGCGCCCGATCACATGATCGAAGCGTTGCTCAATCGGGTGTAACTGGTGTCACGGCGGGAATGTTTGTACTGAATAGATGCCCTCACCCCCCCGGCCCCCTCTCCCCCCTGACGGGGGGGGAGAGGGGGAGCGTTTTTTACCGCAGAGATCGCAGAGGACGCAGAGTGTGAGCCGCTAGGTTGGCGGCACGGTCATTGCTCTCGCGGCAGGCAGCAGCGCCCCGCTCCCCCAGCGGGGGAGGGGGTTGGGCTACTGAGCCGAATAGCCACAAAAATACGCAAAAGACGCAAAAAAGAGCACGGTTTTGTGTCTTTTGTGTGTTTTCGTGGCTATTCTCTCTCTCCTCCCCCAGCGGGGGAGGGGGTGGGGGATGGGGCTAGGCTCGCAATGACACACGAGGAGCAGCGCTGCCCCAACAACCTTTGCGCTCTTGGCGTCCTTCGCGGCTTTGCGTTTGAATCCTCTGGTCGTTGCTTCCTTTGCGGCTTGGCGTGAACCCCCTCACCCCCCTAACGGTGGGAGAGGGGGAGCTGCTGGGTCTGCGCGACCGGCACTGGTTGAGGTGAACCAGCGCCCGCGTTCCGGTTGTCATTGCGAGGGAGTGGTGGCGCCCAGCCGTGCTGGGAGCCGCCCGACCGAAGCAATCTCCCACGATGGCGGAACCAACCAGCTCAGGCATGGCCAGACAGGGAACCCGGCCCTGAAGAGCCGGGCGATCCTTACGAAGCCCGCTGCACGGGCTGCTGCCCCTCACCCCCAGCGGCCCGCGCCTCAAGAGATCATAAAGATAGAGAGGAGCGCGGACGGGCCGCCCGCTGCCACCAACAAGCACTCGTGCGGGCCAGCGGCCCGCGCCCCTCGGCGGCACAATATCTATCCTTCCCGCTGCGCTCGCTGCGTTCTCGGCGGTCAAAACACTACACCTTCGCCGCGCGATTCAGTTCAACCGCAAATTGGGCAATCGCCGCCCCAGCCAACGGCCATGCCGGATCGAGCATGATGTCGTGCGGCGCCGATGGGATGACAAACACCTCGGCGCGGTAGGTAGCAGCAAGCGCTTGCTGGGCAGCGAGATCAAAGATCGCATCGTCGCCAGCGGCGATAACCAGCACCGGCGTCCGGCAAGCGGACGGGCGGGGGCGGATCAGCATACTGGTCATCGTCACGAGTGGCGGTTCTCTGACCAGTTGCTGACGATAGCGTTCGAGGTCGGTAGCAGAGATGTCGGGCCGGAAGAGGGCGGCACGCACGGCTGCCGGCTCGCGGCGCAACAGGGCGCGAATATCGACCATTGGCGCGCCTTCGCGCCAGCGGCGCAGAAAGTAGGCCGGGCTTGACACCGGCGAACTACAGAGCAGCACCACGCCCGCCAAGGCCGGCGGCGGCCCGCAACGCCCGGTCATCAGCAATTGGGCAACGTAACCGCCGGCGCTATGGCCAACCAGCACCGGCGGCTGGGGCAACGCAGCCACCGCCGTGCGAACATCCTGCACATAATCGCAGATGGTCGTCAACCTGCTGGCCGGCGGGCTAGCGCCGTGACCGCGCAGGCTGATCGCATGCGCAGTCAGGCCGCGGGCAACCAAATCAGGCAAGGCCCGTTCGGCCCAACACCATGCGCCGTGCCATGCGCCATGCACCAACAGCACTGGCGGAGCGGGACGGAGTTGTTGTGGTTGGGCAGAGATCCATTCAAGCATTGCGCTGCTCGATGACGATACTTGTTCTCTACTCGCTATTCCACACTCCCCACGATCACTCGTTCCGGCGGCAACCCCAACTGGCGGCGGCGCTCCTCGGCCAAGCGGCGCTTCTCGGCAATCATCTCGTCGGTGACGTAGACACCAAACGAGCGCAGGCGGGCCAATTCAAGGCCATGCTTCTTCCAAAGCCGATAGACCTCTTTGACCCGCTCGATCTCGATATTGCGCCCCAGCGTATAATCCTCAAACTTACCCTCCATCGCCAGTAAGGCTGTCTCAGAGAGGCAGGCATAGGCGGTGCCGGGAGGCATATCAATATCGAAACCAAAATCCGGCTCGCCGGGGAGGACAATCTCGCCACTCTCGATCACGAGCACATCAGGCCGGCGGCGCGCATCTTCTTCTTTCACATCCGGTGGGCGGGCGACATCACACACGACGGCGCCGGGTTTGAGCTTATCGATATTGATCACCTTGCCGGTCAACGCGCTAGTGGTGGTAATAATCAGATCGGCATCACCGATATAGGCATCAGCGTAGGTTGCCGCCACCACCCGCGCCCCCGGTGTCTCGGCTTCGATCTGTTTCTTGAGCGCCAGCAAGCGTTCAGCGCGCGGCGCCACCAGCACCACATCCTGCACGGCTTGGGCCAACAAGCGGGCACAGACCGCGCCGATCGAGCCGGTCGCGCCGATCACGACGGCGCGCACATGCTCAGGCCGGCCACCCTTCATCAGCAACACCGCCTGCTTGGCCGCTTCGAGAGTGGCGGCCACTGTCAGCGAATTGCCCGACGTGATACCGATATTGACCTTCTGGGCCACGGTGATCCCGGCATCGCCGACCACTGAGGTAAACGCGCCCAAACCCATAATCTGCGCCCCCATCCGTTCGGCCATGCGGGCCGCTTTAATCAAGCGGCGATAGGTAAAGCTCGGTGGACGGCGCATCATCTCGCGTGGGGTCGCGCCAAGGGAAAGGAGAATACCCTCCACCTCTTCACCGGTGGCTTTCGAGCGAATGCCGCGGATGCGCGAGAGGTAGAGGGGCGGGAACTCGGCGGCAACGAGTTCGACCAACCGCTTGGGCAGATAGCGCGTCCAGCGGAACAGATGGTGATTAGCGATCAGCTCGGTGCGCAGCGGATGGATCACAAAGGCGAAGCGCGGTTTAGGCCGCGGATTCAGGTCTTGCACCGTCGGCCCCCAGCCGGCGGCCGCGATAAAATCAATCACTTCGGCATCGCTGGGTTGGCGCGGGCTTTCGGTAATCGCGGTAATCACCGCCTCGATTGCATCGGCAGCAATAAATGGGCGCTCTTCGCTGAGCGGCGGCGTCATCGTGACCAGCGTTGTCACCCCGCGCCGGCGCAAGTCTTCGATCTCAGCCGGCGATGGATCATCGGTGATAATCGCCTTGCGGGTCAGATCGTGGGGAGCGAAGCGGCGGATAAAGGCAAAGTCGCCGGCAATGACATCGGCCCAGCGGAACAGATCGGCAGCCCGGCTATCAAAACCCTCTTGGCCGAGCGCCACCGGATGGAGGAAGCGGTAGGGCAAGAGCGCCAAAATGGGCAGGGTCGTGGCGGCGTACAGTTCAAGTTGTTCGAGCGAGCGTGGCGGCGGCAAGAAGGGGATACCGGCGTGGATCACGGGATCGGCGAAGCGCAACTCCGGCTCGTACTGGCTGATCGCCGCGGCGAGTTGGTAACGATCGACGCCGCTCGTGATCAACACTCGCTTAAAGCGCAATAGCGATGGAATCTGGCGCGTTGCTTGGGCAACCGCCCACCGCTCGAGCGTCGCTTTGACCACACCGCCATCGACCACCGGCGTGCGACGGGCTTGGGCGGCAATATGGATCGCTTCTTGATGCGGGTAACGAGCGCGGCCAATCCGAAAGACCGGTGTCAAGCCGCCTAACCCGATCGCGTCAACCTTGCCGTCAAACTTGCGCACCAACGCCATCGCCTGCGCGACATCGCCGTTGGCGCCAATCCGGCGCACTTCCACATGCTGGCCGAGCACCGTGACCGTGATCTGATAATCGCGTTGCGCCGAGCCAAGACTGATGCTGACAACTCGCTTCATTACGGCCTCCTCCTCGCACTTATGGCGCAAGTATACCATAGACAACGAATAGGGAACGAATAAACGAATGGGGGTGTGGAGGGAGGCAGTGGCGCTGCCGCGTACACACTATTATGGAGGGTGGCAGTTTCACTGCCGCATTCCACAATTCAAGTGTGGACAGAACGCATGAGCGTAGGCGCAGTTGATGGCTGCAAGATGCGCCGTTTCGCCCTCACCCCCGGCCCTGCTCCCACGGGCGTGAGTTCAAGGGTGGACATACCATCTGATCCGGTGCCCGGCCCTGAAGGGCCGGGCTGGGGATACGAAGCCCGCTGCACGGGCTACTGGCCCGCCCCTCCCCCAGCGGGGGAGGGGTTGGGGG
>NZ_DAOTWH010000170.1:0-13595 GCF_034435895.1 Chloroflexus sp.
ACCCGAACCTCCAGCCAGCGCGCGTCGCCGGCGAAGGCGCTCGCGCCGAAATCGAGCGCTACGGTGAACAAGCCGTTGCTGACCGGCACGACGTTGGCCGTCACGGTGGCGCCGACCTGCGCGCCGCCGCTGGCGGCGTCGTACAAAGCGAACTGAAGATCGTAGGATCCGTTGGCAGGGCTGCCGCTATCTTGCAGCCGGCCCTAGATAGGTGAAGGCCGTGCCGAGGGCGGCTTGCAGGATTGGGCCGCTTCCCTGCGCCGCGACGGCTGACGCGAGGATGGTGAGCGAAAAGACGATAAGCGCAATGAAGATACTCAGTTTGCCGGCCATCGGTGCGTTCTCCTTTCAGGATGGTGTTGGGATAAGAACAATACGGACGTGCCGCTCGGCGCAATTCGCCCGCTGGCTCACGCGGCGTTGCGGGACGTTCCACTGCCTGATGCCGATGGTAAGAACCGTTGTGATCAAGCATATCAAGCCAGCGTCCTCTAAACGCCCTCACCCGGCTAGCGCCAATCCCCGGTCTCACGACGTGAAGGCAAGCGGTTTGACGGCATGCTGATCTGTCAACTACAATTTCATCTGTCGGGGCATCATGTGGCGTAGGACAGGTGTAGCGTATCGCTTGAGCGGCGTGGCTGGCGCGAGTAGCTGGAGATGGTTTCGCCGCGTTAGTGGCTTGCGATAACCGATAGGGAAGACAGCGGCGGGCATGTTGGTTGAAGACGTGCTATCCGTGAGCGTACTTTTGGCAAGGCTCTATGTCACGCACCCGGTCAATCTGATTTAGCCATCTTCTGCGCGGAGCCTCCCGACAGTGATGAGGCAATTGAGCTTATACCAGCAGTAGTGGTTGAGATTCTTAGTCCGGGCTATGAAGACAAGGATCTCGGTCCTGATGGTGCGCCGTTTTACCTGACGTATGGGGTGCGCGATGTGGTCGTGTTTGATCCGCGCCAGAAAGAAGAATAGCACCGTCGCTCACCTTTGTCAGTGCGAGCCGAGCGGAGCGAGGCGAAGCAAGCTCCCGCTTTGGCGGGATGGATGGGCAAGGGGGCACGGATTGGCCCGGCGGATGAGGGTGCTGTGTCAATTCCCGGTGAGGGGGTGTGTGCTGCTCTCGCGGGGGCTTGCTGCGGTCGGGTGGACCCAGCGTGGCTGGGGGCCGCTACTCCCTCGCAATGACAAGAGGTACCCGGTGTCAGTGCGAGCCGAGCGGAGCGGTGAGGGGATGCGTGGCGGGCTTGCGGGGGCTTGCTGCGGGCGCTGCGCCCTGCGTTATTATATGAGTGCAAGACCTTGCAATAACAAGGAGTAGCTGACACATGCGAAACGGAGGCCAACGATGACCACCGCGCCACGTTTGTTGTGGGAACCGCCGGCGGAATTGCGTGAAAACTGCACCATGCGCGCGTTTATG
Source organism: Chloroflexus sp. (assembly GCF_034435895.1). Lineage (GTDB taxonomy): Bacteria > Chloroflexota > Chloroflexia > Chloroflexales > Chloroflexaceae > Chloroflexus. Next base: position 1,424 of record NZ_DAOTWH010000170.1, read on the forward strand.
CGCTGGCTTGAGCAGCGGCATGGGTTGCACTTCACCGATTACGATAGCCTCTACCGCTGGTCGGTTGAGGAATTGGAAGCGTTTTGGGCGGCGTTGTGGGAGTATTACCAGATCAAGTCTTATACTCCCTACACAGCAGTCTTGTCAAGCCGCGAGATGCCGGGGGCGCGTTGGTTTACCGGCGCTCAGATCAACTATGCCGAGCATGCTTTCCGCCACGCTATGCCCGACCGTCCGGCGGTGATTGTAGCATCGGAACGGCACGCGCCAACCCCGCTAAGCTGGGAGGCATTGCGCGCGCAGACGGCGGCGCTGGCGCAGACATTGCGCAATGCCGGGGTGGGGCCGGGGGATCGGGTGGTGGCGTATGTGCCCAATACTCCCCATGCGCTGATCGGCTGTCTGGCCACCGCCAGCCTTGGCGCGATCTGGTCGAGTTGTTCGCCCGATTTTGGCAGCCCTAGCGTAATTGACCGGTTTAGCCAGATTGCGCCGAAGGTGTTGATCGCCATTGACGGCTACCAGTACGGCGGCAAGCCGTTTGATCGTCGGGCGGAAGTGGCGGCGATTCAGGCGGCGTTGCCCAGTGTCGAGCTGACCATCTTTATTTCGTACCTCGACCCGGCGGCAGAGCCAACCGGTCTGCGCGGCCCGCTGTTGCGCTGGGAAGAAGCGGTGCAGACGCCGGCTGAATTGACATTTACGCCGGTCGAGTTTAATGCGCCGCTGTGGGTGCTCTATTCTTCCGGCACCACTGGCTTGCCGAAGCCGATTGTGCATAGCCAAGGCGGGATTCTGCTCGAACATATCAAGTCGCTCGACCTCCATTTCGACATGCGGCCCGGTGATCCCTTCTTTTGGTACACCACGACCGGCTGGATGATGTGGAACTTCTTGATCGGCGGTTTGTTGGTCGGCGCTATTCCGATTTTGTACGACGGTAGTCCGGCTTACCCTGATATGGGAGTGTTGTGGCGGTTGGCCGAGCAGACCAAGATGCGCTATTTCGGCACCAGCGCCGGCTACATCATCGCACTGATGAAGAGCGGGATTGAGCCGGGGACGCAGTTTGATCTCAGCTCAATCAAATCGATCGGCTCGACCGGTTCGCCGTTGCCGCCGGAAGGGTTTGAGTGGGTCTACGACCATATCAAGCGCGATGTCTGGCTGGTGTCGTACAGCGGCGGCACCGACGTTTGCAGCGGCTTTGTCGGCGGTTGCCCGCTCTTGCCGGTGTATAGCGGCGAGATTCAGTGCCGCATTCTCAGTTGCAAGGCCGAAGCCTACGATACCGATGGCCACAGCGTGATCGGCGTGATGGGTGAACTGGTGATCACGGCGCCTATGCCATCGATGCCAATCTATTTCTGGAACGATCCCGATAACGCTCGCTACAAGGCTAGCTACTTCGAGCATTATCCCGGTGTCTGGCGACACGGTGACTGGATCGTGATCAACGAGCGGGGTGGGATCGTGATCTATGGCCGTTCGGATAGCACAATCAACCGGCAAGGCATTCGCATGGGCACCAGCGAGATCTACCGCGCTGTCGAGACCATCCCTGAAGTACTGGATAGTTTGGTGATCGATCTGGAAGGTCTCGGCGGGCGTTCGTATATGCCGCTCTTCGTCGTCTTGCGCGAGGGTGTAACCCTCGACGATGCGCTGCGGCAGCGGATCAAGCACGCGATCCGCACTGCGCTCTCGCCGCGCCATGTGCCTGACGATATCTTCCAAATCGCAGCCGTGCCGCTCACGCTCAGCGGCAAGAAGCTAGAGGTGCCGGTGAAGAAGATTCTGATGGGTGTGCCGGTCGAGCGGGCGGCCAATCCCGACTCACTGCGCAATCCTGAGTCACTCCAGTTTTTTGTCGATCTGGCGCGCGTGTTGGCTGAGACGGCCGATCGCGGAAGCGGATGATCGTTGTAGCGGGAAGGATCCGCTCAGACAAGTCGTTCGCTGAAGGAGGAGATTGTTTCGGGCGCTGCGCGCCCTCGCAATGACATCCTAGCCTGTCATGGCGCGCCGAGCGGTGATGGTGCCCCCACCCCTAACCCCTCCCCCAGCGGGGGAGGGGTAAAGCCGTAAAGCGAGCAAAGACGCAGAGGATTCAAACGCAAAGGTGCGAAGGGCGCAAAGAGCGCGAAGGTTTCTTTGAGGAAGCGCCGCTTCCAGCTTGTCATTGCGAGCCGAGCGGAGCGAGGCGAAGCAATCTCCCCAAGAGCGAAAGGAAACCACTCAGGCAGGTGGTTCGCTGAAGGCGGAGATTGCTTTGCCGCCTCCGGCGGCTCGCAATGCCACTGGCGAGCGGTTGTACCTATTGACGAATCGTTGTCCGTTGCAGCAGGAGGCTGAGCTTTTCGAGCAAGTCACGTGAACGGTACGGTTTGGGCAGGAAGTCAGTATATTGGTTGATCGGCAGTGGGTTGTTAGTAATCTGTTCGGCGTTGCCGCTCATCAGCAACACCGGCAGACACGGCAACTGGCGGCGAATGGCTTCAAGCAGTTCGAAACCATTCATACCGGGTATTGCCAGATCAACCAAGACGATATCAATATTCATCGCTGATTCGCTCAGCAGGGACAAAGCAGTGCGCCCGTCAGCCGCTTCGAGGGTCACCATACCGGCTCGTTCGAGGATGCGGGTGATGGTTCCGCGCACTGCTGCATCGTCATCAACAATCAATGCGGTGCCGGTCAAGATAATGGGCGCTGTCGCAGCCACAGTCAGCGCCGGGGTTGTGGTATTTGCGGCTGGCAGGTAAACGGTAAACGTCGAGCCTAGACCCGGCGTGCTCTCGACCCGGATAGCGCCGTGATGGCGGCGCACGATGCCTTGCACGGCAGCTAACCCTAACCCGTGACCTTTCGGTTTTGTGCTGAAGAAAGGGTCAAAGATACGGCGTTGGGTTGATTCGTCCATCCCAATCCCGGTATCGCTGACAGTGAGGGTGACGTATTTGCCCGGCGCAATGCTTGGTGTTAAGTTCAAGCGACGCAGATCCGTTGCGGTAAGGGTGGTTACGCCGGTACTAATAGTAACCGTGCCGCTGCGTTCGCCAATGGCTTCAATCGCGTTGGTGAGCAGATTGAGCACGATTTGCCGGATCTGGCTGGCTTCGACCACAATCGCTGGCAAATCAGACGCTAGATCGTAGGTAAGCGTGACTTGACCGCTACGGTTGGCCGGTAGGCGCAAGATATTGCCCATTTCGCGCACGAGCGCCGAGAGGTCAACGGATTCGAGTGAACGTTGGCCACGGCCAGCGTAGGCGAGCAGTTGGCTGCACAATTCAGCGGCTCGTTGGGAAGCCTGATCGATGGCTGCGAGATGGGGTTGCAATTCGTGGTTAGACGGCAGATCGAGCAAGGCAAGGCTGGTATGGCCCATAATACCGGTCAGCAGATTGTTAAAATCGTGGGCAATACCACCAGCCAGCAAGCCAAGACTTTCGAGTTTTTGCGTTTGCAGCATCTGGGTCTCGATCCGGCGCCGTTCTTGTTCGGCGTTAAAGCGTTCAATCGCTACCGCAAGCACATTGGCGACACCGCGCAGAAAGAAAATAGCCTCGGTATCTAATGGATGCTGCGCGTATGCCAGTAGCACGCCGAACAGTCGCTCGTTCCCGCGAATAGGTATACCGGCGCCATACATAGCCATACCGCCAATCCGTTCAGCCAAGCTTGGCGGCAACCGGTTCCAGCCGGGATGATCATTGGGAAGGTCGCGGAACACCTCAGATGGTAGCAGTTCCTCAGGCGCATTGCCCCATTTTGCGCGTACATACGGCTGACGATCGAGATCGAGTTCCACCAGCTCGATCCCGCTAAGGCGGAGCGTTTGGGCCGTTTGTTCAGCAGCGGCGGCAAACAGGGTGTTGAGGTCGGTATTTGCCAGTGCTTCGCGGGCTAAGGTTGCCAACTGTTCTTGCCGCGCAGCGAGTTCGGCAAGGCGCTCGTTGGCATGGCGCAGCGGGGTTACGTCTTGAAACGCGACCACGGCGCAGAGACCTTCGGGCAACTCAATCAGCTCAACCGCCAGTTGGGCAAAGCCGGGGGCGCGATCATTTCGCTGAAAACTAAATTCGACACCGCTGATCGTTCCCTGCTTTTCTAACGCTTCAGCGATAGCCGGCCATCGCTCGGACAATTGTGACCGGCTAAGCCTACGGATCGGTTGCTTGATAATCTGTTCGCTGCTCAACTCAAAAAATTCGCGGCAGGCTGCATTCGCATTCAGGATGAGTTCATCGTTGATCCGCACGATCAACATCGCAAACGGCGCCGAGTCGAAAAGCCGGGCCAGCTTCTCTTCCGAATCGCGGAGTTGCTTTTCGACCGTGCGCCGTTCATTGAGTTCTTTATCGGTGTCATGTAATGACTGGCGAAAATGACTGATGAGCTGATTGATGATGTATGCCGAGAGTAGGAGATACAACGTATAGGTGACAGACCACGACAGTCGCGAGTGAGGGATTGGCGGTTGGGGCAGCCGATCGGCAAACAACGTAAAGATGACGCCGGTCGCGACTGAAAGGATCGTAACGATCCATGTACCTCGTTGCCCGAAGAGCATGCCGGTCATCACCACGACGATGGGCAATGCTGCGAAGGCTGGCGCAAGAATACCGCCGCTGATCGCCGCTGAGCCGGTTAATGTCAGCCACAATGAACTAATGACGAGCAGACTTGCTTGCCAAACCCGTTGCTGGCGCAAGAGCCAGAATGCCGCAAGGAGCGCCGCTATCAGAGGCGCGACAATGATCAGGCGCTGCGGCATGAGCGACGGGTCAATCGGGCTAAATACGGTATAGCCTATGACGGAAAGGAGGGCGAGCCAGATCAGGAAGCGCAGCAATTGCGCGGTATGTTGCCGCATCCGCTCGGTGCTTGGAGAGGATGGATCGGTGAAAGCATCCATAATGTTTGCTCCCGATTCGAACCTATCGTGAAATGAGATTCGCGCCGATCGTTGCCGATCCATCCATGCTACATACTGGCCCATCACGTATCCTGATCGAATGACGTGTCAATGCTATGGGCCGGCGCTGTTCCGCTGAGTTGGATAATCGCCTCGCGCACCTCATCGGCGGCGGTTTGCCAAGTCGCGCGCAGTTTCGGATGCGCTTTGAGATACAGCGGTTCGCCAAAACGCACGGTGACTTTGTAGGGTCGTGGAAGAACTTTGCCTTTTGGCATAACACGATTGGTACCGCCGACATACGTAGGAATGACCGGCGTGCCGGGAAATTCGGCGATCAGGCGGCCTACACCGCTGCGGAAGGGGCCAATTTCACCGGTTTTGCTGCGCGTGCCTTCGGGGAAGAGCAAAAGGGCATAGCCTTCGCGCAGCGCGCGCGCCGCGTGCCGTAGCGGGTCTTGGCCGCCGCGCCGGTCGCGGGCGATCGGAATGGCATTAAACAAAATGCGCGAAAGGAACTGCATCATTCCACCGCGAAAAAAGTAGTCTTGCGCGGCGGCAGCAACGAAGCGGGGGCGCACTTCGCGCGGCAAGACAGTATAAATGACGGCCGTGTCGGCATGGCTGGCATGATTTGAGGCAATAATGAAGGCTCCCTCGTGGGGAATATGTTCAACTCCTTCGACTCGCGGCCGTACATAAAGCCGGACAAAGATCCGAAACAGGGCCGGCATGAAACGGGCCGCGACGTGGCGGCTGCGGTAGAGACTCATAGCCATTTCCCTACGACTATGGCGCCCGCCAAGAGAGCAAAGCGGCGGGATATTCTGCAAAACAGGCGACTCTTCATCTGTACGATATTATACTGTGCTGCGCTTCGCTTGGCGAGGGGGTGGCTTCCTTTTCATTGATATTTGGTTCTGAAACCGCCCTACCGGAGCGTCGCCTAGCGTGCGACGCTCTGGTAGGCTTGCCCAAGAAGGTTGCAACTATTCTACGAAGCCGTTTGTAAGCGGCTGATCGCCTCAGCGTCGTAGCGTAAAATCGGCTGGCGAGCGGCGCGCACTTCATCCAACCGGCGCACCGGCGCTTTGGTCGGCGCGGCGTGCAATACGTCCGGCGTCTCGACCGCTTCGCCGGCAATCTGGCGCATCGTGGCGATGAAGCGATCGAGCGTCTGCTTGCTCTCAGTTTCGGTTGGTTCGATCATCAGCGCTTCCGGCACGATCAGCGGGAAGTAGATCGTCGGCGGGTGGAAGCCGTAGTCGATCAGCCGCTTGGCAATATCGAGCGTGCGCACATCTTTGGGCGCGCCGGCAATCTGGCCGCGCAACACCACTTCGTGCATGCAGATGCGATCGATCGCCTGCGGATAGATATCCTTCAGCATGACCCGCACGTAGTTGGCGTTCAGCACCGCCGTTTCGCTGACAGCGCGCAACCCGGCGGCTCCCATCGAGCGGATGTATGTCCATGCCCGCACCAGCATGCCGAAGTTGCCGTGGAAGGCTTTCATCCGGCCAATGCTCTTTTCGGGGGTGAAGAACTCGTATGTGCCATCGTCGCGCCGGCGCACACGGGGGCTGGGCAGGTACGGTGCGAGCGCGGCGGTGCAACCGACTGCGCCTGAACCGGGGCCGCCGCCGCCGTGCGGGGTGGTGAAGGTCTTGTGCAGGTTGTAGTGCATGAAGTCGAACCCTAGTTCACCCGGTTTGGCGATGCCGAGGATGGCGTTGAAGTTAGCGCCGTCGCCGTACATAAGACCGCCGGCTTCGTGAACGAGGCGGCAGATTTCGACGATGTGCTCTTCAAACAACCCTAGCGTGTTGGGGTTGGTCAGCATCATGCCGGCGGTGCGTGGCGAGAGTTTGGCTTTGAGGTCGTCGAGGTCAACATTGCCGCGCGCGTCGCTCTTTAGCTCGATGACCTTCAAGCCAACCATGGCCGCGGTGGCCGGATTAGTGCCGTGGGCCGAGTCGGGCACCAGCACTTCGGTGCGCTGGGTGTCGCCGCGATCATGGTGATAGGCCCGGAAAACCAGAATACCGGTTAGTTCGCCTTGCGCGCCGGCGGCGGGTTGCAGGCTGACTGCATCAAAGCCGCTGATCTCGCCAAGGTAGCTTTGCAATTCATACATCAATTGCAGCGCGCCTTGGCTCAATTCCTCATCTTGCAGCGGGTGCGCGGCGGCAAAGCCGGGCAGGCGGGCGGCTTCTTCGTGCAGCTTGGGATTGTACTTCATCGTACACGACCCTAGCGGGTAGAAGCCGGTGTCGATCGAATAGTTGCGCTGGCTGATGCGGGTAAAGTGGCGAATGACTTCCGGCTCGGTCAATTCGGGAAAGCCGGCCAGATCATCTTGGCGCAACAGCTTGGAGGGCAGCGGCGTGGTTTCAACGCCGGCAGCCGGCAGATTGGCGCCGATTTTGCCCGGCTGCGAGTACGTAAAAATAGGCGGTTCTTCGTTATTCATTGCTCTGCACTCCATCTCTTGGTTCATCAGGGGTGGCAATCACTGGCGGCGCATGCACCTGATCAAGCTGATCGGCGATGGCAAGCGCGAGATCGGCCCGCTCGCGCTCAAGTAAGAGGGCCAGCCGGTAGGGTAAAAGCGCAAACTCGCGCACCTGATCGTAGCGGCGGTCGGTCGTTTCGTCGTAGGCCACTCCATACCCGGCGCGCAAGCCGAAATACTCAGGGTCGGCAAAGTTGAGGTGGAGGGTGGCGTGATCCCACGCCGGACGCCATGTTTGGGCGAAGCCCCAACCGACCACGCCAACCAGCCGCCAGTCGCGTTCACGCCGGCGGACGATGATCCGGCGAGGGTGGAGGTCGCCGTGGACGAGACAGGCCGGGCGTCCAGTGGTCGTGATCCAACCGGCGAGGCGGCCTTGCAGCCACTCGCGCTGTTTGGCGGTGAGGCGGCCTTGCGCGACGGCATCAGCCGCTGCCGCTGCTACCCGCTCGCGCAGGTAGGCGACATCGGCATCTAGCATGGCCGGTTGTTCGGCGGGAGCCGGCAAGGCTTCGGCGCGCAACTGGCCGTAGGACGGGGCCAGATAGCTATGCACGCGCGCCATGACGCGCGCCAGCGCCTGCCCAATCGCAAAGCGTGACTCTTCATCAATGGCGGCGATGATCTCGGACAACGGCGTGCCGGCAAGGTAGCTCAAGGCAAGTGCCGGCGGGTCGTCGCCACTGGCAGCGGCTTCACCGATCACACTCGGCAGCGGCACGTCGATCTCGGCTTGCAGCGCGCGCAGCGCGAGCGCCTCGGTTTGCAGCGCTTCGCCGGCCCAGCGATCGACGCCAGCCGGCAGGCGGAGCACGAGCTGCCGGTCACTGAGCGTGACCAGCAGGCTCCGCGCGCCAAGCGGTGCAGCATCGCGCACCTGCGCTCCCGGCAGGATGCGGGTGACGATGCGCTCGATCTGGTTGGGTGAAATCGCCTCGATCATCGGATTGATGTTGCACCTCTCCCAGTCTCCCCCACTGGGGGGGGAGGAAGTTAGGTTGTTGGCGGGCCGGCGGCCCGCGCTCCACGCCCCACTTTGTCACAGAGCAGCCAATGCGTCTACCAACCGGTCAATCTCTGCCGGCGTATTCATCTCGGTGACGGCGAGCAGCATCGCGTTACCGAGCTGCGGTTCATCGGCGCTGAGGTCGTAGCCGCCAATGATATGCTGCGCGCGCAGCGCGGCATTGATCTCGGCCACCGGGCGCGGGCATTGCACCACAAACTCGCGGAAGAAGGGCTGGTCAGCAAGCACGCGATAGCCGGGCAAGGCGTTAATCCGCTTGGCGGCGTAGTGGGCGCGCTGGTACGTCACTTCAGCCACCATCCGCATGCCGCGCTTGCCCATCAGCGACAGGTAGACTGCTGATGCTAGCGCCATTAAGCCCTGATTAGTGCAGATATTGCTCGTCGCCCGTTCGCGGCGAATGTCTTGTTCGCGAGCGCGCAGAGTCAGCACATAGGCCATGCGGCCATCAACATCTTTGGTCACGCCGACGATGCGCCCAGCGATCTTATGCACATACTTCTGGCGAGTGGTAAAGATGCCAAGGTACGGGCCGCCGAAAGCCAAGCCCAAGCCGAGCGGCTGGCCCTCGCCGGTAGCAATGTCGGCCCCGGCTTCGGCAGGGGTCTGGAACAGACCGAGCGCGATCGGGTCGAAGTGAACCGCGAGCAACGCGCCGCGGGCCTGCACCTGCGCGCCGAGACCGCGCAGATCGTGCAACCGGCCCAGAAAATCGGGGTTCTGCACAATCAACAGCGCCGTCTGATCATCAACGAGGGCCAACGTATCGGTAAGCGATGAACCCGGCGTCTCGTCACCGACGATCGCAACATCAAGCCCTTGCAGGTAGGTGCGCAGCACGGCCCGATACTGCGGATTGACGCTGCGGGCCACCACAATCTTGCGCCGGTTGCGCACCACGTTGAGCGCCATAATCGCCGACTCTGCCAGCGCGGTCGCGCCGTCATAGTGCGAAGCGTTCGCGATCTCCATGCCGGTCAGGGCGCAGATCAGGCTCTGATACTCGAAGATGGCCTGTAAAGTGCCTTGGCTGATTTCCGGTTGGTACGGGGTATAAGCAGTGTAAAACTCGCCGCGGCGCAGAATCTGGTCAACCGCTGCCGGCACAAAATGGTTGTACGCGCCTGCACCCAAAAAGATGCTATACCGGCGGGCATGGGCATTCAACTCGCTCAACCGGTTCAGTTCCGCCATCAGCTCCGGTTCCGACAGCGGCGGCGGCAGATCGAGCGGCGGGAAACGATAGCTGGCCGGCACATCAACAAACAGGTCTTCAATGCGCTCAACTCCGATTGCTCTGAGCATTTCTTGCCGGTCGGCATCGGTAATCGGAATATAGTGGGTCATGCTTGGTTCCATCTAGGCTATAGCTATCCCGGCAGTTGCGTTACGGTTCGGTTGCTTCCCTACCGGCAATGTTAGATTGCGTGGGTGCTGCACCCGCGCAATAACGTTCAACCTCCGCCTAGTGATCAATCTCGGCTACAAACGCAGCATACGCCTCGGCATCGAGCAATTCCTCGCTCTCGCCAGTTGGCCGCACCCGTAGCATCCACCCTGCGTTGTAAGGATCGTTGTTAATCGGCGACTGATCACTCTCAAGAGCGGTGTTGACTGCGATCACCTCGCCGCTGACCGGCGCATAAAGATTCGAACTCGCCTTGACCGACTCGACCACGCCGAAGCTTTCACCGGCAGTGACGGTTGCGCCAACTGCGGGCAATTCGACGTAGACCACATCGCCAAGCGCGTGCTGGGCATAGTCGGTGATCCCGATCACAAGCTCATCACCTTCGTTGCGCACCCACTCGTGGGTTTTGCTGTACCGCAGATCGGACGGAGTGTTGTAAACCATGTCGAACTCCTCTAGCGCTTGTAGCGCGGCTTGTAGAAGGGCATCTTCACGACGCGCGCGCGAACGGGCCGCTCGCGCACGATAACATCAAACTCACTGCCTTCGCTGCTGAGATCGGTCGGCACGTAGGCCATGCCGAGCGGGCGGCCCAGAGTTGGCGAGGGCATGCCGCTGGTAACGAACCCAACCGGTTCGCCGGTCACGCGCTGCACTTGGTAGCCGCCACGGGCGATCCCTTTGCCGACCATCTCGAACCCGACAAGGCGGCGGGTGACGCCGGCCTCTTTAATCGCCTGCAAGGCCGTGCGCCCGATAAAATCGCCCTTATTGAGCTTCACCACCCAACCGAGACGGGCCTCATATGGGTTGATCGTTTCGTCAATCTCATGGCCATAGAGGGCAAGGCCCGCCTCAAAGCGCAGGCTATCGCGCGCGCCGAGACCGCAGGCTTGCACGGCATTGCCGCCGAGGGCCAGCAAGCCGTGCCAGAACCGCTCGGCATGCACTGCCTCAAAAAAGATCTCAAAACCGTCTTCGCCAGTGTAGCCGGTGCGCGCAATCAGCGCGTTTTGGCTGAAGATGGTGGTCATCGCCACCCCGTGAAACGGGAGCGAGCCTATCTCAGCCGTGGTTGAATCCTCTGCGGTGGCGAGCAGGTGTTCGGCGTGCGGCCCTTGCAGCGCCAGCATTGCCCAGCGCTCAGATCGATCTTCTATCTCCACCTCAAACCCAGCGGTATGTTGCTGCAACCAATCCCAGTCTTTGGCGCGATTCGCAGCATTCACCACGACCATAAACTCATCGGGCAGATGGTAGAGAAAGACATCATCAACAATCCCGCCGTCGGGCCGGCAGAGCAGACCATAGCCGGCGTGGCCGAGCGGAATGGCGCTGACATCGCACGTCACCATGCGTTGGAGGAACGCTTCGGCATTGGGGCCGCGCACCATAAACCGGCCCATGTGGCTGATATCGAACAACCCGGCCCGGTTGCGCACGGCGTGGTGTTCCTCGATGATGCTGCGATACTGGACTGGCATTTCCCAGCCACCGAATTCGACCATGCGCGCGCCCATCGCAAGGTGCGCGTTGTAAAAAGGAGTTCGTTTCAGCATACACTTTCCCGTTGGTTATGAACGGTCTTCTTCCAAGCCAGCGCGCACCCGGCGCAGCAGTTCCCGGCAGGCGATCGCGTGACGGGCCAACTCTTCATCACCACCGGCGCGAGCTTCGGCGGCGAATTCCCACAGCGCCTGCTCAGCCGTCGCACTGAGCAAGAGCGGGTACTGGTCGATCACCTGCGCAATCGCATCTTCGGCATCGGCCACCAACAGCGCCTCAATAGCGGTCTCTAAATCGTTGGCGGGGGCCGGTGCAGTGCGGAACGCCGCCAACAGCGAACGCCGTGCCTCTAGCAATTGGGCCAGCCGCTCGGCATCGCTTGCTAGCGCCGTCTCGATTTCGGCGGCCAGCAAGGCATCAATTTCAGGGCGCAAGAGCAAAGGATGGCGGGCGACCACTTGCTCAAGCTCAGCGTCGCTATGGGCGCTCAACAGGGCTTGCAGCGCGTCGGGCGGAAGCGCCGTGAGGTGTTCCGGTTCGGCGGGGCGGCTCATGCTGGCCAGCAGATCGCGAGCATTGCGCAGGCCCTGCGCGATCTCAGCTTTGCCTTGGGCGGCGGCGACATCGGCCAATTGGGTGAGGGTCGCGATGGTCGCTGGTTCGAGCAGTTCAGGATGCTGCGCTAACACCTGTTCGAGATCGGCGGCGGTATCGGCGGCCAACAAGGTTTCGACCGCAGCCAGCAACGGTGGCGGTTCGGCAGCCGGCGCCGCAGGCGGCGGGGGCGAGGGC
>NZ_DAOTWH010000171.1:0-6293 GCF_034435895.1 Chloroflexus sp.
GTTGGGATGGCTCGTCGCCGTAGGCGACCCGCTCACACCCGCTACCCCAGTAGCGCGGGTGCTCACGGCTGACGCCGAGTGGGTGTTGCCAGCGCAATGTGACGGAGTGCTAACCGAACAACTAGCTGCGCCGGGAGCGCAGGTGGCTGCCGGCGCAGTCCTTGCCCGCTACGCGCCGCTGCGCCGCCTCCGGGTGACGCCGTTGGCGCGGCGAATGGCAGCGGTGTTGGGGATCGATCTCGCCACTCTGACCGGCAGCGGGCCAGCGGGCCGGATCGGGCGCGATGATGTGTTGGCGGCGGTGAGAACGAGCGAGGGTTCCGCTGAACTCCACCCGGAGATGATCACGGCGCCGGCTGAGGTGATGCCGCCTGAACCGGTGGGGACTATCGTTGAACCGGCGCCGATACTAGCCGATCAGATGGCTGCCGTCGCGACCGTCATTAAACCGCCGTTGGCCATCACCGAACTCATTCCGCTGGCGAGCGCCACCATTGCCGTAAATGTGCAGCCGCTCTTGCGCCGGTGCGCAGCGCAAACCGCCGAATTCGCCGCGCGTGGTCTGCAAGCCACCCCGCTTGGCGCGTTGATTGCGGCGGCAGCGGCGCTCTTCCCGATGCACCCCCTGATCAACGCCGCTTGGAGTGATTCAGCCATCATTGTGCGCCATCGTTACCACGTGGCTGCTGGATTGCCTGATGGGCGCTGGCGCCTGATCGCTGATGCCGGTGATCTGACCGAACGCGGCATTGCCCGCGCCTTAGCGCAAGCGAACGACGATCTGAGCGGGGCGACCTGTGTGATTGCGGCAACGAACGGCTGGTGGCAGGTCGTGCCGCCGTTGCCGGGCACATCGGCGGCGTTGACGCTGAGCGCGGCCCATCCGCAACCGGTGGCGCTCGATGAAACAACCATGGTGACAGGTGCAATCGCGCATCTCAGTGTGTGGTACGATGCGCGCATCCTCGATCATCTCGCGGCGATGGCGTTTTTACGTGATGTTTGCCGCCAGCTTGGCGTGGAGTAGGGATAGCGCGATGCTCTATCCCCAAGGAATAGAGTGATGCTCTATCCTTCCACAGTTGCCTCACAACTACAAAAAACCGCTACAATTTACCGCTACGCTATAGTTGCGGGTGGTATAATCTGTGTGTCAGGCTGGTAAACTATGATAAACGAAATAAGTCCGAGGGGGTAAGCCATGGCGAGCAAGAAGCAGCGGATCGGCGTGCTCACCAGTGGAGGCGATGCGCCGGGTCTCAACGCCGTCATCCGTGCAGTCGTCAAGTCGGCGTCCAGTCTCGGTTGGGAAGTGATCGGGATTCACGACGGGTTCGAGGGGCTGTTGGGGACGAAGAGCTATCGCGTGTTGACCAATGCCGATGTGCAAGGATTATTGCCGCGTGGCGGAACGATTCTGCGCACGACGAATAAAGGCCATTTTGGCCCGCGACGCAGCGATGAGCTGTCGGAAGAGGATCCGTATGTCCGCGCCGTCAAAGCGATTGAAGAGATGGGCTTGCGGGCGCTGATCACGATTGGCGGCGAAGGCACCCAACGCATCGCGCTAGAGCTGCACAAACTGGGTGCGCCGGTGATCGGGGTGCCGAAGACAATCGATAACGATCTCGCCGGCACCGATCGCACCTTCGGTTTTGATACCGCGCTGCAAGTGGCGACCGATGCGATTGATCGGCTGCACACCACAGCGGCTAGCCATAACCGGGTGATGGTGCTGGAGGTGATGGGCCGGCATACCGGTTGGATCGCGTTGCACGCCGGTTTATCGGGCGGGGCCGATGTGATCTTAATTCCAGAAATCCCCTTCTCGATCGAGCGGGTAGCCGAAAAGGTGCGTGCGCGCGATATGCAAGGGAGCGCGTTTAGCATTATCGTGGTGGCGGAAGGCGCGCGCCCGCGCGGCGGTCAAGAGATGTATATCGCTGAAGGCCGGTTGGGCGGGATCGGGCACTGGGTTGGCGAACAGCTCGAGCATCTGACCGGCAAAGATGTGCGGGTGGTGGTGCTAGGCCATTTGCAGCGTGGCGGCTCGCCCTCACCGTATGACCGCTTGCTCTCGACGCGCTATGGCGCGGCCGCAGTGCAAGCCGCTGCGCGCGGGATCTATGGCGAGATGGTGGCGCTGCGCGGGCAAGATATCGTGACGGTGCCGCTGGCCGAAGCCTGCGGCTACCTTAATCGGGTGCGCCCGCATAGCGATTTAGTGCTGTGCGCGCGGAGTTTGGGAATCGTGTTTGGTGATGAACTCTGATGCCGCCCACGTTGCCGGCATAAGCGCAGAGGTGACGAGACGATGATCCGCTATGAGATCGCCGCCACGACGGTGACAACCGCGCCGCCGGAGCGGGTGCTGGCTGTGCTTGATGATTTCAGCAATTGGCCACGTTGGATGCCATCGCTGGAACGGGTGCGGATTGAGTTGCCGCCGGATGACCGTCCGCGGCATGGGTATCGTTTCAAACTGCACGGGATGCTCGTGCATGCCGAGATGGAAGTGATCGACTATACGCCGTTGAGCCGGGCCACGCGCTTCCGGATCAGTTTTCCGCCGTTTCAAGGCGTCAACCGCTGCCGGTTGGTGCCGCTTGAGGATGGCCGTTACCGGATCGAACGGCTTGACCAACTGGAATTGCCCGATCTGGTTGCCCACCTGATTGATGCCACCCAGCGCAAACGCTTCGAGAAACTGGCGCTTGAATTTCTGCATGCGTTGCGCCGGGTGGTTGAACAAACGCCACATGGAACCGTCTCACCCCCTCCACCACCTAGCTGACCAGATCGAGCGGGCCGGTTTGAGTGTGCCGGTCGCAATGGTGTTGCAGATCGTTGCCCCGCTCGATGTGGTGTGCAGTCAAGGCGCGCAGGCGCTGGCGCCATTGGCGCGCGGCACGCGCTGGGCCGGCGTGATCGAGCTGTTGACGACGCCGGCCCATTGGCCTGCGCTGCGCGATCTGTTACAGGAGCGTGTACATAAACAGTCGTAACTGTTTGTGGTGCGCGCTGTCTCGTTTCTCCCGCTGGCATGCCGCTGTGGGTCAGGTACCAGTAACGCTGCCGCACGCCATCGCGGGCGGCCCCGAATCTTACGCATCGCGTTCTTTCTACGATTATGGATCGTTTTATCGCTTTGTGACGCTTTTTCTTGCCTCAAACAATTGACAAAGCCGATCTAGTGGGTTACACTCAATAGGAAATTAGCGGCCAAGTTGTAAACGATTGCGCGTTGTCGGAACGTAAGGAAGCGTCTGATGAGTCTGCCGGCAATTTTCTTCATCATTGCGCTGGCCGTGGTCATCGCCCTTGTCTGGCTGCATCACGCGCGCGTGCTCGCTGGCCGGCTGCCGGTGCGGCGGCCACTGCCGGCGTTGGATGCTTTACAGGCGGCGCTGGCGCGCAGTGCGGAAACAGGCCGGGCAGTCCATCTTGCTCCCGGCGCGAGCACGATCGGGGCTGGCGATGGGCAACGGGCCAGTACGGCTGAGTTGCTGGCTGGCTTGAACGTTGTGCGGCAGGCGAGCGAGCAGGCCGCGGCGAGCGGAGCCACAATTGTCGTCAGCTCGGCTGATGCAGTGGCCCATCTCGCGTTGCGAGGCGCTGTCCGCCAGTCGTACCGCGCTGTTGGCCAGCCGCAGGCGTTTGACCCGCGCCAGATCGAGCTGTGGGCGCATGCCGACGCGATGGCGTATGCGGCGGCTGTGGCGGCCCGCTATCATCGTGAACCGTTAGAGGCGAGCTTGCTTACCGGCGCTTTTGATCGAGAAGTGTTGCTGGCGGCAGAGATTGGCGCGCAACAACAGCTTCCGCAAGTATTGGGCAGCACTCATCCAGCGGCGCTGGGTGTGATGGCAGTGACAACGCCGCACGTGTTGGTTGGCGAAGAGATCTTTGCGGCGGAAGCGCATCTGACTGCGGCTCCTGCGCTCCAAGCGCGCTTGTTGACCCACGATACGCTGCGGACAGCGGTGATCTGGTTGATGGTGTTGGCCTTTGGGTACGGTGTGATCCGGTCGCTGTCGGGATGGTCGTTCTTGCCGGGGTGGTGATCGCATGTCGTCTCCGTTGCGCAATCCGCGCCAATTAATCGCGGTGCTAATCGCCGGTGTCAGCGGGTTGATCGTACTGCTTGATTTTGTCGGCGCCGGCCCGCCAGTCGCTGCCTTGGCGTCGGTGTTGGTGCAGTGGGCGGCGTTGATTACGGCTATCGCGGTGCTGATCGGCGCGTGGAGTGTGGCGCAGGCGCATGTGCGGCGCGTGCAGATGCGCGCGCCAGAAGCTCGCTATAGCCTTGTGCTGATTGCGGGGATGGTCATCGTGATTGTGGCCGGTATCTTCTACCCGACCCGCACTGCCACCGGCTTGGCGTTGCCTGCAACCTTAGCTTCACCGCCGATCCGCGCGGTGTTTCGCTTGATCTATGAACCGCTCGCCGCGAGCTTGCTCGCACTGCTCGCCTTTTTCGCTCTGAGCGCGATGCTGCGCGCGTTGCGCAGCGGGCGCACCGAAGCGGTGGTTGTGGTCGTCGTGGCGCTATTGGCGCTGATTCTTCAATTGCCGCCATTGACCTTGATCCCAGTGATTGGCCAGACTGTGCAGTGGCTCAATGATTATTTGATTGCTGCCGGCGCGCGCGGCCTTTTGCTTGGATCGGCGATTGGTGCGCTCGTGGCCGGCGTGCGTCTACTCATTGGCTTTGATATGCCGTATGCCGATCGCTGAGGCGGTTGCGCACCGGCGCTGATGATGCCACTATGGAACATCTACCGCCATGGCTTCGTAATGTGCCCTTGCCGCTGCCGCCGGACGAATCCGACGAGACGCCAGCGTGGTTGCGCGGTATTGATCGGATAACCCCGCCATCACCACCGTCTGCTGAGGCGATTCCTGATTGGTTGACGGTGCCTGAACCGGCGACTGCTCCCGCTGATGTGCCTGATTGGCTGGCTGAACTGCAGACAGAGGTGAGCGACCCGCTGGACAGCGCCGAGCCAGCGCTATGGCTGGCTGAGGCGGCGCCGGAACCTCCGCCTGAACGTCCGTCTCTCTTCGGCGCTACAGGCTGGCTGCAAAGCCTCAGTAGCGAACCAGCTCCCGCTGCCGATTCACCGGCTGAACCGCCACCAACCACGAGTTCGCGGGTGCGTATGCCCGTTGGCCCAACTGATTGGTTGCGGAGTATTGGCCATGAAGAGGCCATCGAACCAGCGCCAGAACCAGCGCCGGAACCGGCGTCGCTTGACCCTAATGCTGGTGTGCCCGAATGGTTGCACGATTTGAGCGAGGAAGAGCTTACACAGGCCTTTGCTGAAGCGCCATCGGAGCCGTCAGTGTTGCCGAGCGAGCCGGTTGCGGCAGCCGGGCAGCCATCTGAACCAGCGCTCGATGATTGGCTGAATGAATTGGCCGAGATTGCGCTGCCAGCCAATCCGCCGGATTGGGTGACAGGCGCAGCCGCAGATGACGAGACGGTCTTTGCGACCGATGTGCCGGAATGGGCAACGCCGAATCGGCCACCAGCTGGTGGCCCGCCAGTGCCGGATTTGCCGGCGTGGTTGCAGAATGTTGCCGGTGATGAGCCGCCGGCTGCTCCCGGCTCGGTGCGCCTTGATCTTCCATCGTGGCTGCTAGATGAAGATTTTATGTCGCCTCCGACAACGACGACCCCGCCAGTGGCGCCGGATGCGCTAACCTTAGTGGCTGACAGCAATGCGGCTCTACGTAACGTAACCAGCTCCGATGTTGACGTTCCGGCTTGGTTAACCAGTGAGGTTGAGCCGGCGCTGCAACCGGAAGCGCCGGAAGTGCCCGAAGCGCAAGAGACGCCTGATTGGTTGCTGGAAGCGGAGCAGCAGTTGAGCGCCGTTTCGCCAGAGCCGGCGCTGCTCGATACGTCGCCAACCGCCGGTTCCGCCGGCGATGTCCCGACGTGGCTGCACGAGGCTGACGCCGGTGATCGCTCTGGATGGGAGTCTGCTGCATCGGAGGCAGGCACTGCGCCAGTGTGGTCGCAGGAAGGAGAGGAGGAAGTAGGCGCAGCGCTAACGTGGTTGCAAGAGGAGGAACCTTCTGATCTCGTTGACAGCTCGCTTACGACAACATTGAGCGATATTCCGACGTGGCTCCGTGAGGCTGATGCCAGCGATCTCTCGGCTTGGGAGAATGAACAGCCAGCCGCAGCGAGTGAGGTGCCAGCGTGGTTGCGGGCGGAGGAGCCAGCCGCAGCGAGTGAGGTGCCAGCGTGGTTGCGGGCGGAGGAGCCAGCCGCGGCGAGTGAG
>NZ_DAOTWH010000172.1:0-4796 GCF_034435895.1 Chloroflexus sp.
TGGCGCGGGCGTAGCCTTCGGCGGCGTGGCCGGCCCCCTGCTCGTGGCGGCAGAGCACGTGGCGCAGCCGGTCGCGATAATCCCACATCGCATAGTAGAAGGGCATGATCGCGCCGCCGGGAATGCCGAACATCACTTCGACCCCCTCGCGGATGAGGGCCTCACACATAATCTGGGCGCCGGTGAGTGGTTTGGTCATCGAACTACTCCTATCGTGATGTGTCTGGAACAGAACCTGTGTGCGCAGTCGCACCCAACGGCGGCGAGCGCAGCAATGCGCTGTCCCGTTGGCGACGACCGATCCAACAACCGACGGGCCACAGCAGTGGGGCGTTGCGCCGCTGCTCACCTCGATGTGAGCGGCCAGTCGCGGGGCAATGCGCTGGCGAGGCGGCGGTGAACGGAACGTAGGTTAGCGACGCCGGGTGATCACTGCCGGCGCAAGCGCGAGTCGCGGCTGCAACGCACGTTGTTGCCAAAAGCTGATAATGATTGTGATGAGCCGCATCGCGCATCCTCGCACGGGTACTAAAAAACCTCCCGCAGGGCGGGAGGTTCAGTCTTACATCCTGAGCCGGGGCTTTGTGACCATCCCCTCCCTAAACACGATTGCTCCACCCGCCAATAAGGCTAAGGAGGAGTACGCGTACAAGGAGGATAAGGATTACAAAGTGAGCGGCCATGGATTTGTGTACTTTGCCTAATTGACGACCCGCGAAGAGGATACCACAGCGTGAGCGGTTTGTCAACAGGGAAAGTTGACCCTCGTTTATCAAAGAGTGCGGCAGTCATCCTGCCGCACTCGATGCGATACGATCCGAGCGTTAGAGGAAGGTAATCACCACTAAGGTCTTGTTGCCGGCAGAGGTGATGATGATCGACACTTCGCGTCCATCCTTGGTGAACGTTAATTCAAACACGCCGCCATATTCCACCTCGACGCTATGACCTTGTCTCTGATCTTGTGCCTGCATCAAAAATAGCTCGTCAAGCACCTCTTATCTGACGCTGTCGATAACAGGCATGATTACTGCTCCGATAGGCGATCAATGCGCCATACTCCGGCGGCGATCCGCGTCAATTTGCGCTGCCATGCCGTTAATCGTTCCGGCATCCAGTCGTCATTTTCCTCAGCCAATTGGCGGGTTAGGGCAAACGCGCTTTGTTGCAAGATTGGTCGTTTCTCGGCATACGAACAATTGCCGAGGTCGCGATTTTTACCGGCTTCAAGCATCACTGTATTGCCAATACGATGGGCAAATTGCTCTAGATCGCGATTATTAAAGGCTTCCCACCCTTGGGCGGGTGATTGGGGCAGAATGTGCTCAATGGTGTAGTTGGCCGATTCGTAGTCAAAGTCTTGTCCGCTCACCTGTTTTTCTAGTTGACAAAGGATATAGCGGACAATCTTGGCATTGCGGCTCTGGCTCGTCTTCAACGCGGCTTCGGCAAAATAGGTACGGAATGCCTCGTCGCTGAGATAGATTGGTCGTAAAGCATCGCTGACTTGCGACCACGTGGTGAGTTCACTATGATGCAATCTGAGCGCAATCGCGTTATATACGCGCTCAAGTTCACCGGTATGCAATGACCCAATCACTTTGTAGCGAAACGTGATAATGACTGTGGCCCGTAACAAGGCGCCAAAATCATCATCGCTCAAGCGCCGTTTCGCTGCCATCAGCATCGCGAAAGGCACGTGCACCGAAAACATTGCTAACTCTTGCGCATACGCTTTCCACTAAGGCGGCCATGCGGCGCCGCTCGGCTGGGTAAGCGCGAGATACACGTCGATGTCTTCATCCATCTCGCGCAAGAGGGTAAACACATCGGCGCGTGATGTGATGGTCGTGCGGATCACCTTGAACAACTCTGATTGGCGTGCGAGCTGATGGCGACTGTTCCAATGCGTTCTAAGAAACTCTGGCACGCTTTCGCTGCCAAGCTGATCAACAATACTGTCCCGGCGTCGTTCCAAGCCATCAAGGTCGCTGCTCGCCTCACGGGCCAAAACAGCAGACACGTGGTTTTTAGCAGGTCAGTCGCCGATAAGCGAACACCGCGCGCATTGAGCGTTTCAAAGACCCGATAGGCGTTAAGCTCATCGGCCACCGTAATCACGGTGAAAAAGAGCTTATCACTCATCGTTTCGCCAAAGCTAGCTAGTTCTTTGCCGCGATCAGCAGCGTTAGCGATATGATCACGCAACCGGCGTTCAAACCAGAGAAAGCTCTTGCGCATCGTCAGGGTGGAGGTCGGAAAGCCGCGTTGCGGGGGGTGATCAGCTAATGTCGCCAAATAGTTGCGATAGTAGTCGTCGTTGTTTCGATTCAACGTTAGCTCGTTGCTCGTAGTTAATGTGACCGGATCGAGATACCCAATATAACTAGCACGAAGTTGATCGAGACGTTTTTGATTATCAGCCGCATAGTAGTCTTGCGCAATCAACTCCTTAATGAGTTTCATGGCGGCTAACACGATTAGACTCAGCGTGGTTAATCGTTGTTGGCCGTCAATGATGTCGAAGTTACGGTTATCGCTGGTTTGGAGAACCAGATACCCCATATAGTGCGCAGGTTCTCCGCCGCGCACGATAATATCGTGCCACAGATCTTCACCATTCTTCCTCGCCCCACGAATAATCACGTTGGAAGCGAGGTACTCGGTAGGACAACCCATTGCCGAGCAGTTGGCGGTATGTGCGATTTTCGGTGTTTTGGAATGATAGGGGCAGATTACGCAATTCCTCAGCAGGTGTGAGGTATCGCAAGTGATAGTTTTCTAAACAGTATACACGATAACAAGGCGAGCAATCTGTTGGCTCGCCTTGCGCTTGGCTGCATTCTACTTGATCAAACTGTATTTACGACGACGCGAGCAAAATGATCACCGACGTCTTATTGTTTTCGGTTGAGATCATGACCGTCGCGGTACGACCATCTTTGCTAAACGTGAGTTGGTATGTGTCGCCGTATTGGCTGGTTTCGCCTGCCTGCCAACCGTTTGCCACCATCTCGGTCTGGAAGAACGTGGCCATATTCGCTGCCGAGTCGGTCGTCTCAAAGCTGATCAGCTCACCCATCCGCATCTGATTGCTGATGTTTGGCGGTAACGGAATGTCAGCGCCAACTGCTTGCAGTTGCTCGCATACTGTAGGCAGGGTGAGGCTAGGATTGCCGGCGAGCTTGGTGACGTTGTACTCCCAGCGCACATTGCTGATCCCGCCGGGCAGCGGCGCGCCGCTTTCGTCAAGTGCGTCGCTGGTGATTGTGCCGGTGAGTTCGCCGATGTGGCGCACAACCACTGCCGGATTGGCTGACACCCAGATCTCGCCTTTGGCTTGCCCCTGATAGCCAAGTGTTTGTTCAGTTAGATTGAAGGTGTAGCGATCAGTGGTAAAGCCGTTGACCTGTACGCCACGTTCGGCGAGCCGGGCGTCTTGGAGATCGCCAATAAGTGAGTCGGGGGTCAGGATGCTGTCGGCGAACATGTCGCTGCCGGTGATATTAAGGCAGTTTCGATTAGAGCCGCTCTCGACATACTGGTACGCTTGGTCGCCGATTTGCACGTAGATGATGCGCGACAGTCCTATATCTGGCGAATCAGACTCAACGGTGAGGCTGCGATCGCCATTTTGCAGCCAGATTTCGAGGAAGGTCAGTTTGATCGGTTCATCGGCTTGGCCTTCGGTCTTCAGCAAACCGTCAATCTTCATCTCGACCTGTACATTGCCGAGCACCGTAACGTCGATGTCGGTGCTTGTAACCGGCGGGCGTTCGATTGCGCTTCCCGCAGCGGCGGTTGGCCCGGTTGCCGTCGTTGGCGCTGCGGTAGCTGCTGGATTAGCTGCTGCTGTTGGGTGCGGCGTGCGCGTTGGTGGAGCTTCTGTGGTTGGCGTTGGTGAAGGATCGCTGTCCGCGCCGCCGCCACAGGCGGCGAGTAGCGCTATGAGGGCGATGCTAAGCAGAGTGAAGATGCTGCGAGTGGTGATCATTAGATGTTTCTCTCCACTGATCGCGATCTAAAGCGTAGTTGTGTTTTTCACTGTAGCATACGAGAGAGGGTCTCACAAGGGAGATTGGATGAAGATTTTGTTAGGTTTGGGTTGGATCGATGCGGCAAAGGTGAGATAGCGCTATTTCGCTTACTTATTACCATATCTTCTAGCAACTGACACCAAGCGTTGCAAGGGGTGTAACGTGATAAGCAGCGAGTGGCAATTCATTGCTGGCAAGCCCATACCACCGCCTGCAACAATCGCTCCGCAGTATCATCCCAGCGCGGCAATCCGGCGGCGCGTTGCCATGCTGCGGCGCTGAGGCGTGCCCGTAGGGCGGTATCAGTGATGATGGTGTGTAGCGCCGCGGCTAGCGCCGCTTCATCATCAGGCGGCACCAGCAGGCCGCCATCACCTGCCAGCGCCGGCACTGGCCCGACCGCGCCGGCAATCACCGGCAAACCGCAGGCCAGCGCCTCGGCAAAGACCAAGCCGTAGCCTTCAAAGCGTGAAGGGAGGGCAAAGACGCTGGCGCATGTGTAGAGGTAGGCTAGCTCATCGTCAGCAAGCGTGCCATGGACTATCACCGGGGCCGGACAGCTACGCACCGCTTGCCAGACTTCGGCAGCGTAGGCTGGATCAGCCTCAGTCTCGCCGATCAGTTCCAAGCGCCAATCGGGGGGGGCGGCTTGGCCCCATGCCCGCACCAAGCGGGCCAGATTCTTGCGCGGTATCCATTGCCCGACTGCGATCACCAGCGGCTCGCGCGGCCCGCCTGCCGGCAAGCGGGCCAGCAGCC
>NZ_DAOTWH010000173.1:0-6634 GCF_034435895.1 Chloroflexus sp.
GCCGCCGGCGCGCTCTGCAACGTCGCCGATGATCCCAGTGACGGCGATTTTCATGTGCCGGCAGTCCATCGCAGCGGCGGCATCACCATTGCCGTGAGCAGCAATGGCGCCGCGCCGGCCCGCGCCGCCGCGATCCGCGACGCGATTGCTGAGTGGTTGGCGGAAGCGTAAGGTGTAGCCGTACAGACTGCGGCAGTCACACTGCCGCAGTCTATAAATGGCAAAGTGCAGACAAGAGACGCTGTATGGTTCCAAATCTCTATCCGATCTGTGCTCATCCGTCCAAATCCTTGTGCATCCGTGTTCTATTTTCAACCTGTGTTCATCTCCCATATCCAACCCGGAGTAGCTTATGACCGGTAAAGCCTATCTTGTTGGCGCCGGCCCCGGTCGCGCCGATCTGATGACCGTGCGCGGTTTGGCTGTGCTGCGCCAAGCCGATGCCGTCCTTTACGACCGCCTGATCGCGGCGAGCCTGCTCGACGAAGCGCCGCCTCACGCCGAACGGATCTTCGTCGGCAAGCGGCCCGGCCACCATTCCGTGCGCCAAGACGGCATCACCGAGACGCTGGTGCGCTTGGTGCGTGCTGGGTTGCAGGTGGTACGGCTGAAAGGCGGCGACCCCGGCGTCTTTGCCCACCTGACCGAAGAGGCAGCAGCGTTGGCGGCTGCCGGTCTGCCCTTCGAGATTGTGCCGGGAGTCTCCTCAGCATTGGCGGTGCCGCTCCACGCCGGTATTCCGCTCACGTGGCGCGGCGTCGCCTCTGCCTTCACGGTCGTCTCTGGTCACGAAGCTACTCCGCATGGGTGCAGTGGGATCAGTTGGGCCTTGCTGGCTTCATCGCCGACTCTCGTGGTGTTGATGGCGCTCGAATGGCTGGCGCAGGTGTGTGCCTATCTGATCGCCGCTGGTCGTAACCCCAATACGCCGGCGGCGCTGATCAGCCGCGGCGCCAGCGCCGATCAGCGCGTACTGCGGGCCACGCTCGCTGCCTTGCCGGATCGCCAACAGACAGCGCAATTGCCGCCTCCTGCTGTGCTAGTGGTGGGTGAAGTGGCAGCGTTGGCTGATACGTTGGCATGGTACGACCCGGCCCACTTCCCCGCCGATCCGATGTTGTGGGACGACCTATGATCCACCTGCCCCGCCTGCTATTCGCCGCGCCGATGAGTGGCAGCGGCAAGACGACCATCACCGCCGGCCTGATCGCCGCCTTGCGCTGGCGCGGTCTGCGCATTGCACCGTTTAAGTGCGGCCCCGACTATATTGATCCCGGCTACCATGCCCTCGCCGCCGGTAGGCCGTGCCATAACCTCGACTCGTGGCTGATCCCGCCTGACCAGATCGCCGGCGTGCTGGCCCGCCGCAGCGCCGAGGCTGATCTGGCCGTGATCGAAGGGGTGATGGGCCTGTTCGATGGCTACGCCGGCAATGACGACACCGGCAGCAGCGCCCACATTGCCCGCCTTACCGCGACGCCGGTGATCATTGTGCTCGATGCGCGCGCAATGGCCCGCACTGCCGCCGCGCTGATCGCCGGCTTGCGCGATTTCGACCGCCGGCTCCGGATCGGCGGCGTCATTCTCAATCGGGTTGGCAGCCCACGCCATGCGGCGCTGATCCGTGCTGCCGTCGAGCAGACGGTTGGGGTGCCGGTGTTGGGTTATGTGCCGCGTCACGATGCGCTCACCTTGCCCGAACGCCATCTCGGTTTGGTGCCGGTGGCCGAGCCGGGCCGCTGGCAAGAGTGGCTGGCTGAGGTGGCGGCGCGGGTTGAGCAGACGGTTGACCTTGACCGGCTGCTGGCCGTGGCCCATACCGCGCCGCCGTTGCCCGTCCCAGTGCCAACCGTGCTCGCGCCGGTGAGCGGTGTGAGACCGGTGATCGCCATTGCCCGCGATGAGGCGTTTAATTTCATCTATCCCGATAATCTCGATCTGTTGCAGGCCGCTGGGGCGGAACTCGCCTTTTTTAGCCCGCTCCACGATACCGCCTTGCCTGCAGGGACAGCGGCGATCTATTTGTGCGGCGGTTTTCCTGAACTGTTTGCCGCGCAACTGAGCGCCAATCAGGCGATGCTGGGCGCGATTCGGGAAGCGGTAGCAGCCGGGATGCCGATCTACGCCGAGTGCGGCGGCTTGATGTACCTGACTGAAACCTTGATCGATCAGCACGGCCAAGCCTTTGCGATGGCCGGTGTGTTGCCCGGCCATTCGCGCATGACGCCGCGCCTCACCCTCGGCTACCGCACGATCGTGGCCCAAGCCGAGACGTGGCTGTGGCGCGCCGGCGAAACGGTGCGCGGTCACGAGTTTCACTATTCGGTCTGGGAAGCGCGGCCCACCGACCTACCGCCGCTCTACGCTTGCTTGCCTGATGCGATGCGTCCGCAACCGGCCAGCGAGGGGGTGGTGATCGGGCAGACGCTGGCGTCGTACATTCATTTGCATTTTCTGGCCTGCCCGTCCATCGCCGAGCGGTTTGTCGCCGCTGCCAGCACATTTTTTGCCGCAAAGAGCGCCAAGGGGTAAACGCAAAGGCGTTGCAGAGCCGGACGGCTGTCCGGCTCCGCAGAGGTATCAATAAGCACGAACATATAGAATATGGCAACAACCATGCTATTGCCAACATCACAAAACCCTCTGCGCCCTTTACGTCCTTCGCGTCTTTGCGTTCAAACCCTCTGCGATCTTTGCGCCCTTCGCGTCTTTGCGTTCAAACTCTCTGCGCCTTTGCTCTCTTTGCGCCTTTGCGTTTGCGCCTTGATGATTGAGGTGGCTGATGAGTACGGTTGTCCTCTTTACCGGCGGCGCCCGCAGCGGCAAGAGCCGGTGCGCCGAGCGGTACGTGGCCCGCTTGAGCGAGCAGGTGATGTATGTCGCAACCGCTACCGCCGGCGACGATGAGATGCGTGAGCGGATTAGCCGCCATCGCGCTCGTCGCCCGCCAACATGGTCAACGCGCGAAGCGCCGGTCAATGTCGCCGCTGCTC
The DNA here is from genome assembly GCF_034435895.1 of Chloroflexus sp. Lineage (GTDB taxonomy): Bacteria > Chloroflexota > Chloroflexia > Chloroflexales > Chloroflexaceae > Chloroflexus. The sequence continues at coordinate 2,994 of NZ_DAOTWH010000173.1, forward strand.
TCGCCGATCTGACGCCGGGATCGGTGGTGTTGCTCGATTGTTTGTCGCTGCTGGTGAGCAATCTTTTGCTGGCTAACGAATCTGATCCTGAGCCGGCTATCGATCGTGAACTCGACGATCTGCTGGCGATGGTTGCTCAGCGCGATTTGACGCTGATCGCCGTTACCAATGAAGTTGGCATGGGGATTGTGCCCGCCTATCCGCTGGGCCGGCAATACCGCGATCTGCTCGGTCTGGCTAATCAGCGCGTTGCCGCTGCCGCCGCCGAGGTCTATTTAGTTGTCGGCGGCATTCCGGTCGAGTTGCGCGCACTGGAGGCAGCATGGAACCGCACCCCGTAGCGCATGGCGCGCTCGATGAGGCCGAGTTGGCTCAGCTCGGCTTGCGCCCTGATCAGGTGATCGATTTCAGCAGCAACACCAACCCGTTCGGCCCGCCTGCCGCCGTCTTGGCCGCCTTGCGCGCGCTCGATCCGGCCCCGTATCCCGACCGGAGCTGCCTGCGTTTGCGGCAACAGTTGGCGCAGTGTCACCGCTGCCGTCTTGATGCGGTGGTGGCTGGTAATGGCGCGAATGAGTTGATCCATCTAGCGGCACGGGCCTTGGGTGCGCCGGGAACAACCGCGCTGGTGGTGGCCCCAACCTATGGCGAGTATGCCCACGCTTGCCGGCTGGCCGGAATGCAGGTGGTGGAGGTGCGCAGTACGGCTGCGACCCAGTTTCAACCCGATCCGGCGGAGCTATTGGCGGCGATTGAACGGTTGCAGCCGCGCTTGCTGTGGCTCTGCTCGCCTAACAATCCGACCGGCGTGCCTGTGGCGCCAGCGACCATCGTCGAGTTGGCCCACGCCTGTGCCCGTTACGGCGGCTGGCTGATCCTCGACCGGGCCTATCTGTCGTTGATGCGAGATGATCCCGGTCACGATCCGCTCGATGACCACGCGCCGGCCAACCTGATCCGCATCTATTCGCTCACCAAGAGCTATGCGGTGGCCGGTTTGCGCATCGGCTACGCGATTGCTGAACCTGAGCCGGCGAGTGCGATTGCCCGCTGGCAACCGGCGTGGAGTGTGAGTAGCGCGGCGCAGGCGGCGGCGCTGGCCATGCTGGCCGATACGGCGTTTTTGCCGGCGACGCTGCCGCGCTTGTGGGCCGTCAGCGATGAATTGGCCGCCGGGTTGCGCCAGCTTGGCTTAACCGTATGGCGGTCAGCGCTGCCGTTTATGCTGGTGCAATGCGCTGATGGGGCATTGACCCGTCTCCGGTTGCTCGCGCACGGTTGTGTGGTGCGTGATTGTACGTCGTTTGGCTTGCCGGAGTGGGTGCGCGTCGCGCCCCGCCTGCCGGCAGACAATGCGCGGTTGGTGGCGGCGTGGCGGGAGATAGGGCCGCTGTGACTCAGCAACCGCTGCCTTGGAGGAGATACGTATGCCTGCGCCTGTCTTGATGGTGGTTGGTACCGCTTCATCGGTTGGCAAGAGCACGCTGGTGGCGGCGCTCTGCCGGTTGGCTGCCCGTCGCGGGTTGCGGGTGGCCCCGTTCAAAGCCCAAAACATGAGCAACAACGCCGCTGTGACGGCTGATGGCGGTGAGATCGCGCGCAGCACAGCGGTGCAAGCCGCGGCTGCCGGTATCGCGCCGACCGTGGCGATGAATCCGATCTTGATCAAGCCTGAAGGCCAGCGCCGCAGCCAGATCGTGGTCGAGGGCAAGCCGTGGCAAACTCTCGCTGCCGCCGATTTTTGGCAACGCAAGGCGCTGCTGTGGCCGGTGATCACCCGTAACCTTGATGCGCTCCGCGCCGAGTATGATCTCGTTATCGCCGAAGGGGCCGGCAGTCCAGTTGAGCTGAATCTGAAGGCCGGCGATCTGGTCAATATGCGGCTAGCCGTCTATGCCCAAGCCCGCACCTTGTTGGTCGGCGACATCGATCGCGGCGGCATCTTCGCCCAACTGCTCGGTACCTTGATGTTGCTCGAATCCGCTGAACGCCGGTTGATCGAAGGTCTGATCGTCAACCGCTTCCGCGGCGATCCGGCCTTATTCGTTGATGGTGTGCGCATCCTAGAAGAGCGCAGTGGCGTGCCGGTGCTGGGGGTGGTGCCGTGGATCGAGGATCTTGATCTGCCTGAAGAGGATGCGGTGGCGCTCGAGCAGGCTCAGCCGGCGCGGACACAAGGGATCACGATTGCCGTCATCCGCTTGCCGGCTATCGCTAATTTCGACGACTTCGACCCGCTGGCCCGCGAGCCGGGGGTAACGGTGCGCTATATTGATTACCCTTCGCAATTGGCCGGCGCGGCGGCAGTGATTCTGCCCGGCACCAAACACACCCTCGCTGCCCGGCGCTGGTTGCGCGAACGCGGATTTGACACGGCGCTGCGCCAGTTTACTGGCGCGATTGCCGGCATCTGCGGCGGCTACCAACTGCTCGGCGAGCGGATCAGCGATCCGCTGGCGGTTGAGGGAGCCGGCGGCGAAGACGACGGTCTTGGTTTGTTGCCGGTTGAAACCGTCTTTGCCCCCGACAAACAGACTACTCAAACCGTGGCGAAGGTGCAGGTGGCGTGGGCCGGCGCCGCCGAACTGCACGGCTACGAAATCCACATGGGCCGCAGCCGCCGGCTTGGGGAAGCGCAGCCGTTGCTAAGCATTGTACGGCGTGGCGCAACACCCGCCGCTGACGACGATGGGTGTCAGAGCGCCGATGGCCGGGTATGGGGGTGCTATCTGCATGGCCTGTTTGCCAACGACGAGTTTCGGCGCGGATGGTTGCGGCAGTTAGGCTGGCAACCGGCGTTCGATCCTCTACCCCAAACCGACCCGCTTGACCGGTTGGCTGATCAGGTGGCAGCGGCATTGGGTTCACCGGTACTCGATCGCCTCTTCACCATTTCACCGTAACGGCCAGCCTTCGCCACCGGCCCACAACCGTACCGGCGCGCGATTGGCCGGCAGATCGAACAGCACCGGCACACTGCGCAAGCCGCTCTGTGGCGCAAAGGCCTCTTCGAGCGCCAGATCGCCGTACAATCCACGCCCAAACTGGTCGAGATACTGGCGCGAAGCGTCTGGCAAGGGGGCATAACGTTGCCCGTTCTCATCTTCCACTGCGAAGAGGGTGGCGGGCAATAGCCGCTCGACCGGCGCTTCGTTACTCACCGCCAGCAACGCCACCAACAGGCGACCCGCCGGACGGATCGGGCCGAGTTCGCCGTCGATCACCACCACATCCTCGCGCCGCAACAGCCCAATTTGCCACTGATCGTAGGCGACCAATTGCCCCAGCGCGCGCGTATTGGGTTCCGGCGACGGGGTTGGCGGCGGCGACGGGGTTGGCGGTGGCGGCGAGGGTGTCGGCACGACAGGCGTCGTTACGACGATCCCCGTTGGCAATGGCGTTGGCAGCGGCCCAATTGCCGCCAGTGTGGGGGGCAAATTGGTGGGAAATGAGGTTGGTGGCAGTGACGTAACCGGTTGGCGCTGCCACCAGCTCACCCCCAGCAAGCCCGCAGCGATCAGCAAGAGCATTGCCGGCAGTTGCCATCCCAACCGGCGCTGGTGCGGTTGGCGTTCAGCGCGCGGTTTGGCCGGGGCCAGCCGCGGCGGCAGCGCCGATTCTATCACTCCTCCCTCCCTGTG
>NZ_DAOTWH010000174.1:0-7054 GCF_034435895.1 Chloroflexus sp.
CGGGAAAGTCGACGATGGCCGGCATCCTGCCCTCCTGACCTCGCCTCAACTGCGTCCTGATGCCTCCATTCTACTACCCTTGGCAACCCCCTCTCGATTGTGCAAAACCTCAGATCCCAGAATGGTTTAAGCGCCTCTTTGATTTGATCAGGTGTAATACTGTTCATTGGTGCAAGGTACTTATTCAGATTTACCAATTCCTGCAACTGGAGTGCTATTGCCGGTTCTTCAATTACTAGGCGCTGTAATTGTTTCTGAACTTCGAGCTGCACCATTGGGTCACTTGGATTGTCGCGTACCTGTTCAACAGCTTTGCGGAATTCAGGTTTACGCATTGTATTGAGAAGGAAACTAGGTAAACTTGGTAGCACCTCGAATACTTTTTCAACAGGGATTTCACCAGCTCGGTTAGCGGCAGCATTAAGCACTGCTGTAGCCAACATCGTCAGAAACGACACGATTGCCGGATCCATTACTTCACCTCCATCACATAGTTCATTCCAACAAACCGCCGCGAACGCAGTTTGCGCCAACGTTCCTGCTTGCCCTAAACAAACACCGATGGGTGCCATTTTACCCCCCATTACCACAGCATTACCAACATATCTAATTCGCAGATGCATGATGATCTTTGATAAGGTAAAGAGTGGCGATAATGGGCCATAAAAGGGGTGTGGGCCGCAGGCCTGCGTGTTGGTGGCGAGGGTGTTGTTGGTGGCGAGGCAGGGATTCCGCTGACGCGGGAGATTGCTTCGGCGCAGGGGCAGCGCCTCGCAATGACATTGTTCTCCATCTGTCATTGCGAGCCGCCGCAGGCGGCAAAGCAATCTCCTGCTCTGATGGAGGGAGACACTGGCAGGCATCGCTCCCGCTGTCGCGGGTGATTGCTGCGGGCGCTTCGCGCCCTCGCAATGACATGGGGGGGTCGGGAAGAATGCGGGCAGGCATCGCTCCTGCTGCGGCAGTGATACTGCCGCACTCCATACCTGCGCCGCACTGGTTCATACCCAGCGACCCGCGCGGCCCGCTTTACCTTGGGATGCGGCAGCAGCCTAGGATTCAGAAGGGCAGCGCCGGCGCCACTGCCCTCTATGCAACGCTGTAGCGGATACCCTACCCCGCCAGCATGCCCCATACCACCAAGACGAACCCGATCAGGCCACTGGCAATGGCCGCATAATTCATATTGCGCGCCCACGTTGCCGCCGACGCGGCCAGTTCTTGCTCGCTCTTCCGGCTAATCATAAAGGTGTGTTTGCTATTCGCCGGATGGCGAGCGATCGCGAGCCGGCCACCCTGATCGATCGCCGTGCCGAGCACAAATACACGCGCACCCACTTCCAACCCGCGCTCGCATTCGCGCCGGCCTAACGCGCGGGTTGCGCCCGTCCACGGCTGCGGCGTCTCGACAAACCGGTTGCCGGTTTCGATCACCTCTAGGGTCGCCCCATCGGGCAACACCTGCACGTGACCACGTTCGTCGCGCACCAGAAACGGCGCCCGCCGTTCGTTCTGCTCGATCTGCTCGCTGCGCCGCTCAACGCGGGTCTCTGGCTTGCCATTGGTCGTCGTTGTCACCCGTTCTTCGTACTCGCGGTTAACGGTGTAGGTATACGCGACCAGTGGCTTCCCTGAGATCGGGCCGGTTAGCGGCGACGCGCACTCGATCACGCCTTCGACTTCGCAGGGTTGGGCGAAGCCACTGGCGCCCAGTGAGGCGGTAATGCGCTGGTGAATGGCCGCCAGCGTTGCAGTATCGTAGGTCTCTACCGCGTTGAGGGTCTGAAGCTTATTGGCATTGGCGCGGGCGGCAAAGAAAAAAATGACGGCCAGCACCAGCAAGAGGACGCCGCCGATAACCATGGTTCCTCCTTAGGGTAATGCGCGCTGCGATTGATGATGATCCCGAGGAAAAAAGGTCCGGGCAGAGCAATGCTCTGCCCATAGATTTGGGCAGAGCGCTACTCTGCCCGGACAGACTTAGTTATCCTTCTTGCCGCCCAACAACCCACCGAGCAATGTCTTCGCGGCATCGATTTGCTCAGCTAGCGCGCCAACATCGCCCTTCAGCACCTGATCAATCTGAGCGGCGATCGGATCGGGCAGCTTGTCTTTCAAGAAGCCGACCACAACATCAACCGCCTGCTGCGCCTGCTCGGCGCTGACCCCCGTCTTTTCCCGAATCAGGTCGACCAGCGTCTTGCCCGAACTCATCTTGGTAGCTCCTTTGATAGAAAGCCCTCCCCAACACTTGTAGTATAGCATCTCGTGTCAATTGCGGCAGGGGGGTAAGCGGCGCGGAAGGGTGTAGGGGCAGAGCGACGCTCAGCCCCTACACCCTACCGCGCGGTGCGAAAGAAGGTCACTATGTCGATCATGCCGTACAAGCTGGCGCTGATGAAGGTAATGCTCGCGCCGGCAGTGTGGCGCAAGACCAGCTCTTCCCAAGCGGGCAGTTCGGCTTCAGCTTCAGCCGCCAATGCTGGATCAGCAAAATAGCCAAGCGTTACGTGCGGCGCGTATGGCTCATACGCGGCAATGCCGAAGCGATGGCGGAAACTGGCGTTCCATGCGCTGCGCAGCTCGACCAGCATAGCGAAGGCTTCGCGAGTCGCCGGCGTCGGGGTTAGTAATGCCACTAGGGCTGACTGCTGCACAATGACCAGCCGGTTCACAATAAACCCCACTTGCCATCCCCGCCGGCGAATGAGCGGTGAGCCGGCGATGGTGCCGCTGATCAGATTGCCATGGCTGAGCGCGCCGGGAATATCGAGCAAGAGATCGTCGATGCGCTGGCGCGCCTGCGGCAAGGCGTGCGCAACATTCCCATCGTTCGGCCCATCCCACAGCGTCACGTGATAGGTAGCCGGCGGCAGCGCGCAAAACAAGTACCGGCGCAAGAGCAGATCGGGATCGAGCGCGCACATCGCGGCGCGCAAACCACGGTAGAGGGTATATTCTGGGATGGCGTCGAGCGCGCAGTTGAGCCGCAACCACGGCCCGTCACGGCGCAGCCCGATATTGTCGAAGAGGATGGTTAAGCCGCGATAGGTGGCCCAGCGTGGCGTGAACCCGGCAATTTTGGGGTTGGCGATGGTCAACATAGTGACCAGAACATTCTGTTATGGCGCGGCGGCGCAACAGCCCGGCAACGGTAGTGTTTCCCTCGTTACGTTACAATTGATTCGCATTGGGAACAACGTTCAGGTAAATGATGTAGCGAGGTCGAGAAGGGATAGAATGGCGCTCTATCCCTTCTCGCCTCGCAATGACGACTAACCCTCGCGCGCCTTCAGGTCTTCAAGGATCGGCTTAGCGCCCTGCGCCAGTTCATCATTCACTGCGGCAAAGACCGCGCTCGGCGCTTCGCCGTTGACGATGATCCGCTCAAGGCCCTTGCCGATGATCTGGTCGCCGTTGCGCACGAAGACGCGCGCCGCGTCTTGGGCCCGCGTCTTGGGCAATTGATCAACCGCCGTCTTGAAGTTGGGGTTCTTGGCAAAGAACTCGACCATCTCCGGCGTCTGCTTGGTGCTGATCCGCACCGGCATATAGCCCGTGCTGCGCGCCCACACGCCAGCGTTGATGGTGTTGGTGGCAAACGCGATGTATTTCATCGCCGCCAGTTGCTTCTCGGCGGGAGCGCGGCTGACGATCGCCAACCCAGCGCCGCCGGTCGGGCAGCCGAAGTTGGTCTCTTTGGGCAGGAAGCCGACGCCGACCGGGAAGGTAGCATTGGCCTGAATGCCGGCCAGCGCGCCGGTCGAGGCCATCATCGAGGCGATCGCGCCGCCGAGGAAGTCTTGGTTGAGGTTGGTGTTGAGCACCGCCCACTTGTGCTTCACCACCGTATCCTGATAGAACTGGGCCGCCCGCAGCGTGTTGGGGTCGGTCATGGTCATGGTGAAGTCGGGCTGCGAGTACTGGCCGCCAAACTGCCAGACCACGCCTTGGAACAGCCACGCGATGTAGCTGGCGCCGTTGGGGTGACCAAACGCGGCCCGGCTGCCATCGCTCTTGACCAGCTTCGGCGCCCACTCGCTAAACTCGGCCCACGTCTCAGGCGCCCGATCGGGCAAGCCCGCCTCGGCCCAGATCGCCTTGTTGTAGTAGAAGAGCGGCGTGCTGCGCGCAAACGGAATCCAGTAGTGAACGCCTTTGCGCACGCCTTCGTTGAGCAACACCGGCTCGAAGTCGTTGAAGTCGAGATTGACCTGCTTGGCCAGATCGTCGAGCGCGGTGATCGCACCGGCCAGATAGAAGCCAAACCACCACACATCCGAGAGCAGGATCACATCGGGCGTGGTGTTGGCCTGCAACGCTGCGGTAAACTTCTGCGCCGTCTCTTCGTAGCTGCCTTGGAACTGATACTCGACCTCGACCTCGTTCTGCGACTCGTTGAACGACTTGACCATCGCCAGCTCGGCTTCTCCTAGATTGCCGCTGAACGAGCCCCAGTAGGTAATCTTGACCTTCGAGCCGGGTTGGCTCACCACTGCCGGGGCTTGGGTGGCCTGCGTTCCCGTCTGCCCGCCCTGCCCGCTCTGGTTGCCACAAGCTGCCAACACCGCCGCACCGCTCCCTACCATCATCAGGCGCAACAATTCGCGCCGGGTAAACGTCCGCTTCATGCTCGCTCCTCCTGTGAAATCTGCGTACCGACAAAACCGCGTGAACGCTGAGCATTTATCTATTGCATACGGCCCACTGCCGTGATGCGCGATACCGGAAGGGCATTACACCGAAATGCAGGCATTACGGCGTAATGCCACTACTATCCCTTCACCGCACCAGCGGTCATGCCTTCCACAATCGCCCGCTGGGCCAGCAAGAACCCGATCAACACCGGCACGATCAAGAAGAGCGACCCGGCCATCACCACGCCCCAATTGGATAATCCCTCGCTGTTACGCAGCCAGAAGACGCCAATCGGCAGCGTGCGCATATCAGTGGTGTTGGTAACGATCAGCGGCCAGAGGAAGTCGTTCCACTTGCTCACCACCGACAACAGGGCCATCGTCACAATTGCCGGCTGGGCAATCGGCGCGACAACACTGAATAGAATGCGGAAATGGCCGGCGCCATCGACTCGCGCCGCTTCGAGAATCTCGCGCGGCACGGACAGAAAGGCTTGGCGGAGCAAGAAAGTGCCGTAGGCGATGGCGGCTCCCGGCACGATAATGCCTTGGTAGGTATTGATCCAGCCAAGCCGGGCCACGGTCAGATAATTCGGCACAATCGTGATCTCAACCGGCACCATCAGCGCCGCCAGCAGCAAGAGAAAGACCAAATCTTTGCGCGGAAAGCGCAAGTAAGCCAGCGCATAAGCAGAAAACAGCGCCAAAACTACTTCCGCCGCCGCACCAAAGAAGGTGGTGATCAAGCTATTCACGTAATAGCGTCCAAACGGCGCCGCCTGCCACGCCGCCGGAAAATTGGCCAGTGTCGGGTTCGCCGGCCACCACGTCACCGGCAGCGAATAGATTTCGCGCGTCTCCTTAAACGCGGCCATCAACGTCCAATACACTGGCAGGCCGATCACCACCACGACCAGCAGCACCGCCGCATAGCCAGCGATCCGCCACGCCACCAGCGAGAGCGGCGTCGATCGCCGGCGAACAGCCACCGGCGTGATTGTGCGCTCAATATCGTTCGTCACCGCCATACCTAATCCGTGTCTATATCAATCCAACCGTATGAATCCGTTTCACCCGCCCAGCATCATCCGTAGGTCACTTGCCGCTCGACATAGCGGATCTGCACGATGGTTAGCGCTAGCATGATGAGAAACAACACGATCGCCACCACCCCCGCCTTGCCGGCGTCATACGAGACAAACCCCAGCTCGTAGAGGTGGAAGACCAGCGTCGTCGTCACATCAGCCGGGCCGCCATTGGTCAGCACACGGATGAGATCGAAGGCTTGAAAACAGGTCAGAATACTGGTCACCGACAAGAAGAAGGCCACCGGCGACAGACCGGGCAGGGTCACGTTCCAGAACCGTTCCCACGCGCCAGCGCCATCAACCCGCGCCGCGTCGTACAACTCGCGAGGGATGGTTTGCAGGCCGGCGAGGTAGATCACCACCGCATAACCGATATTCTTCCACACATAGACTATAATCACCGCCGGCATAGCCCAGAACGGATCGACCAGCCAGTTTGGCGAATCGAGACCGATAAAACCGAGCAGTTGGTCGATCAAACCGTAGCGTGGGTCAAAGATATAGCTCCAGACCACTGCCACCACGGCGCCCGACATCACCACCGGCGCAAACACAATCGCGCGCGCCGTGTTGCGGTAGCGCAGCGACTGGTTGAGCAGCAGCGCCAACAACAGCCCCAATACCAGTGTTAGCCCCACCGACCAGACGGTAAAGGTAGCTGTTTGCCAGATGATGTTCCAGAAACGCAGGTCACTGAAGGCGGAGATATAGTTTTGCAAACCGACAAACGGCATCGTCGGGCGCAAAAAATCCCAGCGCACCATGCTGAGATAGACGTTGTAGAGCAGTGGCCAATAGGTGAATACGCTAAACAGCAACAGGTTCGGGCCAATAAAGAGGGCGAAGAGCAACCATTCACGATGCTCGCGCCGCAGCGTATTCGGATGGCGCTCTTGATGAGGCGTGTACGTGGCCATAGCGTCTCGCAATCGGCTGTCGTTCCAATAGCTACGCTATTGTAGAAGGGTCAGGTTAATCAGTCATCATTGAAGTATTAAGTTAACGTTAAGCTTCTGCCATGGTGCTATTAAGTCAGCGATCGCCCGGCGGGCAACAGCGCACCCCTTCCGCGAGAGCAGGAGATTGCTTCGCCACCTGCGGCGGCTCGCAATGACAACCGAGGAGCACGCGCCTCACCCGGGTGTCATGGCGAAGTGCGCGGGCTGCTGGCCCTCACCCCCCGTCCCCTTCTCCCGCTGGGAGAGGGGGCGCAACTTGCTTCCTCCCCCAGTGAGGGAGGATTGGGGTAGGGCACTCAGTTGGCGCCGCAGATGGCGAGGGCCGGGTGAGGATGATCTCCCTCCAACCCCCTTGGCGCTCTCTGCGTCC
>NZ_DAOTWH010000175.1:0-19645 GCF_034435895.1 Chloroflexus sp.
GATCAGGGCCGCCCGCTGCCCGGCGCGCCACGCCACCGCCGCACCGATCAGCGCCGTAAGCAGCAACGGCCAGCGCAAGGCTAATTGCTGCCGCCAAAACTCAACTACCAGCCCCAGTTCCCAGCGGTTGGCGTTGGCCGCCACCACATGCAGCAAAAACCACCCCTGCGTCACCCATGCCAACCCTGCCACGACCCCGCCGCCGGCCAGCGCCGCCGTCGCGAGAAACGCCAGCAAGGGGCGACGAGCATGCGATTCAGGGTGGGAATGGAGCCGGATCCATCCGGCGAGCAGGAGCATACCAGCGGCCAGTGGCCCCGCGATCAGCGACGGCTTGGTCAAGAGGCAGCCAACCGCCAAGAGACCAGCCAGCGCGCCGCGCCAGATCGGCGGCAGCCGCTCGTGGCCGGCCACCCACACTGCCCACAACCCCAGCGCTACGCCGAGCAAATCCACCCGCATCAGCGGCATCCACTCGCGCACTACCGGCACAGCCAGCCAAAGCAGCGCCAGCCAAACCCCGCGCTTCCCAATCAGCGCCGCCAGCGCTGCGGCACTCGCCAGCGCGCCAAACAACGCCACCAGCCTCCCCGCCGCTAGCGGTGCGCCGGTGAGCCATGACATCCCGGCGCTCAGCAAGAGGTACAGCGGCGGATAATTGACAATCAAAAACGGCGCTTGGGCCGGATCGGCGTATAAACTCCAGAATGGTTCACCGCCGGCCAAGCGGCTCACCTGCGCCAACAGCGGCCCTTCGCCATAATCGAGCGGGAAAGGGAAAGCGAGCAACAACCGAACGTGCTCGGCGGCATACCAAAGGTAGAGCGCCAGCAAACCAGCCAGCGCGCCGAGCGTCACCCAATGCAACCAACGTAAGGCAGAACGTCTCATGGTAAGATAGAAATCGCTGAGCAATGGCGCTCAGCCACGATACCACTAAGGAGAGCCTCTATGACCAGCCAGCGCATTGCGCGGCGCATCCGCGCCGTTCCGCCATCGGGCATTCGCCGCTTCTTCGACATCGCCGCCACCATGCCCGACGTGATCTCACTCGGTGTCGGCGAGCCTGATTTTATCACGCCGGAGCAGATTCGCGCCGCCGGCCAAGCCTCAATTGACCGCACCACCGCTTATACCTCTAACTCTGGCCTGCTCGAACTGCGCGTCGCGCTGGCCGAGCACCTCAACCGCCGCTATGGCGTGCAGTACGACCCCGAAACCGAGTTGCTGATCACCGTCGGCGTCAGCGAAGCGATGCTCGGCGCAGCACTGGCCTTGCTCGACCCCGGCGACGAAGTGCTGATGCCGGAACCGTGCTTTGTCGCTTACCCGGCATGCGTCACCTTCGCCGATGCGCGCGTCGTCTACGTGCCGACCAGCGTCGCCGACGGCTTTCAAGTGACCGGCGCGGCGCTAGAGGCAGCGGTCACGCCAAGTACCAAAGCGATCTTGATCGGCTATCCCAACAACCCGACTGGCGCCGTGCTCAGCCGCGAACGGCTGTTGGAAGTGGCGGCAGTGGCCGAACGCCACGACCTGATCGTCATCTCTGATGAGATCTACGACCGGCTGGTCTACGGCGTCGAGCATACCTGCTTCGCGGCGCTGCCCGGCATGCGCGAGCGCACCGTACTGCTCGGCGGCTTCTCGAAAGCCTACGCCATGACCGGCTGGCGGCTCGGCTGGCTAGCCGCTCCGGCTGAAATCACCGCCGCAGTGCGCAAGTTCCACCAGTACGCAATTATGTCGGCCCCGACCATGAGCCAGTACGCCGGCCTTGAAGCCATCTTGCACGGCGATGAGGCGGTGCAGGAGATGGTACGCGAGTACGACCGCCGCCGCAAAGTGATCGTGGCTGGTCTCAACAGCATCGGCCTGCCCACCTTCGAGCCGCAAGGCGCTTTCTACGCCTTCCCGCAGATCAGCCATCTCGGTCTGAGCAGCGAAGCGTTCTGCGAGCAGTTGCTGCACAGCGAACAGGTAGCTGTCGTTCCCGGCGATGCCTTCGGGCCGAGCGGGGCCGGTTACGTGCGCGCCTGTTACGCCACCGCGATGAACAAGATCGAAGAGGCATTGGAACGGATTGAGCGTTTCGTCCGCCGGATTGGGAAGGAATAGAGCGCTGCTCTGTCCCTACCGGCGGGGTGACACACACCGAGGTGCTTTATGCCATCGCGCAACGACGAGACCGCCACCGAACTACGTTGCTCGCTCACCGGACGGCCACTCACACGGGAAGAGGCCTATTGGGCGCCACCGCTAATCACTGCCCGCGATTTGATCACAACCTTCTTCAAAACCCTGTTCACGAACCCAGCGGCGCTCGGCGCGATCTTTCTTAGCGAACTGCCCAACGTACCCTACGCCCCTGAAGCGCGCCCGCTGCTGGCCCGTCGCCGTTCGGTTGAACAGGCCAAGCTGCTGGCGCTGTTGCTGGTGATTGCGATCGTGGTCGTTGGGGTGATCTTTTGGCTGGTGCGGTGAACGAGCACGACGTTCGCCCAACGACAATGCTCTCTAATCCCGTCACGCATCATCCGCTCGCCGCTCTCAGCGATGGCCGGCGCTGGTTGCTGAGCGGATTGCTGCTGGCGGCGATGGTGGCCTTGTTCCCCGCCGGACGGGTGCTGTTAGCGACTGGCTTGTGGCTGATCGCTCCGGGATACTTGCTCGAATGCAGCTTGCCCGGCCCGCGCCCGCCGTGGCTGTTGCGGATCGCGCTTTGGGCGGGCATCAGCCTGAGCCTTGTGCCGCTTGGGTACCTGTGGGTCACGGCGGTGGGCGGGTCATTGCCGGCTTTCGCCCTGACGACTGGCGCCATCCTGCTGGCACTAGCGGCAATGGGGGCGGCGTGGCGCGATCTTGCCAGTGTGCAAGGCCGGCCATCCGCCGCAACGTGGCTGCTGGCGGTGGTGCTAGCAATCGGCGCGTGGCTGCGGGCCGAACAGATCGCCAATCTCGCCCTGCCGGCGTGGGTCGATTCGGTGCATCACGCGCTGATGGTGCGTGTCGCCGCCGAAACTGGGCGCGCGCCGTGGACACTCACCCCTTACCTGCCGGTGGTCGAGATGCCCTACCACTGGGGCTACCACGTGGTGATCGCGGCGGCTTGGCAACTGAGCGGCGGTGCATTGCCCGACGTGATGCTCTGGAGCGGGCAGTTGCTCAACTGGTTGCAGAACGTGACCGCGGCAGCGCTGGCGCTGCTCTGGTGGCGGCGGTCTAGCGCAGCAGTCGTGGCCGCCGCCGTCGTTGGCTGCATCTCGTGGATGCCGGCGTATTATGTGTCGTGGGGCCGCTACACCCAACTGACCGGCTTGTTACTGCTGGCAGCGCTGGCGATTGCGTGGCAACAGTGGCTTGACAGCACCCACCGTTGTGAACGCGCCAGTTGGCTGGCACTGGCGGCGCTGATCACCGCCGGGTTAAGCCTCGTTCACATGCGCATCTTCGTCTTCGGCGGTGCGCTGCTCGCGGCGCAGAGCATCGTATGGAGCTTGCGCCAATCGCGGCACACCATCATTGCGCAAGCAATGCAGGCGCTGCTGGCCGGTATCGCTGCGGTGGCATTAGCTGCACCATGGTGGTGGCTGCTGCTGCGCCGGGTGCTGGCGCCCGCTGCTGCCGGCGCCCAAAGCCTCACCACCGGCGGCTCGTATGCCCAGCTCAACTACGATCTGATGTGGATCGGCCCAAACGAATGGCTGGTAGCGCTGGCCTTGATCGGCAGCGCCATCGGCGTGGCCCGCCGGCAAGCCGCCGCTGCGGTGCTGATGCTCTGGGTGGGTGGGTTGGCAGTGCTTACCAACCCGTGGCTAGTCAGCTATCTCGCGCCGCCGGCTGGTCTCGCCATCCTGCTTTACAGCCTCACGCAGCGCAAATGGCTGTGGAGCGGCGTAGGCTTGCTCTTGCTGGCGATCAACCCGGCGACCGTGCGCTTGCCCTTCCTCTGGCTGTTGCCGGTGGACATCGCCGCGATCAGTCTCTTCCTCCCCCTCAGCAGTCTGATCGGCGGCGGGGTGGCATTGATCTGGCCGGCCCAGCGCCGCTGGCGGCAGATCACCGGTGCAGTGGTACTTCTGGGGCTGACGCTGTGGGGATCCAATCAACAACGCGCCATCGTCAACCCTGTTACTGTCCTAGCGACGGCTGCCGACCGGCAGGCAATCGCGTGGGTGGCTGACCACACTCCACCCACGGCCCGCTTCTTGATCAACGCCGCGCCGTGGCTGCCGGGAGTCGCCCGCGGCAACGACGGCGGCTGGTGGATCATGCCGCTCACCGGGAGGTGGACGAGTACGCCGCCAGCGCTGTTTACGTATGGCGATGCGGCGTCGGTACAGGCTGCGCGCCAACGCAGCCAACAGATCATCGACTTCGGGAACGGGCAAGCGATCGACCTCGATCGCTTGATTGCCACTGAGCAGATCGACTACATCTACACTTCACTCAAGGGGCCGCTGCGTTCCGAACTCTTTGCTGACCGGCCCGGCTACGAGGTGGCGTTTGCCGAAGGGGGTGTGGTGATTTATCGGGTTGCACCTGAACGGAGGTGATAACAGAGCACGCTCTTTGTTCTCTGAAGTTTCCTATCACGTTCCTACCACAACACCACGCTCCACCAATCGCGCCAATAGAAGAGTGCTGCCAGATAGATCACGCACACGATGCTGAAGATCGTATCAAACCGCTGCCAACGGCGCGGCTGCGGGCGAACAGCAAAGCTCGCGATACCGATCAACCCCAAGATGAGCAACCCGCTCCCGGCGATATAGAGCCGGTAGAGCGGCGTCGCCCGATCAACCACGCCGTGGGTAAATCGCAGCAAGTTCTGCAAATCAGCGGCAATCGGCCCATCGGGGGGGAAAGCCGGCGCCAGCGGTGCCAGCAACGCCGCGGACGGGTTGAATGCAACGGCGACGATAACCAGTGAGGTAGGTTGCGTATCCCAAACTGCAATCAACACCCCGGCGACCAACCACATCACCAACACACTATACGCCAAGAACAACGCGGCCGGCGGAGTACGCATCACCGTCACCCAACACAACCCATACGCACTGCTGAGCAACGCCGTCACGACAATCACGGCAAACGCCCACCCGATCTCAGGCAAGCTCAGACTGCCAAAAAGTGGCAGCAAGCTAAAGAAGGGCCAGGTAAGAATGATGCCAAGGATTATCACGGCCCACACCACGAGCAAGCGAGCCACCAAGACGGTCAAGTTCATCTTTGACTGTAACCCAACCGTATAGGCACTCACCGCTAACAGGGGAGAAAGCAGCATCACCCATCCCTGCAACGCCAAACAGAGACTCGTGGCAAAGAGCCGGCCAATTTGTGCATTCAAGAGCGGCAAGGCAGCCAGAGTCGCCATTCCTGCCAGTCGTCCCGTTCCCTGCGCAGTCAGCAACATTACCAACACGGTGCTGATAAAGAGCAGCACAATACGGCGCCGCCGGATAAGTCGCTGCCACTCTTCGCCTAACGCTGCTCTCATGGCAACACTCCCTGCACCCCACCCACCGCGACGACGCAACCTAGTCGATCTAGCCCACCGCTGAGCCGGAGCCGCACCTCGCCGAGACTCAGATACGCTTCAGCATCAGTCATCGTCATAGTCGACAGAGGATTGAAGGCGACGGCATCCCACGCCCCGGTTGCCCAATTGTAAGCACGCAGGGAGAGGTTCACATTGCTCGTGGCGTCCGCTGGCCTAAGCCGTACCTGTATGACACTAGCCTGTAGCAACGACAGATCCGGCGGCAAGCGCAGATGGATCTCGGCTGTCTCGCCGCTCAACTGCACACCTTGCCCATTGAGGCATAGAGATACTTTAGAGCCGGCAGGATCAAGGCGCAACCATCCCACTGGCAGAGAAAGTTCACCCTGCCCCCGAATCGGCGGTCGCATGACGAAGAGCGTTTCAACCGATCCAATCGTGGGTTGTACCGGCACAGTTGGATCGCGATCCAGCCATGCCAGCACAAACGGCCCCGGATCAAAGCGCGTGGGCAACGCTGCCACCGCCGCATCGACCAAGGCAGTCCGGATTTGCGTCGCCTTCTCCATTTCGCCATCTATCAGCAAGCCATTATCCTGCAAATCCTTGATCACTAATTGACCGAGGGACAGACCAGCAGCAGCGGGGGTAAATAACGCCGGCCAGCGCGCGACCGAGCGCTCGCCGGGGCGCAGTGTGCCAAAGAACAACAACTGATCACCATACACGACGAAAACATCGCGCAAGGTATACTGGCTATCATTCTGCAAATCAACTCGCAACCGCCCTTGATCAACCACCAACGTCGCCCGCAATGCCGGCGCAGGAATGATTGCCGTTGTCCACCAAGCCTGCGTTTGCCATGGCGCTAACTGCCGCTCTAGCTGGGTCGTCATCTGCGCAAAGCGATCACTCCCGCCCGCCAGTGAACCATCGTTGCTAGCAATCACGAATGGGCGAGTAATCACCGGCTCAGTAAACACCATTGTTTCCGTCCGCGGCATTGCCGACAGCATCACGCTGATCGTCTGCGCTTGCGCTCGTTCACCATCGATCACCTCGATCAAGGTCATCCGTAAAGCACTATACGCCGGGGTAGCATTCGCGTTGGCCCACCACAACCCTACACCGGTACTAATGAGGGCAATAACCAGTAAGCTAACCGCCGGCACAACGCGCCGCCAACGCCAAAATCCTAGCGCCAGCAACACCATCGCAACCGCATACCACGTAAGCGCCGTCAAACCTTGGGCAAACGCCGGGATAGCGATCTGCGGCAACGCACCGAGCGCCGGGGCAAGCATCTGGAGCTGCCAAGGCGTCATTTGGGCGCTCACGCCATCTGGCGTTGACACAAACAACACCGGCTGCGCCAGCGCCGTCCAGAATTGCTCACGACCGGCCCAATCGGCCAGCGCTTCCGGTGCAAACGCGAGTTGGGTCACGCGACCGCGGCCAACCGCATATTCCACCCACGCCGGCGCCGCCGGATCGCCGCGGTACTGCGCTCCGGTTACCGGCGCCAGCTTCACGCCCAGCAATGGCGTATGCAACGACGATTTACCAAGGGTAACTACTGGTTCGCGATCGATGACGGCAGCGCCAGTGATCGTCGCGGCTTGCAACGCCGGCGGCAGTGCTGCTTGCAGCGCAATTGCGGCTGGCCCGCCGCCGATAATCAGATGGCCGCCATTGTAGACCCACGCCAACAGCGCGGTTTGTTGCGCCGCCAGCAACGGCCCATCTAGATCAAACAAGGCTAATACGCTTAGGTTGCTCAGACCAAGGTGATGATCCGGCAGATTGGCTACCTGTAAGCTGCCGGCAGCAAACAGATCACGTGTTACCGGTGAGGCGCCTACTACTGCGCGCATCCGTTCTACTGGTCGCAGCAGCAGCGCCACCTCTTGCCGGTCAACAATGACGCCATCGATAGCGAGCGTAACAAACACGGCGCGCGCCGGCTGGGCCAGAAAGACGTATAGCCACAGCGATTGTTGCGTTTGCGCAGCTAACCGCAGCGTGCGCGCATACTGGATCGTACTGTCCGCTGGCGTCGCCGTCACCGTAACCGTAGCTGCCGACAGACCTTGATTGCGCAGTGTCACCCGCAACGGAAACCACTGGCCTACAACGTATTGCCCAGCAAAGGGGGAGCCCAGTTCGAGCGAAACTGTCGGTTGCGCCATCGCTACGCGAAATGACGCGATCTGCACGGCCAATAAGCAGACCGATATTAGGCTGAGCAGGACTGTGAGGTGCAACCGGCGTACAATCATAGTGGCATGTCTGAAATGCGAGAATGATATTGCCTCATTATACGAGAAGGCTTGCACGCTGTCACAGCGTCCAAACCGCTGCTGCGCGATCAACGCCTTACTTCCCGCTCGCACTGCGGCGCTGATGCATGTGTTATGATCAACGCAAAGCGGCGAAGTTATCACTCATGTCATTATGACGAACGAAAGCCCAATCAGCGAACGCGAGCGCGAAATTCTGCGACTGGTCGCGACTGGCGCTACCAACCAGCAGATTGCAATCGCATTGAATATTAGCGTCAATACGGTCAAGGTCCATCTACGCAATATCTTCGCCAAGATCGGCGTCGAATCGCGGACTGAGGCCACGATATATGCTATCCGCACCGGGATCGTGACGGTGGGGGAAGCAGGTCTTGCGCCCACCGATGAAACGGCGCCGGCGCTCGAACCAATGCCGTCTAGCACGCCCCAACCAGAGGTTCCCACCCAGACACCAACCCCTCCGAGCGAGCCAGCTACACAAGCACCGGGCATCGCGCCAGCGACGCTCTCAGAATCAGCACTACCTGCAACCTTGCCTCCGCAAGCGCCTGCGCCAAACCCTCCTATCGCCGGGCAAGACGTACCAGCAATGGTAACGGTGCAAACCCCTGCTTCCCGGTACGTTCCCCGCATCTTCCCTTGGCTGATTGGTCTCACTGCGGTGTTGGTGATCATCATTACGCTCTTCGTAGCGAATGCGCGTCCCACGAGCAACCCATCACCAACCACAAATCTAACCGCCACATCACATCTCAACCCCGAACAACGCTGGTTTACCCGCCAACCGCTTAACGATCCGCGTGATAATTTCGCCCTCACCGGCTATGACCTTGAACGCCGGTTGTATGTGATCGGCGGGCAACGCGATGGTAGCACCGTTGCTACAGTCGATCGTTACGATCCTGAGACCAACCGCTGGGTGACGTTGACCGATAAACCGACCGCTGTGAGCTATGCGCGCGCCATCACGTTGCGAGGCTTGATCTTCGTCCCCGGTGGCGAAGATAGCACCGGCGCCGTGATCGACCGGCTCGAGATCTATGACCCGCGCGAACAACGCTGGTATACCGGCGCAGCCTTGCCGGCGCCACGCAGCCGCTATACGCTAGCGGCATGGGAAGGACAGTTATACTTGATTGGCGGCTGGGATGGCGCATCGATCCGCAATGAAGTGTTTATCTACGACCCCATTCTTGACCGGTGGGAGACGGGGCCAGCCTTGCCCCAATCACGTCGCAATGCCGGCGCAGCCATCGCCGGCGGTCGCCTGTATATTATCGGTGGCGAAGGCGTCAACGGCCCGCTGCGTGAGAGTGCGCGGCTTGAACCAAGCACCGATCCCAGCCGGCGTTGGATTGCCATCGCGCCACTGCCGCAACCGATCGCCCGGCCCGCGACCATTGCGTTATCAAGCACCCTGCTCGTGTTTGATGGTGAGCGCCGCGAAGGGCTGACCTACGATATTGCCGCCGATGCGTGGAGCCGCACACCGCTGCCCCCCGAGGCCCAAGTCTTTCCCGATGCCGTGTTGCTCGATGCCAGCATCTATTTTGTTGGCAATCGGCAAGCACAAGGGATGTTGAGCGAATATCGCGCGCTGTACGTGATTTTCATTCCCGGTCAGTAGGGGCAACTAGCAAGTTGCCCTACTAGGTGTACTATGGAGTACGGCAGTCAAACTGCCGCACTCCATGCAACGCTTACTAAACCGGCCCCACAGGGTTTTGATGCAATCTACACCGCATCGTAAATCGCCATCCACCGCTCAGCCAGCCGATCCCAGTCATACCGCCGGGCCTGCGCAACCGCTGCCGCCGCCATGACTGCACGGCGCGCCGGATCGTTCAGCAGTTCCTCGATCGCGTTCGCTAGCGCCTTGGCGTTACCGGGTGGCACTACGACCCCTGCTGCGCCAAAAGCTAACATCTCAGCCCGATCACCCACATCGCCGGTAATGACCGGCACACCTACTGACAGACTCTCGATGATCTTCAACGGTGAACGAGCCAGCGCCACTGAGTCATTACGCACAGGATCAACACTTACATCGGCGAGCGACAACAACACGCGCACCATCGGATACGGGACATGGCCAGTGAAGATGACCCGATCACGCCACGGTTGCTGGGCCGTATATGCTTGGAGCAACGGCAAATCTTCGCCGCCGCCGATCAGCAAGAGCTTAGCAGCCGGATACCGCTCAGCGACCTGCCCAAACGCCGCGAACAGCAAATCAACTGGATGGTTATGTAGCGCCAGCGTACCGGCATAGGCAATTACTGGCCGGTCAGCCACCCCCAACGCCGCCGCCAACGCCGCGCGAATCGCCACCGGCGGCGCCGTAAAATGACGGCTATCCACCCCATTCGGCACAATCACGCACGGTTGCCCGGCGCGCGCCATCCGCTCAGCTAAATAACGGGTATTCACGGTCAAGCCAACTGCTATCCGCGGTAGTAGCCACTGCCAGAAGGCAAACACCGCTCGTTGCCACCCAGCGGTCAACCGGTTGGCGGTTACTTCATCGTCATCGCAATCGACTAACAAAGGCCGGCGGCGCAGCAGGCGCACTGCGAGCAATGCTGCCATACCATTAATCGGCTGTGGCTTTCCGAGATGATACCAATCAGCCGGAGAGCACAACACCCCCCAGATCATACCGAGCGTTGCCTGCGCCACCACCAGCAGCAATTGCCATGGGCTAAACCGCACCGGCACGTTGCCAACCTTACGGGCATGCATCTGGCCGACATACCAGACTTCAACCCCATCAACAACGAAGCGGCGCTGAGCGCATGTCGCAAAATCGGGATGGAGCGCCAGCAACCGCACCTGCATACCATGCCGGACGAGGCCACGGGCAATGTTGAGATAGCGCCGGCCCGATGGCCGGTCAATCCCCATTGGCAACAGAAAGACAACCCGCACTACTTGACCGCTCCTTGCAAATCACGCGCTAGTTCAGTAATAATCGCTACCAATCGTGGCCACGACTCGGCTCGCTCGGCAGTGGCGGCTTGCACATTCGCGGTCAAGATTGGGCCGAGATCCTCTTGGAAATAGCGTACAATCGCGCGCGCTAGTGCCGTAGCATCTTGTGGCGGCACAATCAGGCCGTTAACCCCATCCTGCACCACTTCAGGCAAGCCACCGACATTTGTTGTAATCACCGGCTTGCCAAACCCAAACGCTAGTTGCGCAACTCCGCTCTGCGTAGCCGAAATGTAGGGCAATACGACGACATCGGCTGCCGCAAAGATCGGTGGCAACTCTTCGTTCGGCACATAACGATTTATAAATGTGATTGCATCAGCCACCCCAAATTCAGCCGCATACCGCTGATAGTAGGTTAACGACCCCCAAATCTCTCCCACGACCAATAAATGCGCATCAATCTGCGCCCGCACGTGCGCCATTGCCTGTATCAGATACTCTAGGCCCTTGTATGGCCGCACAAAGCCGAAAAAGAGCAACAGCCGGCGGTGGTTAGGCACTTGCCATTCCGTGCGCAAGGAAGACGAGACAGCAGCAGTCACCTCCTGAACTACTGGCTCATAGGTGGGGAGAAATGCTTTGAGAATTTTTGCCTGTGGCAGCAATGCCCGCGCACGGTAAAGGTCGAGATCACTATGCACGAGCAATGCATCCACGCGCCGCAGCACCGTCAGTGCCAACCGCCGGTCGATCACGCCGCCGCCGTCATGCGGTAACACGTTATGGCAAATCATCGCGATCTTGGTTGCCGGCGGGCGCTTGAGCAAGCTCGAAATCACCGTCAGGCTCGGCGTCCAATACGGCACCCACCATTGCAAGAGCAGCAGATCAGGCCGATCAGCCCGCACACGCCGCACCAGACGCCACCACGTCAACGGGTTCATCGGATCGAGCAAGTATTCACAATCAACCCGTAGCGGCGCACTGCTCGGATCGCGGTCGCTCCGACCGGGAAAGAGCCACGCCGGATATTGGCGGGTGAAGGAATAGAAGAACGTGGTATGGCCGGCGGCGCGCAAATAACGCACCAGCAGCGTCGTATAATGCGCGATCCCGCCGCGAAACGGATAGGTTGGGCCAACAACTGCCAAGCGCACTAGCGAATTCTCCATATACTCACGCCGTCTTGGCGGTAGATTAACTCGTAGAATGGCGCAGCATCGATCTGTACCGGGTCGAGATACTCACCAGATGGATTGGCCGCCGGGCCATTGTAGAGATAGCGAAACCCTAATGCGCGCAACACATCCGCAGCTTGGGCGCTGCCGATGGGGTAGCGCTGAATAGCTCGATGTTGTTCGGCGATCAGCCGCAGCATATTCGGCGGATCAGTCGCCTCAAACCCCACGGCCATCGGCAAGAGGTTGGTGCGGCGTCCGGTGAGAAAGGTCAGCCACCATCCGCCATCGTTGCCGGCATACACATACCCGCCGTAGGCAGGAAATCCGTTCACGAAAATGGCGGCATCCCGCGGTAGATTGTCGCGGATCCACTCGGCAGCCTTTAGGTCGGCGGGTGTGGCCAATTGATAGTATGGATCCACCATCGTTGCTTGTATGTGCGCGCCCCAGCCTATCATTGCCAAGCCAACCGCAAGGTGAAGAATAATCATCGTTGCGCTCATCCACCGGTGCGTCTGGCGCGTCAGCATCGCCACCAACCGCATCAGCGCCAGCAGACCGGCGCCGGCTGCTGGCGCAATGACCATATAGGCGCCGATCAAGACGGCAAAGGTGGTAATCAAGCCTTGCCCGGTCAAGCCGAGCAATTGCGGGTTCGCCGCGAGCCACGCTAGCCCGGCCCATAATGCCAGTACCAGCCCCCCGCTCTTTCGCTGCCACAGCAGGCTGGCGAGACCAATTGCGGCTAACGGGAAGAGACCATATTGAAACGCTGCACCGATATTTTCTAAGGCAATAGGATTGCGTGTCTCGATATCAGTAGTAACAATTTGCACCGCCATACGTGTGATCTGGCCCTGTTGCACGCGCCATAACCACGGCCACGCCAGTAACGCCGCCCCCAACGCGCCCAAGACGCCAGCGCCACCCAACCGCCCCAGCGTCCGCCAGCTCACCAGCCCTGATCGGCCCAGCGCCACGAGCGCATACGCCACCACAAAGCAGATTGCTAAGATCGCCACCCGATAGTGGCTGAACGCTAATCCGGCGCTTGCAATGCTGGCCACCGCTAACGGCGCTGCCAAGGAGCGCCATGAACGCTGCGGCTGCAATGCGCCATCGATCAATCCCATCCACGCGATTGCTGCTGCCGGCAAGACGGTCTGCCCAGCCAGTTGGGTATACCGGCCCCAATTTATGTAGTAGGCCGGATAGAGGCTGAGAAACCCAACGACGACCGCTGCCCATAAACCGGTCAGGCGAGAGTTGGTCAACCGCGCCGTCAACAGGTAGAGCAACGGCGCTGCCAAGCTGCTCATCACTTGCCCAACCAATACCACCGCCTGCGTCGCCGGAATGCCAGCCAGCCAGTGCCACCATGCCGCCATCGCATGAAATGCATAGTGGTAGGTAAAGGTCACTGCCGGCGCGTATGGCTGCCACGACCGAAACAGACCTCCATGGTCGATCAACAATTGGGTAACGACGGTGTGATGGTATGAGTCGCCAAACAACCCTACCTGCACATCCCGCACAGCGAAGAGGCGTACCGCTACTGCGGCCACGCTCAGCAGAGCTGCCATCCATCCAATGAGGCGACGCTGGCCGCGAGCTGGCCGGCGTATCTGTGGCGCTGGCCAGAGGGCCAGCACTGCAAAGATGATCATCACCAGCCACGCCACAAGGCTGTTCCAGCGCCA
Source organism: Chloroflexus sp. (assembly GCF_034435895.1). Lineage (GTDB taxonomy): Bacteria > Chloroflexota > Chloroflexia > Chloroflexales > Chloroflexaceae > Chloroflexus. The sequence continues at coordinate 13,622 of NZ_DAOTWH010000175.1, forward strand.
GCCGATCGGCTCGCTCACCAACAACAGGAATGGGATGACCGCGCAACTTAGGCTCGCCGCATACGCTAACCGCTCAAACCAGAGCAACGGGCCCGGATGCAGCCAACGCAAGACGGCAAGACCGGGAAGGGTAAAGAGGAGCGCACCGCTCAGCGCTGCCAGCAGTGAGGTTATCAATGACCACGGCGCCCACCAGAGCAATCCCGGCACAGCCATGCTAATGATCGCCGCCAGCCAAATCGCAGCTAACCAGATTGCTGAACGGGGAAGCGCGCGTTGATCTGCAACCATCATCGTCTCAAGATGTTTCACGTCGCGTTCAATGCCGCATAGGCCGGTTTATTGTAGCATGCTTGCCGCCGCCGTAAGCAACAGTGCTGCTGTCTGGCTCATCCGCCTTACCCTATAGCAAGAACGAGAGGGAACGGTAAAACCATGCCCGTCTCCTTTGCGTAGATGCTTGGCATTGCGGCAGCAATATCAGACTAGAGACACCCCCTCAATCGTTCGTTAGACAACGGTCAAGCGACCGGCTCAACAAAAAAAGGCCTGCGGCAGCATTGCTGCCGCAGGCCCAATAACATTCTTACTAGCTAAACTTCGACCAGAAGAGATTCTCGTACTCGCGCGCTGCCTGATCGACCTTTTCCTTCGACATCAAACGCATCCGTACCAACAACTCGCCAAGGCTGAGTCGTTTGCCTCGCTGATCGAGCCGGATCTGCTCGGCCAGCACATCTTCTAATTGGGCAGCGGTAATGTAGCCCCGCTCCACCAGATACTCCCCTAACACCTGCGGCGCTGTGCGCGCCCGGCTGCGCTCTTGCTGCTGAATGATCAATGCCTTGGCTAACTTTGATGGCGTAATGAGTCCTCGTTTGAGCAGCAACTGGCCAAGCCGCCGATCCGATTTCAGCAGACTCTCCCGCCGCTGTTCAGAAAGCACCTCATGGAGTTCAGCTTCGGTAATGGCGCCAATCGAGACTAAGATGTCACCGATCAAGCGCGGTTTCGGTTGTTCGTGAAAATAAGGTGTCTTGACATCAGACAATAAGCGCATCGTGTGAATTTCATTCAACCGCTGCTGGGCAAAAACATCATTGGGCTGAACCGCTAATCGCGCTTCGAGATACGCAATCTGTAACTCTTCGTCATCAGGAGCTAAGATGGCTGCCCGTTCAAGGCAATCCTTCCGCTGGCGAGCGTCTTGTACCAATTTGCTTAATGCGACCCAAGCGTCACGGCATTGATTCCCCTCAAGCAAATGCTTGCGAATGCTTGCCATATCGTTGCTGTGCAACGCCACAAAAGCGCACGGAACCGGACACGTCTTCATTGTTTTCGACCCTGAAAAAATTCCCCGCGCGATGACAACCCTTTGTCCTCATTCACCGCGCCTAGACCTCATGGGAATAAACGCACGCGATCCGAATTTATCGAATATAGCTTTATATTATACATGCTCATATCGTTGTCGCATAGGAGTACTTATGTATATAATCGACGCTATTCTCACTGGGATCGGCAATATTGGCCGTACATTCCTCGAAATGCTGGTCGCTGACCCCGACCGGCTGCCGCGCCGGTATGGCTTTCATCTGCGTATCGTCGGCGTCGCCGACTCGAGCGGCGTGGCGTTTGATCCCGGCGGTCTTGATCTGCCGGCTATTCTTGATGTCAAACGGCGCAAGTTGGGTGTGGCGGCCTTGCCGTCGTTTCGCCCTGATCTCGATGTGATCACGCTGGCCGAAACAGCGGCGTATGATCTGTTGCTGGAAGCCACCCCGACCAACCTCCGCGATGGCCAGCCCGGTCTCGATCTGGTGCGAGCGGCGTTGCGCCGCGGCAAGCCAGCGGTGTTGGCGAGCAAAGGGCCGTTGGTGCTGGCGTTTGCCGAATTAGCTGCACTGAGCGATTGGGCCGACGATCTTTCGCCCCGTAGCTCGCGCCCGGCCTTGCGTTTCTCTGGCGCGGTAGGCGGCGCTTTGCCAACCATCAATTTTGGCCGGCGCGATTTGGCCGGCGCCCAGATCGAACGCGCCGAGCTGGTTGTTAACGGTACCACGCAGGTCATCCTCGAACAGCTGGCTGCCGGCGCCGATTTTGCCGCCGCTCTGGCCGAAGCCCAACGGCAGGGTATCGTCGAACCTGATCCTTCGCTCGATGTCGATGGCTGGGACGCCGCCAACAAGCTGGTGATCTTCGCCAACGCGGTGCTTAACCAACCGACAACGCTGGCCGATGTGACGGTGCGCGGGATTCGTGACGTGACCGCTGCCGAACTGGCCGTAGCATGGCAGGCTGGCGGTCGTATCTCGCTGGTCGCCCGCGCCGAGCGCCAGCCTGATGGACGCTACGCCTTATCGGTAGCCCCCGCTGTCCTTGGCCCCGAACACCCGCTCGCCCGGCTGGCCCACGGCGAAATGGGTTTCGTGATCTATAGCGATAGCGCCGGACGCTCGACCGTCAGCAGCCTCGAAGACGGCCCCTTAGGGACGTGCCAAGCCATGCTGCGCGATCTGATCGAGATTGTGTGCCGCTAAGCGTATTCGGACACGGATTCCCTCAGATCGAACAATTTCCTTCCATATCTTGAGCACATGGTGCAGATGCGCTCTCCACTATTACGGAATCAACCTTAGTCGCCTTGCGCGCGCCACTGCTTGCGTGCGTGAGGCGACGCCCAACTTGCTGAAAATGCTGTTGATGTGTGATTTGACCGTACTCACCGCGATCACCAACGTCGCAGCAATCTCGTGGTTGCTCCGCCCTTCCGCCATCAGGCGCAACACCTCTATCTCACGCTGGCTGAGGGGGTCGGGCAACGCCGCAGCAGGCGCCGGCGTACTCGCCGGCATGACCAGCGCTACCTCGTCGTCATCAAACAACGAGAGCAGATATTCGCCATAGGGCGAGAGCTGTTGGCGCACTGCCAACTGAGCTAGCAAGAGTCGTAACGGCGCGCCGGCTTGGAGAAACGGCGCCACGATCCGCTCGCTCGTCGCAAAATCAAGTGCGGCCAACATTGCCTCGCTGCCGTTATCACCGGCAGCCGCCAAGGCCATCCCGCGCAACAAGGCAGCATCAAGCGGCACCAACGCCTGCCAAATCTCGCCGTTTAGCGGCTGGGCCAACTCAGCCGCCAATGCCCGCAAGGCTTCCCCGTTACCGGTTGCGCGCGCACTGGCTAGCCGCCATTCATAGCCTGCCCGGGTGATATGCTCGCGGGCATAGAATGCCGCCACCGGCATATAACGAAACTCCACCGGATCGAGCACGCGATTGTCGAGTAGTTGGCCGGCGGCGTCGAGTTCACCCCGCTCGATCAACATCTGCGCTTCAAGCCCATCTAGCACTACCAGCACCCAACCAACGTTGCGCTGGCGAGCTAAAAAACGCGCCTGCCGGATCACCCGCAATGCGCCGTCGGTATCGCCCCGCGCGCGCGCAATGCGGGCCGTCACAATCAAGAGGTTGAGGTAACTTGTAGTCTGGCCCGATTTAATCGCGCTCTCGGCTTCAGCCAAGGCCGGCAACGCGCCGGCAAATTCGTGCCGTAATCCATGCAGATCAGCCAACGCTAAAAACGGCAAACCGATGCCGGGTTGGGTGCGGCTGCGATTGCGCCGTAACATCTGGTTGATCGTATCGCGGCAGGCGCTAATCGCTGCGCCAAGCGAACCACGCAACGCCAGTGTATAGGCGTAATCAACCGTCGCCATCGCCGAAATGTAGGGTAAACCGGCGTTAAACCCGTTGCTGCTTGCCTCACTGAAGGCTTGCTCGGCGCGCGCGAGATCGCGTTGGTCAAGGTAGGCATAACCCAAATCCTTCGCCACCCGCATGCGCAACGCCTGATTATCAGCCTGTAACCACGCTAAGGCCTGCTTCCCTTCGTGGATGACCTGCTCGGTATCCCCTTGCAACAACGCCAACCGCACTCGCACTACGCTCAATTCGCCGCGCAGATTGGCAATCAACCCAATCGGCGTCGCTGCGCCGCTTGCCACCTCCACAAGCGCCCGTTCAGCGACGGCAATCCAGTGGGCCGCGTCTTCAACCTGATAATCAGCCGTTGCCAGCCAAGCACGCAATAATGCTAGCCGTGGATGGCTTTCAAATGCCGCTTCCGGAATTTCCGGCAGCCAGCGCCGGAGGGTCGCTTCCCCTACTTGCGAAATAAACGCTAACCCAATCGGCTCGAGCATCGCCACTACATCATCGATCGCCTGCGCGCGCAAGGCATGGTTGACGGCTTGCGTCAGCATGCCATGGGCCGCGTACCATGCCCCTGCCCGCCGGTGGAGCATGGCGACATACTCGGCACTGCTGCCTGCCTCGAGCCGATCCCGCAAGACATCGGCAAACAGATGATGGTACCGGTACCACACCCGCTCGGCATCCAGCGGGAAGAGAAACAGGTTGTTGCACTCGATTTCAGCCAACACCAACTGGCTGTACGACTGGTTGCTCTTGCTTGGCATACTCTGCTCGTACACACCGATCACGGCATCGCAGAGCGGCCCGCACAACTGGTCAAGGATCGAGGTTTGCAAGAGAAATTGTTGCAGGTGCGCCGGCAACCGGCTAAACACATCCTCGATCAAGTAATCGGCGACATACCGGTTGCTGGCAATCAATTCATCAACTACCTCGCTCTGATTCGGTCGGCTCCGCAAGGCAAGCGCGGCAAGATGTAAACCTGCCGGCCAGCCTTCCGTGCTCTCAAGCAGAGTCACGATCTGATCACGGCTCAATGGCAATTCCATCACTTCCAACAAAAAGGTGGCCGCCTCTTCTGGATTGAAGGCGAGATCAAAACTGCGCAATTCGGCTAAATGCCCACGCGCTCGCCACCGCGCAAGCGGCAACGGCGGATCGCTGCGGGTGGCGATAATCAACCGGCACCGAGGGGGTAGGTGATCAACTAAGAAGGTGATCGCTTGATGAATCTGCCCATCATTGATCAGATGATAGTCATCAAAGATAATAACCGTTGGGCCAGCAACTTCAGCCAGATCGTTTGATATTTCGGCAAACCACTGTTCGGCGTCAAGATCAACTTCTGCGCTGATCAAGGCCCGCAACCGCTCACGACGCTCCAATGGAATGTTCGTTAATGCCTCCAGCAGATAAGCGAATAAGCGCCGGATGTCATTGTCGGTCGTATCAAGACTTAACCAGCCGATGTGCGACCACTCTTTACGCCCTTCCTCCATCCATTCGACTAACAGCGATGTTTTGCCATACCCGGCAGGCGCATTGATCAAGACCAGCCGGCTGTGTAAGGCATTGCGGAGCTGTTCATAGACCCGTGGCCGGGCAAGAAGCGAGGGTCGCACTTCGGGCGGCTGTAACTTGGTGCGCATTAGCGGTATCATGCGCCACCTCCAAGACGTAACGTGGTTGGTTGGTATGTCGCTGTGGTATCTAGTCTACCATAGCCGCTGGTAGCTCGGTAGAACACTAGGGGAAAACCCCTAATTCGTTAGTAGGAGTAACTCCCTACTATCTTTCAGGGTAGCCGGGATAGGCAAAGTCGGCCCAGTATGGTTCAATAGCGCCATCAGGATGTCGGTTGCTATGCGCACAAGGAGGTGTACCCGGCAGCGAATGTTCCCTGCATGAAGCCTTGTTCGCAATGGTGTGGCTTTGCCGTGTTCAAGGAGGACTGTGATGTCGAAGAAGACTCTGTGGTTCGTGTTGTCGTTGTTGACGGCGTTGACCTTCCTGTTGAGTGCCTGTGGCAATACCGGCGGCAGCACCGGTGGCAGCACCGGCGGCAGCCAGCAACTCGCGGTCGGAATCGTCCTTCCCACCAAAGATGAACCCCGCTGGATCCAAGACGAGACCCGCTTCCGCGAGGCGTTGCAGCAGGCCGGCTATCAGGTTGAAATCCTCTTCAGCCAAGGCTCGTCGGCCAAAGAGAAAGAGAATGTCGAGGCATTGATCGCCAAGGGCATTAAGGTGCTGATCATCTGCCCCCACGATGGCACTGCCGCCGCGGCGGCGGCTGCCGCTGCC
>NZ_DAOTWH010000176.1:0-4654 GCF_034435895.1 Chloroflexus sp.
GATGGCCAAGACGCTGGGGTTGGCGTAGGCAAGGTGTTGCTATGGAGTGCGGCAGTGAAACTGCCGCATTCCACACCCTGTGCTTATAACGCGCCTGTGAAAAGCTTTACAATCCGTGCCAAAATTGCGGTATGATAGTGTTATTGGCAAGTTACAACGCATTGTCTGCTCATCGTCGCAATGACGCTGCCGGCCACTACCTCCGGCGTTGACACACAGGAAGCGGCATGATCCCCAAGCTTGAACTCGAACGGCGTCTCTCGCCCTACGTGAGTTTTTCGCGGTCGGAATGGTCGGCATTGCGGAATGGCACACGTTTGCCGTTGAGCGCCGGCGAGTTGGATTCACTGGTGAGCTTAACCGATAGCGTCTCGATGGAAGATGTCGCCGACATCTACCTGCCGCTGGTGCGCTTGTTGCAGCTCTATTACGAAAACGCTTGCCGGCTGTATCAGGCAACAAGCGCGTTTCTTGGTTCGGCAACGGCCCGGGTGCCTTACGTGATCGGCATTGCCGGTAGCGTAGCAGTGGGCAAGAGCAGCACAGCGCGTATTTTGCAGGCGCTGTTGGCGCGTGGCCCCGGCCAGCTCAAGGTGGATCTGGTGACAACCGATGGTTTTCTCTACCCGAACCGGGTGCTGCAAGAGCGGGGCATCATGCACCGCAAAGGCTTCCCAGAAAGCTATGATCGACGCCGGTTGTTGCAATTCATCGCTGATATCAAGTCGGGGTATGGCCCGGTGAGCGCGCCGGTTTATTCGCACTTGACGTACGATATTGTGCCGGATCAGTTCCAAGTGGTTGATCACCCCGATGTGTTGATTGTCGAAGGGCTGAATGTGTTGCAACGCGGCGCCAATACCCGGCGCGAACCGCAGCTCTACGTGTCGGATTTTTTTGATTTTGCGATTTATGTTGACGCCGACGAGCGGGATCTCGAACAGTGGTACATCGAGCGTTTTTTGCAACTGCGCAAGACGGCGTTCCGCGATCCGTCATCGTATTTCCGCCGCTACGCCGAGCTGAGCGAGGTTGAGGCGATTGCTACCGCTCGCCGGATTTGGCGCGAGATCAACTATGTGAACCTCAAGCAAAACATCGAGCCGACGCGCTGGAGCGCCGATCTGATTTTGGTCAAAGGGTCGCGCCACGAACTCGAGCGGGTGTATCTACGCAAACTGTAAACGCAGAGACGCAGAGGGGGCAAAGGGCGCAAAGAGTTTAAACGCAAAGGCGCAGTAGAGCCGGACGGCTGTCCGGCTCTGCGAAGGGAGCAAAGAGTTTAAACGCAAAGGGCGCAAGGGGTTGGGGTATTGGGGGCGCAAGCAAACGTTACTATACCCGATTGACCCTCAGCGTTCTCCGCGACCTCGGCGGTAAATACGCCCGCCAGCCACGCCCATCCCCCAGCAGGGGAGGGGTTGGGGGTGGGGCAAGCCCTGCTAGTCATCAGATACAAATACATAACTATTCGTCACAGCGAGGATTGCTATGCGCATCTGCATTGTCGGGGCCGGCGCGATCGGGGGCTGGCTCGGCGCGAAGTTGATACAGGCCGGCGCCGAAGTGACCTTGATTGCCCGCGGCGCGCACTTGGCCGCGATCGAAGCCAACGGGTTAACCATCGAATATCGCGATGGCCGCCAAGAGGTGGTGCGTCCAGCGTTGGCTACCGCCGATATGACTGCCGCTGGCCCGCACGATATGGTGATCGTGGCGGTCAAAGCCCAATCATTGCCAGCGCTGGCCGCGCCGATGCGCGCGCTCTATGGCCCGGATACGGCAGTGGTCTATGCCCAGAATGGCATTCCGTGGTGGTATTTCTTCCGCCACGGCGGCCCTTACGAAGGCCGCCAGATCGAGGCGGTCGATCCCGGTGGCGTGATCGCGGCCAACACCGAGATCGAGCGGGTGATCGGCTGTGTCGTCTACCCCGCGGCGGCGATCGAGCGGCCCGGCGTGATCCGGCATCTGGAAGGCAATCGATTTACGCTCGGCGAACCCGACGGCAGCCGGAGCGAGCGGGCACTGCGGCTGAGCAAGTTGCTGGAGTCGGTGGGCTTGCGTGCGCCGGTGAAAACCGATATTCGCAACGAGATTTGGCTCAAGCTGTGGGGCAATCTCTCGTTCAACCCGATTAGCGCCCTCACCCGCGCCACCCTCGACCGGATCATCGCCGATCAGGGAACCTACACACTCGCGGCGACGATGATGGCCGAGGCGCAACAAGTCGCTGAGACGCTAGGGGTGCGGTTTCCGGTCTCGATCGAGCGCCGCATCCGCATGGCCGAAGAGATCGGCGCGCACAAGACCTCGATGCTGCAAGATATCGAGGCCAAACGTCCGACCGAGATCGATGCCTTGCTGGGGGCAGTGGTCGAACTCGCCGATCTGACCGGCGTCCCGGCGCCAACCATGCGCGCGATATACGCTGTCACCTCGCTGCTTGATCGGGTGAACTGCGGGCAATGATGGCTATGCGCTAATATGGAGTGCGGTAGTTCCCCTGCTGCCCCGCTGTCATTGCGAGGGCGCACCACGCCCGAAGCAATCTCCCGCTCAAGCGCGAGCCATCCCGGCAAAGGGGCATTATCCAGCATATAGACCCCGTGCGCGATCGGGTACACGGCGACCAAGGATGGCGATGCTCCAATATGGAGTGCGGCAGTTTCACTGCCGCACCCGGTCATCGCGAGAGCGCCCAGCGCGAGCCATCCTTGATATCGGATAATATAAGCATGCGCAACCGTTTCCATTCCGTATCGCAAAGGAGTGCTGATGCGTGACCTGCTTGCCAACCCAGTGCTGACCCGCGAACTGTTTGGCCGGATTCGCGGGCGCAATGCGTGGCTGATTTTGACTGGCTATTTGACCATCATCGGCGCGATCACGCTGCTGATCTACGCCGTCTTTGCCAATTCGGCCAGCATGAATGACCCGAATACCGCGCGTTCGATCGGCAAAGCGATCTTCTTTACCGTGATGACGGCAGCCCTTGTGCAGGTTTGCTTTCTCTCGCCGTCGCTCACCGCCGGCGCTATCGTCGGCGAGAAAGAGCGGCAGACCTACGATCTCTTGCTGGCGTCGCTCTTGTCGCCGGTGCAGATTGTGACTGGCAAGCTGGTGTCGGCGATTGCCTTTGCCCTGCTGTTAATTATGGCTTCGCTGCCGATCGCTGGGCTAGCCCTGATCTTCGGCGGCGTCACCGCTCAAGAGGTGCTGATTGGGGTGGTGGGGCTACTGGTGACAGCGGTGAGTTACGCCGCAATCGGGTTGTTTTGGTCAACCGTGATGCGCTCGACGTTGGGGGCGACGGTCATGGCGCAAGGAACGGTGATCGCAATTCTGTTGCTGGTGCCGTTTCTCTTTTTTGTGATTTCGTTGCTGATTGATGCCTTTAACGGCCAACCCACCCCGCTCTACGTTTACACCATGGGTGCTTTTCTCTGCCTGCACCCGTTCATTGCGCTAGGCATCACCGCCGGCGCGCTTGAGACGGGCAGCGGCCCGTGGTTGTGGGAAGTGTCGTCATCAGCCGGCAATTTAACGGTGCCATCGCCGTGGCTCGTCTACGCCACGATTGCGGTGATCATTGCGGCAGTGTGTTTGTGGCTGGCGATTCGCGGGGTGCAGCCCGACGAGGCAGCGGGGTAATCCCCATCATCCGATCCCCTGCATCCAGCGCGCGATGATCGCAGCCACCTCATCCGGTTTTTCCATCGGCAGCATGTGGCCAGCCTCGACCTCAGCCAAGGTGGCGTGGGGCGCGACCCGGCGGAAACGGCGCCAGACCGAATCGGTGATCAGCTCGGAGCGCGTGCCGCGAATAATCAAGAGTGGCCGGCGCAAGCGGCGCAGATCGCGCCATGCGTCGAGCGGCGATGAGGCGAAGATGTGCGATTCCCACAGTTTCGGCCACGCCAGCGTGTAGCCGTTGCCGTGCGGCTTCAGGCCGCCGCTGAGATAACCTTCGAGCGCGGCAGGGGTAAAATCGGCGAACACGCCGCGCCCTTGCCAACGCTGGCGGGCCTCGTCGATGCTGGCGAAATGGTCGCGGCGGCGCAGCGCACCTTGGGCCAGTGGGAAGCGGTAGCCCTGCCCGGCTTGGCGCAGCAGCCAAATCAGCACCTGTAGGCGACGGCGAAAGAAGACCGGATCAATCAGCGCCACCGCCCGAAACAGCTCAGGCCGTTCAACCGCAGCGTAGAGGGTTAAAATCCCGCCAAGCGAATGGCCAATCCCGATCACCGGCTCGTGAGCAACTGCCTGGAGATCGGCGATCAGATCCGCCGCCAGATCGCGCCATGTCCCCCCCGGTTGCGCATCACCATCGACACGCAACGGACGTGGCCGGTAGCCGAGGATGCGCCCCAACGGCGCTAAACCGGCGGCGAGGGGGACATACGCCTCTGGCGGAAAGCCATTGGCGGGCGCGATATGGATGAGACGGGGGCCGTGGCCCCCGAGCTCGCGATGAGTGGCAGCGGCGTTGAGCGCGATCATCGATATTAGCAATGCAGGTCAGCGCGGTAGGCTCGGTGTCGCTTAGTCATCACGCCGCCGCGGGCGCGGGCGATCAGCATCGCGGCGCGGCCCGCGCAATTCTTCGCGCAAACTGCGCGGCTCCTCCCGCCCGCCACGCGACTCTTCGCGG
>NZ_DAOTWH010000177.1:0-30877 GCF_034435895.1 Chloroflexus sp.
ATGCTGGGCAGCGCGGGCAAAGCCGGCGGCAGCGCCGGCCAGCGCCTCGCGCAAATCAATCCCGCGGCGCACGTGCTGCATCGGCGAGAGCATCACTTCGGCATAGACAACGTGCTGCGCTGCCAGCTCCATCCCCAGCTCGAACGCGAGCAGCTCAAAATCCTCGCCATGCACGATGGTCGCGGCCAGTGCCATAAATGCGTCTAAAAAAGCGTGAAAATCATCGTAGTGAAAGAGGGCGGCCAATTCTTGCTCGGTGCGCACAGGCAGCGGAATGCCGTTGCGTTGGCTCAGCTCGAGAAACGTGCGCGGCGCAACTGCGCCTTCGAGGTGCAGATGCAGCTCGATTTTGGGCATGCGTTCGATAAAAGCCGCGAGCGCCGGCGTGAGCATTGCCTTTCTCCCGCTCGTAGGAACGATGTTAGATAGTATTGTAGCGGATGTTGCGGGGTGTGGGTGCGGGAGTGTTTGTGGAGCAATAGCATCTGATCAGTGAACCAGTGTAAATGACCAATGGCTATTATTCGCCAGTTATTGCGGTATGGTTCACCTCGAGCGCTGCCATAAATCCTTGGTCAAAAATGACTGAAAATCGCTGATATAAGGACGTAGACGATCACTGAGCACAGTCTCGGAATCTACATACTACACTCCATCTAACTGATTTAACGCAATAGTGTAGCCAAGAAAGTGGTTGCATTATTATCTCTGATTCTGGCTCTTTGTACATCGTGTAAGAAAATGGCTACAACCGGAATATTTCTTCCTAGCAACTTCGTAAGTAGATATTCATCAAGAAATATTTTGTCAATTCGATCTTTACTCGTTGTTTTGATAGACCCTATAATCTCGTTAGAACGGATAAATCTAGTTTCTGCGGTAACGATGGTGTGGTGGCGTGAGAAGACGAGATCAAGCTCATAAGAGAGATTCACATCAGGATAGTGGGGCACTGGAATCTGAACGGTACGCGATTCGCAGCTCAACCCGATCTCTTGGAGGATGAGCTTGACAAGCAGCTCGAAAAGTTGTCCTGCTCGTTTGCGTGCTTGGTTGGAATTAGGTAAAGAGTCTCCAATGCACCCTATTGCTTGTTGAATAGTATAAACAATTTTGTTGATTGGCGAGGTTTTGAGGTATGTAACAGCGCTAGGCAAACAAGCAATCTGTTCTTGATGCTGGCGTAAATCACAGAGGAACTGCAAAAATTGTTGCCAAGCTACGTCAAAGTTTTGGACTGTTTTGATAAAAAGTCTGGTATTGATTGGACGTGTAATTTGAGATTTCTTCGTTTGACTATACTGGTAGAAAATATAACAATTTTTTAGTTGGCGATACGATCCTCGTAAGTTCAGATATAAGATTAAGAAAGCTTTGACAGGTGTGGTAATAGTCTTGTAAGCTCGTCAGTTTTTGGGGGATTTGCACCGCATCTTGGAGATCTGCTAACTTCGTTTGGGTCATCGAATCGAATTCCTTCGTGCGGCATTCTCAAAGTCGTACTGTATCCACTTCTCAATTGGCCAATCTTCTACTAACTCAATGCGCTTGATTGCCCAGCGACAGTACTCCAAAGATATATCGCATCCTTTCCATGTTCGACGTAATTGTTCGGCTACAACCGCAGTTGTACCTGAGCCAAGAAAAGGGTCAATGATGAGATCACCCTCGTTTGAGGCAGCCAAAATCAGTTTGCGTAGCAGCTCTTCCGGTTTTTGAGTTGGATGCGGGGTTTTTTCATGCATTCCATTGCACGTTGTTGGTATTTCGAGCACGTCACGCGGCTTGGCGCCACGCGCATTCGAGCGCCAAACAGATGCGCGCTTCTTTCCACGTCCGTATTGGCTCGTTTCCGCTTGCGGATGGTCAGGATATTTCAGTGTGTGTTTCCCATAAGGGATGCGAATATCATCAATGTTAAACGTAAAGTTTTTGCTTTTTCTGAAATGGGGGATGCTTTCGTGGGAGCGTCCCCAATCTGAACCAAGATTAGCTTTGTTTTTATAATGCCAAATCAACCAGCGACATCCAGCGAAGAATCGTGATGCAGGAAGTTTAATCTCGGCGATGATCTCGGAAAATCCGCAGATGAATAAACTGCCGGTGGGTTTCAAGACTCGCGCTGCTTCTTGAACCCATTACAGCGACCAGTCCACATACGCTGCTTGCGATTCAAAGGAGTCCCACTCTGCTTTTTTGATGTTGTACGGTGGATCGGTAAAGACGACATCAACTGACTCTGACGCAAGTGAACGCAACCAAGCAATGGCATCACCCACCCAAATTTCGCCATGAGGATGGGTGTAGCATAGCGTGGGATGATGCGGATCTAGCGTCGTTTCGTCGGTCGGAATATGGGAGCGCATCGTCCATACCAGTTCCTTTTTTGACCAGCCATCCTCAATTCGTAATCCCGCTGGCGCGCAGCCGCTCGGCGTTGTCGTAAACGATCAGCGCCTCGATAATCTTGTCGAGTTCGCCGTTCAGCACTGCCGGCAGGTTCGAGAAGTTCTGACCAATGCGGTGGTCGGTGATTCGGTCTTGGGGGAAGTTGTAGGTGCGAATCTTTTCGGCCCGTTCGCCGCTGCCGACCTGCGCGAGGCGCGAGGCGCCGATCTCGCGCTGCCGTTTCTCTTGCTCGCGGGCATAGAGACGAGCGCGCAACACGGTCATCGCCCGTTCGCGGTTTTGGATCTGCGAGCGACCGTCTTGGCATGTGACGACAATCTCTTCGGGGGTGCCGGCTTTGTACACAATCCGCACCGCCGAGTCGGTTGTATTGACGCCTTGGCCGCCATGGCCGGCGCTGCGGAAGACATCGATGCGCAAGTCTTCCGGCTTGATCTCGATCTCGGCCTCTTCGACTTCGGGCAGCACGGCCACCGTCGCGGTCGAGGTGTGAATCCGGCCACGGGCTTCGGTGGCGGGCACACGCTGCACCCGGTGGACGCCGCCTTCATATTTCAATTGGCTATACGCGCCTTCGCCGTGGATCTGGAAAATCACTTCTTTGATGCCGCCGATGCCGTTTTCGGTCAGGCTGTCAACTTCCACCTTCCAACCCTTCGACTCGGCAAAACGGGTGTACATGCGGAAGAGGTCAGCGGCAAAGAGCGCCGCTTCATCACCGCCTTCACCCTGCCGGATCTCCATTACCACGTCTTTCGAGTCGTTGGGATCGCGCGGCAGCAGCAACAGCTTGAGTTGCTCTTCGAGCTCGGCCAGCCGTTTGCGCTGCGTCTCAAGCTCTTCTTGGGCCAACGCGCGCAATTCGGGGTCGCTCTCGCCCAGCATCGCCTCGGCTTCATCAATCGCGCGTACCGTCGCCTGATATTCCCGGTACGCAGCGACCACATCTTCCAATTCGCGCTGTTCGCGGGCATATTGCTGCAAGAGCGTGACGTTGGTCGCCACCTCAGGCTGGGCCATCAATTCGGTGAGTTCATCGTAGCGCGCGGCGACGGCAGCCAGTTTATCGAACATAAGACATTAATCCATCTGGATGAATAGTGGTTGCTGATCCGGGTCGAGGTGTCACTCGCCACGAATCAGCGAATCGTTATTGGTGTGACCAGCGGCGAGCTAGCGCACGGCGTTGCGTGCCGCCATCTTGCCCAAACGCCATTTCTGCAAAGATAGCCGATGGCACAATACGCAACATCACATCGCGCATCGTGCCATCAGCAATACTCATGCTACATCCCAAGCGAAGCAGCTTTGGCCAGCTTCTTGCGGCGATTGCGTTCAGCGCGGCGGCGCTTCTCTTTGCGCTGCTCGCTCTTCGAGACGAAGTGCATCTTCTCGCGATAGGTCTTGGTGATCCGCTCGGCGACGACACCTTTATTGAAGCGGCGAATCAGTTGCTCAACGGTTTCGCCTTCACGACGTTCAACTCGCATAGCGCTGCTGGATCGGCGGCACGGCAACCGGCATGCGGCATAGAACCGTGGGTTGGCGGGGGGCGACGCCCGGCTCTATGGTCGTATCCGCGATCCTCCCTCATCACCTCCTTCGCAACAGATTTGGTGCGCCCCTGAGCAGCGGCAATGCCGTGATTCCTACACCGAAGCAATAGTATACCGGATGCCCGGCGAATGCGCAAACGCTGCGCAGCAGAGGGCGCAGGGAACGCCGCGGTTTGGTAAACGGCTGCTCGTTGCGCTCCTCTGCGTAGGCGCGGTATCAACACTATTCTGGGCGCCGTAAGATAGCGCCGCCATACGCCGGCAAGATCACGTTTCCGGCGATGACATCGACGGTTTGCGTCGCCAAGGCGACTTCCCAGCGGCCAGCCGGCAATGGGATCGCGCCAACGTGCGGCGCATTGTTGAGCGCAACCAGCCACGTTGCGCCGTTGGCGGTGCAGGTATAGGCTAATTGGCGGTGCTGATCGTCGATGTGGGTAAAGGTGCGCTCGCCGCGCCAGATATCGGTTGTGCTGCGACGTAACGCGCCCAATTGCCGGTAAAACTGCAACAGGTCGCGATCCTGATCGTCATCCCAGAGCATTGGCAAGCGTGCCTCTTCGGGGTGGCCGCTGCCGTCGGCATGGCGCACGTCGAGCCGTTGGCTTAGCCCGACTTCGGTACCGTAATAGAGCACCGGCGGGTGGGGCAGCGTGTATTGGCAGAGGGCAGCGAGCCGCAAGCGGCGGGTATCGCCGCGCGCTACCCACAAGAAGCGGTTCATGTCGTGGTTGTCGAGGAAGCTGGGCAGAGCAAAACCGGGCGGGAAGTAGGCCAGATGCCGGTTGAGGAAGATAGCGAATGTGCTGGCCTTGATCTCATCAAAGGCGAAAAAGCGCCGGATGGCTTGCAAGAGCAGAAAATCAAGACAGCCGTCGAGCCGGCCAATATACGACCGCAATACCTCAGCCGTGTCAACCGCTTCGCCCAACAACACACAGTCGAATTTGATCGCCCGCATCGCCGCGCGAAAGGCTGTCCAGAAATCGTGCGAGGGGCCGATCGTGTAGTCGAGCCGGTAGCCGTCAACCCCCTGTTCGAGCCAGTAGCGCGCTGCGTCGATCATAAATTGGCGCGCCGGTGGATGATCGAGATCAAGCTGCGGGAGTTCGGCAACGCCAAAGAATGAAACGTATTTGTCTGGATACTGCGTAAAGGTGAACCAATCCCGTTCCGGGCTTGAGGGATCGGTGATGGCGCGCTGGAAGATCGGGTGCCGGCTTGAGAAGTGATTGGCGGTGTAGTCAAGGATCACCCGCATCCCGCGGTCGTGGGCAGCGGCGATCAGCGTTTGCAGATCGGCTAACGTGCCCATCCGCGGTTCGACGCTGTAGTAGTCGGTGGCATTGTAGCCGTGGTGCGATGGCGAGGGAAAGAGCGGCGAAAGCCAGATCGCGGTCGTGCCTAGGCTGGCAATGTAATCGAGCTTGGCGGTCACGCCGGCCAGTGTGCCGCCGTAGATGCCCATCGGCGTAGGCGGATGGGCAAATTGGCGGTCGGGGCCGGGATGAAACCGGTCAATAAAGATGTGGTAGATGACGGCTTCATCAAGCCATGCCGGCGCGCCTTCGTCGCCAACCCGGTAGGCGCAGGTGCGTGGACGGCGGAAGAAGGTGAGGTTAAACTCGGCCCCCATTTCGCGCAGGTAATGATCGCCGGGGCCGGGATGGCCGAGCACGCTGCCATCGCCTTCAGTCGCGCCGATCACCTCGCTGTACCAGAGCGATCCCTCGCCTTTGCTCAGCCAAGCCTCGATCCGGTAGCGCACGACGGCGCCGGACGGTTGGGGCGGCAGATCGATCGCCCACTCTTCCATATAGCCCCACAAGAGCGTATCCCAATGACTGGCGAGGCGTTGCCCCTGCGCCACGGCGCTCCCCGGTGCGGGTTGGCCGCGGCGCCCGGTTGGTTCGCTGCCATCAGTCGTATAGTAGACGCAGACCCGGTCGGCGATGATTGATGGGCCGAGGGTGACGAACAGCCGCACCGGTTCGCCGGCCTGCGGCGCCGCCGGTTCCATACGATAACGGTGGGAAATACCGGCCATTTCGGCCCGCACATACCCCAACCGACGGCTGTCGGTGGCCATCGTGCCAAAAATGAAGTCGGCAGAGACGTGAATCTGTTCCACGGTGAACGATCCTTTGGGATTACAAGGATGGTTGGAGCCGTGCGGTCGTGCGGCTCTACGATACAATTATCCCTTGACCCCGCCCAATGTCAGGCCGCCGATGATATACCGTTGCAACAATAGGTAAACGATCGCCACCGGTAACGACAACAAAATCGAAAAGGCGGCGAAGCGCGACCACGGGATTTGTCCGGCGTACTGGCCAGTCATGTTATAGAGCGACATCGCCAGTGTAAAATCTTTGGGGTCGGTCAAGAACTGCCACGACAGGAAGAACTCAGTCCAGCCGCCGGTAAAGCCAAGAAACCCAGTGACGGCCAGCGCCGGCGTCGCCAGCGGCAACACAATCTGGAAGAAGACCTGATTCGGCGATGCGCCATCGATAATCGCCGCCTCTTCCAGCTCTTTGGGAATCGTGTCGAGGTAGCCCTTCAGGTTCCAAATCGCAAACGGCAACGCTCCCGACACCATCGCAATCCCGACGCCAAGCAGCGAATTGCGCAACACAAAGACTTCGCTGCGGGCCGGAGCGAGGCCGCCGTAGATTAAGCCAAGGCTAATGACCAACCCTACCGCGCCGAAGAAGTAGTTGCCCGGCCCCGCCGAGCCCATCCGGATCGCTGGCGCCACCGCAAACAGGGTAAGACCGAGCAGTATCAGGCCAGCGAGAATCAGGACAATACTCATAATCGCACTACTGATGCGAATGCTGTTGAGCAGCGCAAAGAGCGGCGCAATCGTCGCTACACTAGGCAAGACGGTAATCGCCAGCACCGCAATCATCATAAACTGCCGGCCGGGGAACTTGAAGCGTGAGAAGGCATACGCCGCGCTAACGCCGATGAGGAGGGCAAAGGCCGACACCCCGCCGGCGAGGCGCAGGCTATTAAACGCTAACTCGGCGAACGTCACCGGGTTGGCAGTTGGGCGGTCGAGCACTTGCACATAGGCTTGCAGCGACGCGCCGGGCGGAATCAGGTTTAGCTCGGTGGGGCGCGAAATATTGCGTGGATCGAGCGACATGCTCACAATCCAGAGCACCGGAAAGAGCACAGTCGTGGCGATGAACAGGCAAATCGCTTGCAACACCAATTGCTGCCACCACTTCAAGCGGCGGCCGGCGGCGGTGCTGCCTGAACGGCGCTGAGCGGTCACACTAGACATCGTAGCTCTCCGTGGCGCGCGAAATCTTGTTGGTAATCAAGAAGATCGGGATCAACACCAGCGCAATAATGACTGAAAACGCGGCGGCAACCCCATAGAGCTGGTTGACATTGATCAACTTAAACGCCTGCGTCACCATAATCTCGGTGCGGCCAAGCGGCCCGCCGCCGCTCATAAAGTAGATCACATGGAAGAGGTTGAAGGTCGTGACGATGCCCACCATCGCCGCCGGCACCATCGCCGGACGCAGCAGCGGCAGCGTGATCCGCCAGAACTGCTGCATACCGGTCGCGCCATCAATGCTGGCCGCCTCGTACATCTCTTTCGGGATCGATTGCAGCGCACCAGTGGCCACGATGGTCATAAACGGCCAACCCAGCCAGATATTGGCAATCAGCATCGCATAGTAGCTGAGCGGCAGGCCGATGCCGGGGATAGGGTCCTGAATCTGGTTGAACCAGCGAATTTGGACTGGATCAAGACCAAACGGTGTGATGAAAAGATTAATCAACTGATTGATCGAACCGTACTGGTCATCGAACATATTGCGCCAGACTGTGGCGACCACAATATTCGGCAATACCATCGGTAAAATATAAATTGCCCGATAGATTTTGCGTCCCCACAACCCTTCCACGTTCAGCAAGACAGCGATAATAATGCCCAGTGCGACGTGGAACCCGACATTCGAGAACGTCCACCACAGGTTGAAGGCGAGCAAGCGCCAAAAATCAAAGTTACCGCCAAGCCGGGCGACAAATTGCGGGTTATTGGTAATAATATCAAGATAGTTCTTAAAACCGACAAACTGGGCCGGACGGTAATTGGACGGAGTCGTACCGCCGGGGCCAAAGGGGTTGAGCGTCTGTTTCCCCTCTTCTTTGATCACGCCGTAGTCGGTAAACGACATCCAGACTTGAAACGCCAGCGGGTAAAAGGTGACGACCATCATAATCACCAGTGCTGGCAGCAGGTAGACAATCGGGGTGCGCAATTGTTTCCACCCCTCATACAGAGCTGAGCGCGGCGCTCGCGCCGTCGGCGAGGCCAGCTCTGGATTTGTGGTTGCCATGCGGTTTCCTCCCCTGCGGTTGGAACGTTCAGGTGTTGGGTATGATAACACTGCCAGACCCTCAACGGGGAGGGTCTGGCAGGCGGTTGGCCGGGTTACTTACCGTTGGCAGTGTTCATCAGCGCGCAGGCTTCGATGACAGCGGCCTTGGGATCGGCGCCGCCATCGAGCACTTTGGTCATCGCATCACCGAACGGGCCCCAGTAGTTGTCGAGTTCGGGGATCTGCGGCCGTGGCACGCCGGTGGCCGAGGCCTGTGCAAAGGCCTGCACCAGCGGATCACTGATCTGCACCTTGGTGCTCACTGGCACGTGGCCGGCCTCATCGACGTAGACCTTCATCGATTCGGGGCTGGTCAGGAACATCGCCAACGCGACGGCGCCGGCCACGTTTTGGCTGTTGATGCTGACGTAGAAGCCATCGACGCCGGTAAGCGGGCCAGCCGGCTTGACGGCTCCCGGCATCGGCGCCACGCCGAGGTTGTCACCCAGTACGGCGCGGTAATCACCCAACACCCATGGGCCGTTGATGATCATGTCGGCCTTACCGTCCTTGAACAGCGAGTCAGCTTGGCCGCCGTCGGTCGAGAAGGTGACGGTTGGCACTTCCTTCAGTGCCTTGAGGTAGGCGAACCACTCAGGGCCGCCGGCCAGATCGGCGATGCACTTGCCGTTGTTATCCATCAGTTGGCCGCCAAACGCCTGCAACCAGCCAAAATTGTGGTAAGCATTCTGGTTGAGCACCAGCGTTTTGCCCTCTTTGACCAGCGCCAGCAGCTCATCGGTGGTCGCCGGCGGGTTGGTGATTTTGCTCTTGTTGTAGTAAAGCGCCACCGCCTTAAACGACTCAGGAATGCCGTACAGCTTGCCGTTGAGTGACATGCCGGCAACGCCGGTCGGCGCAACATCGGTCAACATGCTCTGGTATTCGCTCAGATCGGCTAGCACCCCAGCGCGGATCTGGCTGCCAAGGCTATCATTCGGGGCAATGAACATATCGGGGCCGCCGCCCGACGAAACCTCGTTATTGAACTTATTGAAAATCTGATCGAAGGGGATTTGCAGCACATTAATGGTGGCCTGCGGGTAGGCGGCGCGGGCGCGATCGATGAGGATGTTGATCGCCTTCTCCTCGGCGCTGCCGGTGCCGTAGGCATGCCAGAGCGTGACTGTGCCGGTAATGGCCATGCCGCCGGTGGCAGGTTGGGCCGGCGCAGTCGTGGCTTGAGCGGGAGCAGTCATGGGTTGGGCGGCGGGAGCGGGTTGGCCGCAAGCGGCGAGGAGGGTGGCGAACAGGGCCAGCAGCGCGAACAGTGCAAACGACAGGCGCTTCACACGTTTCTCCTTTGGCTGGGGCAACAATGCCCAATAATTAGAAATTATACCGCAACAACAATAGTGATACGATGGGCTAATCAATCGCTATCGCTCGATATCGTACCTCCTTCACTCCCATGTTGCACGATCGTCAATTCGCGCCGGAGCTTGAGCAGCAAGCGGGTAAGCAACTCGTGCTCAGCCCCATCAAGCACAGCCCACTGGCGCGCGAGTGATTCGCTATGCGCAGCGCGCACCTTGGCTAAGTGGGTGCGGCCATGCGCCGTTAACCTGAGCCGTTGCACGCGCCGGTCACTCGGATCAGCAATGCGCTCAACTAAACCGAGGGAGCTGAGGCGGTCGATCAGACGGGTTGTGCTGCTTTTGTCGATCAGCAGATGGACGCTCAGATCCGATAGGCGCACACCGTGGCGTTCATCTAGCAGCAGCAGCGCCGCATATTGGGTAGGGTTCAGCTGGAATTGGCGCAACAGGCGGCGATCGCCATCATCCAGCAAGACATAAACTTCTTGGATTATACGGTGCTGCTCGGTACCGGATGGCGTCATAGGCTTTCGGATAACTTCGTTGTCAACAAAATAGTTGTATAAAAAATTATTGTGAGTGGGATTATATCAGATACGACAAGCGATTGTCAAGAGGGGCGTGCGACGTTGATCACCAGAACAATGTATAATACGGTCAACTTCGGTGTTAACGATTTGTGATGCATTAGTATGGGAACCATCACCGTTCGCGATGTTGTGCGACTAGCGTTGCCGGAGGGCACTGCGGTCGTCGCTGGCGCTGCCGGCTTGGGGCGTCAGGTCAGTTGGATTGCCACCCTCCGCGCTACGTTGCCGGCCTTTGCCGAACTTCGTGGTGGTGAACTCGCCTTGCTATCGGTTGAAGCGGCGCGCGCGCTCGATTCGCGGTTGACGTTAGCAGTGTTGGTGCGCCGCTTGGCGCAGGCGCCGGTACCGATTGCCGGCGTTGCTGCATTGGGCGTGATCACACCCGAAGATCAGCAAGCGGCGGAAGAGGCCCGGCTGCCGTTGCTGCATCTGCCTGATGGGGTTGATCTGCGCGAGGTCGAGCGTGAGATCACGCGCCTGATTACCGATTACGACGCTCAATTCGAGCGGCGGGCCGCCCAGCTCTACGATTTGCTGACCCAACGTTCATTGCAAGGCGGCGGGATTGGCGGCTTGCTTGATATTTTGCACGAGCGTACCGGCCAGAGTGTGGCTTGTTATGCGCCGAATGGCGTGATCCGGGCGCAGCGTGGGCGCGGGCAGGCGCGGCTGGCCTTGCAGGCGCTGCGGCCCTCTGGTCGCGGCGAGACAAGTTTGCTCAACCAGCAAATCTGGGTCGAGCCGATTGGCAATAGCAGTGTGCCAACTGGCTACGTCGCGATTGCTGGTACAGCGCTTGATCCGTGGGATCGCACGGCAGTGCAGCGTGGCGCCTTGGCGTTGGCGCTCGAATTGGCCAAAGAACAGGCGGTGCAGGCTGCCGAAGAGCGGTTGCGCGGCGATTTTATTGCCAGTATTCTGGCCGGGCCGCCAGCTGATATGGCCGCAGCGATCCAGCGTGGCCAAGAATTGGGCTATACCCTTACGGCGCCCCATACGGCAGTGCTGGTGCATATCGATGATGCCAGCGCGGCGACGTTGGGCCGGGCGGCGGCGAATATTCAGAATGAGCTGAAACGGCTGAATATCAATGCGCCTATCTCGCGGCGCGAGAGCAATGTGCTCTGTATGTTGCCCTTGCCGACCGTCAGCCGGGCGCGCGAGGTGGCCGAGCAGTTGCGCGAACGCCTGTTGCTCGATCATCCGAATGTCGTGCTGGCTGTTGGCATGCCGGCAGCGCATCTCTCGGAATGGCGGCGCACACTCGAAGAAGCCGAACAGGCTCTCAGCCTTGGCCGCCAGATTTTTGGGAACGATCGCGTGCTCGCGTTCGGCGATTTAGGCGTCTATCGTTTGCTCATCCGCTTGCGCGAGACGCCGGAGCTGTGGTCGTTCTACCGCGAGACGCTCGCTAGTCTCGCCGAGTATGATAAACGCCAGCACGCCGACTTGATCAAGACGCTCGAAGCCTATTTCAACAACCTCGGTAATCTGCGCGCTACTTCCGAGGCGTTGCACGTTCACCGCAATACGTTGCTCTACCGCATCGAGCGCATCAAAGAGATTAGCGGGATGGATCTCGACAACGCCGAGGAACATTTTGCGCTCTGGCTAGCCGTGCGCGCGCACCGCATTCTCTCGACCTTGGAAGAGGGTTGAACAAAAGGGAGTAAGGATCGGGGTCAGCGCGTCAGGATGCTACCTGCCCTCCTCCCTACTCCCCACTCCCCTCCTTTACGGCGTGCGATCGCGGCCCAAGATCACCACAATTTCTGCCTCGCTATACACTTCTGCCGGTTTGCCAACGACCACCTCAGCGCCGAGCAGTTGGGCCAGCCGGCGGGCGGTGAAGGGGGCGTTGCCGGCTTGATACACCACCGTACGCGGGTAGTCTCCCGGCGGCGCGTCAGCAGGGGCGAGCACCGTAAAGCCGTTGGCGCTCAGTTCTTCGCTGGTGCGGCGCGCTAACCCGACCACGCCGGCCCCATTGAGCACCTGCACCCGCGCTTGTTCGCTCGCCTCTCCCGGCGGCGTCAGCCAGCGATTGACCAGCGCTGCCACGTCGCTGGCATCCCAGATCAGGTTGGTGTCGTTTTCTCGCACAGCTACCGTGCCCGGCTCGATCCGGTAGCGCCCGATCAGCGCCGGATCAAGGTTGGCGGCTAGCCGGCCCATGGCCAGCAGGGTGTCGAAGTTAGCAAGCGGCAGGGTGGTCAGAATGGCCGGCGTATCGCCAGTTTGGGTCACGGCATCGAGCAGGCGCGGCAACAGCAGCATCCGCTCAAACCAGTTGCGCTGCTGGATCTCATTCACGATCGCTTGTACAACCTGCTGCTGCCGTTCGGTGCGGCCAAAGTCGTTGTCAGCGTGGCGCGTGCGGGCGTAGATCAAGGCGCGCGCGCCATCCATCCGTTGCGGGCCGGGCTCGAAAATGACCTGCATCACGCCGTAGTCGGGAGTAGGGTAGGCGTTATCGACAATCCGGCGCGGCACGTCGATCGTAATCCCGCCGAGGGCGTCAATCAAGGCGGCGAAGCCGTCGAAGTCGATCTGCACCACGTAATCGACCCGCATGCCACGTTGCTCAAAGTTGAGAAACCGGCTGACCGTGTCAGCGGCAAATGCCATCCCGCCCTGTTCCGCGCTTACGCCGTCGCCATAGAGTTCGGTCGCGTGGTAATAGCCGTAAGCGTAGGCGGCGTTGATCTTGCTGGGGCCGCGGTTGGGCAGATCAACCTGTGTATCGCGCGGGATCGAAAGCAGGTTGGTCCAGCCTCCCATGCCATCGAGCCGCACCAGCATCAATGTGTCGCTGCGTATCCCCTCTTCAGGATGGTCACGCCGGATATCTACCCCAACCACCAAGATGTTCGCGCCCAACAATGGCGAAGCAATCGCCAGCCCGCGCGGGTCGGCAACCACGACCCGCTGCGCCAGTCGGTGGATCTGCCAGTAGCCAAACCCCAGCGCCAGCGCAACGATTGCCACTATCCCCAGCGCGATCCAACCCAGTGGCCAGCGCCGCCGCTTGGGTGTGGCACGGTGCGGTGGGTTGCTTGGCGGCGGTGGCGGGCCTTGGCGAGAGCCTTTGTGCTCGACCCGTCGCATCACCAGCGTCTCGCCGGTGTAGGGCGGGCGGCCAGCCGGCGGGCGAGGTGGTTGGTTGTTGGGGGAATTTGACATAAATATACTCCGAAATAATCATTATGTATGGTAGAGACGTTGCCGGTTCAGATGGTGGGTCGCAACGGCTCAGAGGTGCTATCCTCGAGCGCCATGACTCTGCGTAACGCCAATCAGCATACCGCATTGCACTCGCGCCGTCATCAGACCGGAGTATAATGCTTAGCAAGGATGATCAATTGCATTCGCAATAATTAGCTTGAGGAGCGAATAATGGAAGTAGGCCTGATCGGTTTAGGCCGGATGGGCGCGAATATGGCGATTCGCTTGCGCCGCGGCGGCCACCGGGTGATTGTCTATAATCGCACCGTCGCCAAAGCGCGTGAATTGGCGGCTGAGCACGATCTGATCGCGGCGGAAGAGTTGGCCGATCTGGTGGCGATGTTGACCCCGCCGCGCGTGGTCTGGTTGATGTTGCCGGCGGGCGCTGCTACCGACGAGCATCTGGCCGCGCTGACGCCGTTGCTCGCGCCGGGTGATATTGTGATCGATGGCGCCAACAATAATTATAAGGCGAGCATTGCCCACGCCGAGCAGTTGGCGGCTCAGGGTTTGCGGTTTCTCGATATTGGCGTCAGCGGCGGGATTTGGGGCTTGCAGGTCGGCTACTGTATGATGGTCGGCGGCGACGAGGAGTCGTTCCGCTACGTCGAACCGCTCTTGCAGACGCTGGCCCCGCCGGATGGCTATCTGCTGTGCGGGCCGCATGGAGCTGGCCATTTCGTCAAGATGATCCACAACGGCATCGAGTATGGCATGATGCAGGCCTATGCCGAAGGCTTCGAGATTTTGCGCCAGTCGCGCTACGATTTTGATCTGGCCAAGATTAGCCACCTCTGGAATCAGGGCAGTGTGGTGCGCTCGTGGTTGTTGGAATTGGCCGAGCGCGCGTTCAGCGCCGATGCCGATCTGAGCAGCATCCGCGGCTATGTCGAAGACAGCGGTGAGGGACGGTGGACGGTGCAAGAGAGCATTGATCTCGCTGTGCCGGCGCCGATCATTACCCTCTCGTTGCAGATGCGCTTCCGCTCGCGGCAAGAAGACAGCTTCAGCGCCAAGGTGCTGGCCGCGCTGCGCCAGCAGTTCGGCGGCCACGCGGTCAAGAAGGCAGAGTAAGGTGAAGGTGTTTTTACCGCAGGGGGCGCAGAGGACGCAGCGGTGTTGGGAATACAACGGCAGGTCAATCTCCCGGCGCTGAACACCATTCTCTTGTCTTTTCCCTACGACCTCGGCGTCCTCTGCGGTAAAAAACAAGCACGGAGCAAGCGCATGGTGACGCCTGTTTTGGATAATCCGCTGCGGGCCGGGTTGCGCATTGGTCGCACACCCGAACCCTGCACGATGGTCATTTTCGGCGCCAGCGGCGATCTGACCAGCCGCAAATTGGTGCCGGCGCTCTACAATCTGGCCCGCGAACGCCGCTTGCCCGGCGGTTTTTCGGTGGTTGGCTTCGCTCGCCGCGATTGGAGCGACGACTATTTTCGCGATCTGCTGCGCGAGGCGATCAATGCCAATTCGCGCTCAGGGCCGGTTGATCCCGAATCGTGGGCTAGTTTCGCCCAAGGGATTCAATACCATCGCGGCAGTTTTGACGAGGCTGATGCCTATACCAGTTTGGCCGAGCGGCTGGCGGCGATCGACGCCGAGCGCGGCACCGGCGGGAATCGCGTTTTTTATCTGGCCACGCCACCCGAAGCGTACCCCACGATTATTGCCCAGCTCGGCGCGCACGGGCTAGCGCGTTCAAATGGGTGGACACGGATTATCATCGAAAAGCCGTTTGGCCACGACCTCGCCAGCGCGCAGGCGCTCAATGCCGAGGTATTATCGGTCTTTCGCGAAGATCAGGTCTACCGCATCGATCACTATCTCGGCAAAGAGACGGTGCAGAATATTTTGATCTTTCGCTTCGCCAACGGTATTTTCGAGCCGATCTGGAACCGGAGCCACATTGATCACGTGCAGATTACCGTTGCCGAGACCATCGGGGTCGAGGATCGCGGCGGCTATTACGATACCTCTGGCGCGCTGCGCGACATGATCCAAAACCACCTGATGCAGTTGCTGTGTCTGGTGACGATGGAGCCGCCGTCGCTCTACGACGCCGATGCGGTGCGCGACGAGAAGGTCAAGGTGTTGCGTGCGGTGCGCCCGTTGTCGGTCAACGATACGGTGCGCGGCCAGTACGGGCCGGGCAGCGCCAATGGCCGCCCGGTGCGCGGCTACCGCGAAGAGAAAGGTGTGTCGCCTACTTCGCAAACCGAGACCTACGTCGCGTTGAAGCTGTTTATTGACAATTGGCGTTGGGCCGGCGTGCCATTCTATTTGCGCAGCGGTAAGCGCCTACCGCGGCGGGTAAGCGAGATCGCGATTCAGTTTAAGGCGGCGCCAACGATGATCTTTGCCGATACGCCGCTCAACGACCTCGATCCGAACGTCCTAGCGATCAAGATCCAGCCTGACGAAGGGATTTCGCTCAAATTCAGCTCGAAAACTCCCGGCCAACCGCAGATCCGTCCGGTGACGATGGATTTCCGTTATGGCGCATCGTTCGGCGTCACTTCACCAGAAGCCTACGAGCGGCTGTTGCTCGATTGCATGCTTGGCGATGGCACCCTCTTTACCCGCCGTGATGAGGTTGAAACCAGTTGGGCGCTGTTGACGCCGATCTTGCAGGCATGGGCCGAAGGCCCGCTGCAGCCGTTCCCCAATTACGAAGCCGGTAGTTGGGGGCCGGCGGCAGCCGATGAATTTATCGCCCGCGATGGCCGGTCGTGGCGGCGACTATAGGATGGAGATGGTATGAGCGAAGCGGCAATCGATATCAATGCGATCGAGCGTGAATTGCGCCAGATGTGGCAAGAACAGGCGACGCATCCCGATGCTGGCGGGCAAGCGGTGATTCGGGCGCTGACGCTCAACTTGATTGTGCGCGCGCCTGATGATGATTGGGCCGAACAATCCTTGGCGGTAGCGCCGGCGCTCACCGCGCAACACCCTAACCGTACCGTGATTGTGATTGACCGGCCCGGCCCGGCGACCGAGTTGCAAGCGAACGCACAGGCGCTCTGCACGCTGGCCAATGCTGGTCGCACGCAGGTCTGCGGCGAGCAAGTGACGATTAGCGCCCGCGGCGCACCGGCTGGGCAACTGGCCAGCCTCGTCTTGCCGCTGCTGGTGCCCGATCTGCCAGTAGTGCTGTGGGCTCCCGGCCCGCAGCTCTTCGCCCAACCGCTGGTGCAACGGCTTTACCGGCTTTGTGACCGGCTCATCGTCGATTCGACCACCTTTGCCGATCCGCTACGGGAATTGTCCGAGTTGGCCGCTTTTGAACAGACAGCCAACGGTGCGCCAGCGGTGAGCGATTTGGGCTGGACGCGCCTAACCCCGTGGCGTGAATTGACGGCTCAGTTCTTCGATACGCGCCCCTTTTTGCCGCACTTGCACCGGATCGACGAGATCGTGATCGAATACGCCGCCGGCAACCGTCCGAATCCAGTGGCGGCGCTGCTCTTTGTCGGCTGGCTGGCGAGTTGTTTGAAATGGACGCCGCTAGAAGATGCGGTCGGGATCGAGGGCGAGACCATCCAAATCTACCTGCGGCGACCGGCGGTGGGGGTAGGGCCAGCGGCCATCCGGCTGGTGAGTGTGGCAATCCGGCCAGTCGATCGCGCCGGCGTGGAAGGGCTGGCACGGTTGGCGTTGCGAGCAGTAGACAATCAGATGGCAGAGTTTGTGGTGGAATTGACGAGTGATGCCGGGCACGCTTGCACGCGAGCGACCATTGCCGGCGCGCACCCGATCGAGCGCACGGCAACGATTGACCATCCAGTGCTGGCCGATCTGCTCAACAGCGAACTACGGCTGCTCAGCCGTGATCGCACCTTTGCTGCGGCGCTGCATCTCGCCGGCGGGCTGGCGCGACGGTTGGCGTTGCCATAGCGGGAGATCCGCTATAATGCTTCACCAACCGCATGTATGCAGACAAGGATCGCGCTGATGTTTCCGTTTCAAGAACTCTTCCTGAGCCCCCTCGGCGTTGGCATCATTATCTTAATGCTGTTGATTGAATGGCAGGCGATGGTGCAGATCAAATGGCAACCGCTTTTTCGCGCGTTGGGTGATGTGGTGGTTGCCAGTATTGTGTCATCGGTCGTGATTGTGCTGCTGGGCCAATTGCTGCTGGCGTTAGAAAACCCGTTATTCGTGATTGTGGGGGCGTTCGTGGTGGCGGTGCTGGTTGAGGGCTTCGTGCTGATGCTGATCCGCAAACGCAAGGCTGCCCCCAGTTATATGGCGGCGCTGATTGCGAATGCGGTGTCGTTTATCTTTTTGCTGATCTTTTATTTGTCGTTTTTGGCGATGTAGCAAGGGCAGCAGCCCTGCTGTGGGCGCGCGGGGCGTGTTCTGTTGTCATTGCGAGGGCGCGGGGCGCCCGAAGCAATCTCCCGCTTTGGCGGGAAGGATGGCTGAGTGCACTCATCCCGTGCGCGGGGGAGATTGCTTCGCCGCGCGGGTCAATGCCGCGTATTGCCCCGCTGCGGCGAAGCAATGACAAGCTGGGGAGCGGGATATGCCCCCATCCTAGCCCTCCCCCGGAGGGGGAGGGAGTGGTACATGCCCCTCCCCCAGCGGGGAGGGGCGAGGGGTGGGGCGTGATCTTACCGCTTCTTCCCCCGCGGCACCGATTGGGGATTGCGCCCGCGTTGCGCGGCAGGGCCATTTGGCGGCAATTGGCCGCTATCGATCGCAGCTTTGATCTTGGCCGCCTCTTCGGCGATAGCCGGGTTGGCCAGACGCGCCGCCTTAGCCGGCGCCGGCGCAGAAGTTGCCACCGGTGTTGCATTCCCTAGACTTGTCAACTCGTGCTCGCGACCCAAGTGGCAATGCTTGAACTTCTTGCCGCTGCCGCACGGACACGGATCGTTGCGCCCGATCTGCGGCGTAGAACGGCGTTGTGGTTTGCGCCCCTGCTCGACTTCGCTGCTGCTGCCGGCGACTTGCGCGGTTGCCAAACGGCGGGCCTGCTCTTCGGCGATTTGGCGCAGGTAGGCTTCATACTGGAACGAGGCCGGGATCACGTTATAGACAATATCGCGCGCAATGTTCGCCTTCAACTCGTCGAACATGCGGAACGACTCGCGCTTAAACTCGATCAAGGGGTCTTTCTGCGCGTAGGCTTGCAAGAGAATATTCTGCCGCAATTCGTCCATTGCGGTCAGATAATCGACCCACTGGCGGTCAATTGCGCCCAACATCACCCGTCGCTCGACCGTGCGCATCACTTCGGGAGTAACTGCCTTCTCGCGCTCGGCGTAAGCAGTTTCGAGCTGATCGAGCAAGAACTGCTCAATCTCCTCTTTCTTCTTCCCCTTCAACGTCTCAGCAGTGACGGTCGGCGGCAGGGTCGGGTTGATCCGGCGATACGCGCGCAGCACCTCGGTCAGCTCGAACTCATCGGGTTCATCACTCAGATGCTCGTCGATCTGGCTCTGAATCTCTTCCGCCATCAGATCGAGCACCCGCTCGCGCATATCGGCTTCGTCGAGGATAGCCTTGCGGTCAGCGTAGATAATCTGACGCTGCTTATTCATCACGTCGTCAAACTCGACGGTGTGCTTGCGGGCATCGAAGTTATAGCCCTCGACGCGAGTCTGCGCACCTTCGATTGTGCGATCGAGCAGGCCGGCTTGCAACGGTACATCGGAACCAACGTACCGCTCCATCAAGCCTCTGATCCGGTCGACCGGGCCAAACCGGCGCAGCAATTCATCTTCGAGCGAGAGGAAGAATCGTGACGAGCCGGGATCGCCTTGGCGACCGGCGCGCCCGCGCAACTGGTTATCGATCCGGCGCGCCTCGTGGCGTTCGGTGCCGATCACGTGCAAACCGCCGAGCTTGCGCACCTCTTCGCCTTCGGCCTCGGTCAACGCCTTCGCCTTCTCCCACGCCGCTCGCTTCTGTTCAGGCGTGGCCGTTTCGATGGTCAGGCCCTCTTTACGCAGAAACTCTTCAACCAAACCATCAGGGTTACCGCCGAGCAGAATGTCGGTACCGCGACCGGCCATATTGGTGGCGACCGTCACTGCACCCTTGCGCCCGGCCTGCGCCACAATCGCCGCCTCGCGTTCGTGCTGTTTGGCGTTGAGCACATTGTGCGGGATGCCGGCCTGATTGAGCATGGCGCTGATCCGTTCGGAGGTCTCGACCGACGTGGTGCCAATTAGCACCGGTCGCCCAATCTCGTGCATCTCTTCCACTTCGCGCAGCACGGCGTTGAATTTCGCCTCTTCGGTGGCGTAAATCTGGTCAGGCAGATCCTCGCGAATCATCGGCCTGTGGGTTGGAATGACCACCACATCGAGATTGTAAATCTTGGCGAACTCTTCCCGCTCGGTGTAGGCCGTACCGGTCATACCGGCCAGCTTCTTATACATGCGGAAGTAGTTTTGGAAGGTGATGGTAGCCAGCGTCACATTCTCGTTCTTAATCGCCACCCCTTCCTTAGCCTCGATCGCCTGATGGAGGCCATCGCTCCAGCGCCGGCCCGGCATTGCCCGCCCGGTGAACTCGTCGATAATAACCACTTCGCCGTTCGGCGTCACCATATAGTCGCGGTCGCGCTGGTAGATAAACTGGGCCTTAAGCGCATTCTCGACGTAGTGGGTCTTCTCGTAGTGTTCGGGATCGAACAGGCTCTCGCCAGCGGGGATATTGAGCAACTTTTCAAGCTTCTCGATCCCCTTTTCGCTCAGGTAGATGCTCTTGCTGCGCTCATCGACAAAGAAATCGCCGTCCGGCTCCAGCCCCTCCTCTTTCACCTGCTTGGCCGTCACCGACGAGCGGCGCAACTGGCGCACCAACTTCGCCATCTGGCGGTAGAGATCAGACGACTTCTGCGCCGGGCCAGAGATGATCAACGGCGTGCGCGCTTCGTCGATCAAGATGTTGTCAACCTCGTCAACGATGGCGTAGTGCAGCGCGCGTTGCACGAGCTGCGACTTCTCGTATGCCATATTGTCGCGCAGATAGTCGAAGCCGAACTCGTTGTTGGTGCCGTAGGTAATGTCGGCCAGATAGGCTTCGCGCCGGGTGCAAGGTCGCCAATGGACGAGGCGCTGGTCTTCGGGATTGGCGTTGGGATCGATATAGTCAGGGTCGTACAACGCGCTCTGTTCGTGGGCGATAAAGCCGACCGAGAGGCCGAGGAAGTGGTAAACCGGCCCCATCCATCCGGCGCCGACTTTGGCCAGATAGTCGTTGACCGTGACCAGATGCGCGCCTTTGCCTTCGAGCGCATTGAGGTAAAGCGGCAAGGTGGCGACGAGCGTCTTGCCTTCGCCGGTCTTCATCTCAGCGATTTTGCCTTGGTGCAGCACAATGCCGCCGATCAACTGCACATCGAAATGGCGCATCCCAATCGTGCGCGCGGCTGCTTCGCGCACGGTAGCGAAGGCTTCGGGCAATATATCATCAAGCGTCTCGCCATCGGCCAGACGCTGGCGGAATTCATCAGTCTTGGCGCGCAGCTCGGCATCGCTCAACTTGGCGAATTCGGGGCCAAGCCGGTTGATCTCTTCCACTATTGGCTGCAGCCGGCGTATCTCTTTCTCGTTGCTGTCACCCAGCAACCGCCGGAGAAAATTCAACATACCAACTCCTTATACGGACGCAGCGCGCTGAATCTCTGCAATCAGGCACAGGCGCAGCGCGCTGAATCTCTGCAATCAGGCACAGGCGCAGCGCGCTGCGCCCGTCGTTTCTTCACTTCATTATATCATTGCTGCCCATCTCGGCGATGACCTGCTCGAAAACTTCCACCACCCACGGATCAAAGTGGCGACCGGCTTGTTCGCGGATATACGCCAGCGCCCGTTCCCTCGACCACGCGGCCCGGTAGGGCCGGTCGCTGGTGAGGGCGTCGTAGACATCAACCACGGCGAAGATGCGCACCGCCAGCGGGATCTCCTCGCCGCGCAGACCGCGCGGGTAGCCGGTGCCGTCCCATTTTTCGTGGTGGCACCACGGAATATCGAGCGCCGGAGCAAGAAAGGCAATTGGGCGCAACAGTTCGACGGCGAGTGTGGGGTGGGTGCGCATAATTGCCCACTCCTCGTCGTTGAGCGGGCTAGGCTTGAGCAAGATCGCGTCGGGAATGCCCATCTTGCCGATGTCGTGCAACAGCGCGCCGCGGCGCACGTGCAGCAACTCTTCCTCGCTAAAGCCCATGCGCGCAGCAATCCGCACTGTCAATTCGGTTACGCGGCGCGAATGGCCTTCGGTCTCGCGGTCACGCAGATCGAGCGCCCGTGACCAACCTTCAATCGTTTCATCATACGCGGCGCGCAATTCGGCATTCGCTGCGCGCAATTGCTCGAAGAGATCGGTGTGGTGCAGCGCGTTGGCGAACAGCTCGGCAATGTCGTTCAGCAAATCCAGCTCGGCTTCGCTCAGCGGTGTTGCTCGCTGCAACAACAATACCCCCACCAAGCGATTTGCGGCGTACAATGGCACGCCGATCACTGTCTTGCCGGTTGCACTGAGCAGGTCTGCGACCGAGATCGGGCCGCTGACGCGCCGAAACCGATCGCTCAAGCTAGCCAGCACCGCAGGTTGTTGTCTAAGCGCGGCGAGACAACTCAGCGCACTATCAACATGCAATATGCCGTTATGTGGTCGCAAGAGGGCAAGGCTTTCGGCAGCAAATGCCTCGCGCACCTGCCCTAGGAGGATGGGCGTCAACTCGGCCCGCGATTGCGCCGGGCGCAGAGCTGTTCCGATTGCTGCTAAGGTAGCGCGACGTTGCTCACGGGCGACTTGTTCAGAGATGTCTTGTTTGATAGCAATAAAGCGGCTGATCACGCCGTTCTCGTCAGTGACCGGCGTAATCGTCATCTCTTCGTGGTAGAGGCTGCCATCTTTCCGCCGGTTGATCAGCCGGCCCCGCCATGGGTTCTTGGCCAAAATCTGATTCCAGAGCGCGGTGTAGAAGGCGCGATCTTGCTTGCCAGAACGCAAAAGGCGGGTTGATTGGCCGATCGCTTCGGCTGCTTCGTACCCGGTCAGAGTGGTAAAAGCCGGATTAACCCACTCGATTATGCCGTTACGGTCAGCGATCACGATGGCGTTAGCGGCATCGTTGAGCGCTTGGGCTTGCAGCCGGAGGCGCTCGTTTTGCTGATGGAGTTGGGCGCGGTAGTGGGCGTTTTCTATCGCGATCGGCAATTGGGCGAGAAAGCCTTCCCGTTTGATAATATAATCGACCACGCCGAGCCGTAATGCTTGTAAGGGAAACTCCTCGTTGCCCGGCTGGGCTATTACAATGATCGGCTGCGCCAGCCGGTGGAATTGGATCAATTCTTTCACTAGATCGAGCACGGCCAAGCGTGGTTGCGCGCAGTCGATCAGCACGAGATCACCTGCAGGATGGCCCCGGGCCAAAGCGTGCAACAACGCGCGCTGGCTACGCACCGGCACACAGTGCAGGTGGGGCGCGGTACGTTGTAGATAGTGGATCGTTGCTTCGCCGTCGGTCGCGCCGAATTCAACGTAGGTGACAGTAATCGTCCGGCTGCGCCGCGCTTGCTGGGAATGAAAACGCTGGCACGCCTGCTCGATGATCGCGCCGATCCGGTCGAGGTAGTCATTGTGCTTGATGACATAATCATCAGCGCCGGCTTTCAGTGCGCTGATCACCATGTGATCGCCGCCGCCGCCTGTCAGGATAATCACCGCTAGCGGCAGATGGTGAGACCTAATGTAGGCGAGCAGATCGATGCCATCGCCATCACGGAGGTGTAAGTCGAGAATCACCCCATCGTAGGATGTCGCAGTCGTTGCTAAGCTGTTGAGATGTGCGTATGCAGCTTGATACGAATCGATATGTTTGATCTTGACGTTAGCATCGTGCAGCAGCATCGCGCGCCGGAAGAGATCGGCGTCAAAGGGATTATCTTCAATCAATAACAGATGCAGGTGATGCGGTGGCATACGGGATCTCCAAATAAAACGTTGCGCCGGCGCCGGGGCTGCTCTCGGCCCAGACCCGTCCGCCCATGCGCTCAATTGCTTTTTGCACGATAGCTAACCCAATTCCAGAACCGGGATACGCATCTTGGGGGTGCAAGCGTTGAAAAATAGCAAAAATGCGCTCGTGATGGCGCATGTCAAACCCGATTCCGTTATCTTTGACCCATAATCGCACTGTATCGCCCATGGCTTCGGCGCCAATTGCCAGCCGCGGTTGGGGAACGTGGGCCGTAAATTTCAGCGCGTTGTCGATCAGGTTGCGTAGCGCCAAGGTGATGCCGATCTCGTCGCCGCGCATCACCGGACAGCGAATATCTTGTTCGATGGTGATGCCGCGTGTCTCGATTTGATCAGCATGCATGGCCAAAATCTCTTCGATGATGGCGGCAAGGTTAATCTCGGCATATTCCAGCACTTTGCGTTCAATGTGGGTATAGGCAAGTAAATCGTCAATCAGTTGGTTCATTTGGGTGGTTGCCGTGCGAATGCTATTGAGGCATTGTTTGCCGTCATCGTCGAGCCGTTGGGCATGAAAGCGCAAGAGGAGTTGGCTATAGCCTTCAATCACGCGCAGCGGCGCTTTGAGGTCGTGAGAGATCGTTGCGGTAAAGGTTTCAAGCTCTTGATTAATCTGGCTCAATTCGGCATTTGCAGCCTGCAATGGCGCGGTGCGTTCGGCGATACGCTGTTCGAGCGAGGCATTGAGCGCGCGGAGTTCGTCGTTGATGCGCTGGTATCGTTTGAGCGCGCGCCATCGTTCCCATCCCAGCCAACCGGCCATTGCCAGCACAAACAGCCAGCCCTTGGCCGTCTGCCAGCCGGTCAAGCTCTCTATATCGCTGATCATAAGCGTGAGGAGCCTGTCAGAGAAGGAAATCCATGCTCCGGCAATGATCGTGTACCAAACCGCTAATCGCAGCGCGCTTGGCGCCGGATCGGCGCTCTGCCAAAGCTGGCGCAGATGTACGAGCGACATAATCTCATCCCGCAGTGATTGTGTAGCGAGCAACTAGATGGAACCGTCGAACGGGGATGCGCTCTAGCTTGAGATACTCTATCATCATATCACATTGCATCATGCAATGCTATGCTACAATCGCGTATGGTTGCGCAGCATGCGCCAGTGTGACAGTATGGCGAAGGAGGCGGCATGGCAAAGGCTGGAGTGCTTTATGTTGGCACCGATAATGGTCTGTACATCTTCAGTGATCCGGGTGGCGCGGGCCGCTGGCGCTTGTTGCCCGATATGGCATTGTCCGGCGAGCAGGTGTTCGCGCTGGTGGCTGCCGATTCGCTGAGTTTAGTGGTGGCGACGAAGCAGGCCTTCTTGCGCAGTGATGATGGTGGCCGGCAGTGGCGCGAGGCCGATGCCGAGGATCGGGTGTTGTTTAATTTTCTCGCCAGTGATCGTCTGCCGGTAGCGACCGTGCAGGGAATGGGTGTCTGGCGCGATGCCGATTTGGGGGTGCCGGACGCGTGTTTGTTGGCGGTGCTGTCGGGGAAGCAGGAGGTGTTGTTAGCCGCAGTCGCTGAGGGCACGCGCGTTATGCGCAGCGAGGACGGCGGCAAAACGTGGCAGGAAGTGACCGGTGCATGGCAAGGCGCGCTCAGCGCGTTTGCGCCGAGCACCTATCATATTGATGTGGTGTGGGCCGGTACCGATACCGGCCAAATCTGGCGCAGCGATGATCGCGGGCGTACGTGGCAACAAGTGGGCAGTGTCCCCTCGCCAGTGCGTTGTCTCGCCGCGGTGCGGGTGGCGTGACGCCGGATCAGCCGTAAAAGTCGGTATACCCCTCGCGATCAAGCCGGGCTAGCATCTGTTCGAGCCGGGTTGCGCTGCGCGGGAGCCTTCCTTCACAAAGCGCGTGTAACCCGCGCAGCGCCTGCCGGAAGCGCGGGGTGTCGTCGCCGCGCAGGCGCGGCAAGAGGCGCTGGAGCATCTGTACGTCTAGCGCCTCGAATGGACTCATACTGCTGGCTTGTTCGATGAAGCGGAGCGTTTCACCCAAAGCCCGATACCCGGCTGGTTTTCCTGCCGCTGCCATGTGGGTCTGGATCGCGGCCAGCATCTGCCAGATCTGGTCGTCGATCGCTCCTTGATACACAGCGCGGAAGCGGTTAAGATCAAAGTTCCCTAGTTCGATCAAGTTGGCCCGATCGAGCACTTTGTCGCTGAGCAAGAAGGTGCTTTCATCGACATTGACAGTACCGATCAGGCGCAGATTGGCCGGCAAGCGCAGCGGATTCCGCACCGCGCCGCCGCCGGCTAGCGGCGTTTCGGCCAGCGGGGTGCCGAGATCAATCAACCCCTCGGCAGTCTCCATCGCCGAGAGGATCGGGGCTAGATAGTATTCGGGCCGGGCCAGATTCATCTCGTCGAGGCAGACGATGTAGGTTTGATCAGGGTCAGCGGCGGCCTTAAGCGCGTGACGCAGAAATGCGGTCGGCTGGTAGAGACCAGTGAGCGTGTTGTAGTATCCGAGCAGATCGCGGGCGCTGTGCCAGTCAGGTTGCACCGCAACCAGCAGGTAGATCGGGTTGGGGTGGCCTTCCACCACTCCGATCAGCGCATCGGCGTACAGCCGGGTGAGCCACGTCTTACCGCTGCCGCTCGGCCCAGCCAGAATCACGAGTGGTCGCGCTTGCACCGCCAGATGAAACGCTTCCAGTATGCGTTCATCAATCACCATGCCGCGCCGGCGAATCGTGGCAGCGATCTGCTCGAATGGCGGCAATCCGGCGTGATAGCGTTCAGGTGTCTCGCGCAACGTGTGGGTCGTCGCCAGCTCGATCTCGGCCAGCTCCATCAAGGCTTCATTGAGCGGCAGCAACGCGCAGAGATCATCGATCAACCGTTCGTCGGACGGCAGGTTATCCCAAGGATAGACAAAACCGGCCCACAGATATTGAGCTTGCCGTTGCGCCAGATAATGTTCGATCCAGCGCATGCCCGGCGCGGGCGGGCGGCGGCTGGCAAACCGCGCCTGCCCTTCCGCACCGATCCGGTCGATCAGCGCCTCCCACAACGGGCGCGCTTCGCGCCAGAGCCGGGCCAGTTGCGGTCGCCGGATGCCCCACAGTTGTAGGCCCACCGTGACCGTGCGTTCAACCCCGCTCACCGTCAGCATAACGCCGGCCCCACGCGGTGGCCGGTCGAACGCGAACCAATAGTCTTCGATCGGATCGCGCCGCCCCTTGCCGCGATCAAGCGCTCGCCGCGCCTTGAAGCTCAATTCGTACAGCGGCCACTGTCGCGGCAAAAGCGCTGCCGCCCGTTCGGCGGCGCGGTTGGCCAGCGCCAGCATTTCGGGGTGCAACCAGCGTTGCACCGCTTGCCAGCGCTCGCTCACGCCGGGTTGGAACAGGGCTTGCAGCGCAGAAGGCGAAAATGGCATCAGGCAGTCGGTGGTCGCAAATAAAACTGCGGATCAAGCCCCGGCTCAGGATCGCTCGGCGTTGGCGGAAAGACCGTTGCTAACCGCGGCAGGATCTCGCGCAGTTCGCCGCTCATCGCCGCAATTATCTCTTCCACCGCCTCAGCCTGCAATCGTTCCACCGGGAAGAGCCGGGTCACGGTTAATTGCGTCAGTGTGGACGCTTGTTCACTGCTTAGGCGGAGAACGCCGTTGATCGCGAAGTTGTCCTCGATGTCAGCATGGCGCGCAAAGAGATCGAGGATCTTGGCGGTTACATCCTCAAAATCTGCTGCCTGCTGTTCGTTATCGCTCAGCGGCAGAAAATAGGTCACGTCAAATGCCATTGAGCTAGCGCGCCGCATCGTGCGCAGCCGTTCGGCGACAATCTGGTTGAGCGCATCAATGATGGGTTGGCCGTGCAATGAGGCAATGGTCAGCTCCGCTGGCCAGTGGATGCTCACCACGGCGCGTAACGGCGGTTGCGCCCATGCGCCGGTTTTATCGGTATTCGGCGGCAAACAGGCCACGTGCAGGCTGCGTCCCAAGGTGTGAACGTCAAGCAGTTCTTGGGTGTGGACGATGTTGATCTGGTGTTGCTCGAGGCTTTCGATCAACAGGGCAATCAATTGCTCGTAGGTGAGCATAGGGCATCCTCTGGCACAGACGGGTGGTACTGGTTTAACATTATACCACCGGTGATGTTCCAGTTTTGATCGGTTTGACCCCGCCGTGCCGGCCAAGCCCGAACCCGATCCGGTAGATGTCAGGCATGTTGATGCGATTGTCGCTCGTGAATTCAACAATGCCAAGGTGAAACAAATGGTTTTTGATGCCGCTCCATCCGTGATCAATCCATAGTGGCGGCAAATAATCTCCGCCAAGATCAGCCGGCCCATTCGGAAAGCGTTCTTGCCAGCTCGCTGTGATCGTCTCAATCGGGCAAGGTACGGATAGGCCGTGGAGCGGCGCCATCAGTTTTGTGCCCCACGGGTAATCCTTGGCTATTTCATCCACCCGAACCTGTGATGCTTGTGGCACGCCGCGTTTGATGCTTTCGTAATGGAGCGGGTAGGGATAGTTTGGATAGCGCTCCGAGTCTTCAGCCGCCGCTCGAATCGCGGCCAGAAAGGAACGCGGCGATACCCACCCTGCGCCATCAGCTAAGTGATTGACCAACCACTCATAAGGCTCGCCCCGCCAGCTATCTTTGCCCATCCGATCGCCGGCTAGAGCGGCAAACAATCGACGTTGCAGATATACATCAGTTTTCACTTCATTGCTTAATAGCCAAACGCCATCCTCAGCGCGGGCGGGCTGGCCGGTGATGCGGGCATAAAGGTCGCGCAGCACGGCGCCGTACTCGTGATCGGCGTTACAGAACCGTTGCCAAAGCGGGCCATGCAGATCGTAGCGATCCCACCTTAATCCAGCACTCTTGACTGTGAGTTTCGCCACATCGGGGAAGCTCCTCAAATCCAAGCGATAGAGTTGATCCCCGCGCAGAAAGATTTTGGTATGCAACCGTTTAAACTCGATCAACCACAACACCACGCGCAAGAGGTCGAAGACGATTTGGTTCACCGTGTTCCAGTCGGTGCTAGTGCGGTCGAGGTCGTCGAAGACGATCAACCCGTAACGCTGCTCGCTGCTAGGCGCTGGTCAGCCGCCTGCGCGATGCGGGCCAACGCTTCCGGGTTTTGGCGCACCCAAGCAACCGTCTCGTGCCAACAAGCTGCCGGCACATGCTCGCCGGTGAGCTTTGCCAGCCAGCGGGCACCCACCGCGCGCCAGATATCGTACGGGGTGGCCGCCTGTTTGAGCAGTTCGGCCAGAATGTCGCGGCTGGGGTAAGCGTCCACATCGGCTGCCGCAGCGAAGCCGATTGATACCGCCGCTTGGGCAAGTTTGGGTTCAACTTGACCGATCACGGTACGTAATGAATCAGTGACAAGGGCTGCCGTCCAGAAGACTTCCCCTCTCCGCTCATTCCCTGTACGAGCCGATATTCTAAACGGAGCGCGTCTTTATGCCATATCGGCACATACAAGAAGCATCGTTCTGGAACAGCGCTATATGTTATCGGCAAGGCCGCGATGATCGCTTCCCGAATGCGTTGCGGATCAGTCATATCGTTGTGTGGTGCCGCTGTCAATGCTTTTCCTAATGCCATCAATTAGTGGGCCAAAGGTATATTGCACTTCGCTGTAGTCTACTTTCCCAAGACGTCCTTGAAGTGATTGAATCGAGGCCCAGCCGCGATTCCACCGCACGGCCCACGGTGCATGCGGAACGTCTTCATCGGCCACGTCAAAACTCCATACAGTGCCGCGCGTGCGCGTCGAGAAAGTCAGTCTGAATCGTGGTGTCTACTGTTGCAGTTGCGGTGTTTGTCTGCCTTATCATACCGTGCCATTGTGCTTGGTGCGTATGGCGATCAAGTATGCTAGGGATCAGAAGTGCTGTCCGCCCGTGAACCCACTAGGGTGGGAGAGGGGCGCTGCTGCGTTCCGCTGTAGCAATGTCGTTGCCGCCAATCCGGCGGCTCCGCCTCTCTCGCCGTGAGGTGGGAGAGGGGGCCGGGGGGTGAGGGCGCAACGCCAAGCCACCAAGCGAGCAACGCCGCACAGGATTCACACGCACAGGCGGGTTTGGGTGATAGCCACAAAGATATTCAAACCATGTTTTGTGCCTTTTGCGTCTTTTCGTGGCTATTCAGCCCGCGCAGCGAGCTTCTAATAAATATGCTGTCCGCTCGCCTCTGGTATAATACCTGCTGCTGACCAACCGACACCCGAAAGCGCGATGGCAGTTCAGTCACTCTACCGCAAATGGCGTTCCCAAACCTTTGCCGAGCTGGTGGGGCAAGAGCATGTGGTGCAGACGCTGCGCAATGCGATTGCCGAAGACCGGGTCGGCCATGCCTATCTCTTCACCGGCCCGCGTGGCGTCGGCAAGACGACAATGGCCCGCTTGCTCGCCAAGGCGGTGAACTGTCTCCATCCCGATCCGGCGGCGCGCCCGTGCGGGACGTGCGAGATGTGTACGGCGATCGCCGAAGGCCGCGCGGTTGACGTGATCGAGATGGATGCCGCTTCCCACACCAGCGTGGAGGATGCGCGCGAGATTATCGAGCGGGTGCAGTTTCGTCCCAGCGTCGCTCGCATGAAGGTCTATATCATCGACGAAACCCACATGCTTTCGACCGCGGCGTTTAATGCCCTGCTCAAGACGCTCGAAGAGCCGCCCGATCACGCCCTCTTTATCCTCGCCACGACCGAAGTGCATAAGGTGCCGGCGACGATTTTGTCGCGCTGCCAACGCTTTACCTTCGTCCGCCATAGCGTGACGTCGATGGCGGCCCATTTGCGCCGGATTGCCGCCGCCGAGGGGATCGCGCTGGCCGATGGCGCTCCCGAAGCGATTGCCCGCGCTGCAACCGGCAGTATGCGCGATGCGCTCGGTATTCTCGAACAGTTGGCTTCGTTCGTCGAGGGGCCGATTACCCTGCACCATGTGCAGAGTCTGCTCGGTATGACCGCTGCCGCCGAGGTAGATGCGTTGATTGCGGCCTTGCTCGCCGCTGACCTGACCGCTGCGCTGCGCGCAGTCAATGCGGTGGCGAATCAGGGCGCCGATCTGCGCCAGTTTGCCCGCGATCTGGTGGAACGGCTGCGCGCGGTGATGTTGCTCAAGGCGACCGGCGATCGCGCGCTGCTCGATCTCGGCGACGATGAGGCGGCGCAGTTGGCGCAGTGGGCGCAGCAGGCCGAGATGGCGGTGCTGGTGCAGTGGGTGAAGCTGTTTAGCAATCTCGATTACCAGTTGCGCACCACGCCCTACGGCCATCTGCCGCTCGAAGTAGCGGTGATCGAAGCGTTGCTCGTTCCTGCCCCCGCGGCCCAACCGGTAGCGCCGCGTCCGCAGCCGGCCCGGCCCCAGCCAAGCGCGCCAGCCGTCGCGCCG